>CAXTMK010000261.1:936-2141 GCA_964245315.1 uncultured Acidobacteriaceae bacterium | reverse complement strand
TGTTCATGGGAGGTTTATTCCTGTCCCATGAACTTCTAGTCATCATGGCGCTGCAGGCTCTCGGCGGACTTCTACTGCTCGTGAACCGCTTTGTACCGCTCACGCTGGTTGTTCTCGGAGCCATCACCGCCAATATCGTTCTGTTCCACGCGTTCATGGCCCCGAGCGGCTTGCCTGTCGCCCTCTTTGTTTCCGTCCTACTCGCCCTTACGTTCTGGAATGTGCGAAATGCCTTCCAGTCGATCTTCCAGGCCAGCTATCACACCGCATCAGTTCCTGAACCCCGAGGTGTCCATGCTTGAACTGAAATCACTCGATACGATTGCCGGCGCTGACCTGGGCTGGCTCAAGGCAAAACATCACTTCGCCATGGGCCGGTTTGGCACCCCTGACCACAAGCCAGTCGGCAACCTGTATGTCCTCAATGATGATGAAGTCGCTCCCCACACCGGTTTTGGTATGCACAGCCACGCCGATGTCGAGATCGTCACGTATGTACGAGCCGGCGTTGTGTCGCACAAGGACAGTCTGGGCAACGAAGGACGTATCGAGACCGGGGATGTACAGGTCATCAGCGCCGGTACCGGTATCCAACATGCGGAGCACAATCCTGGCGATGTGCCCACAAAGATTTTCCAGCTTTGGCTTAGGCCGCGCTTGGCAGGGGACGCTCCGCGTTGGGGTACCCAGTCCTTTCCGAAGTCTGACCGCGCGGGCAACTTTATCATTCTGGCAAGTGGACGGGGGACGAAAGGCAGCCTGGAGCTCCGCTGCGATGCGGAGGTACTTGGCGCGTCTCTTTTTGCGGGTACAGTAACGAATTACGAATTCAGGCCAGGCGACCTTGGCTACCTTGTCGTCTCTTCCGGCGCCGTGAAGGTCAACGACGTACGCGCAACGACGGGAGAAGGCATCGTTCTGCGCGAGGAAGCGACTATCCATGTCGAGGCCTTGCAGGATACCGAGCTCGTGTTTGTCATTACGTCGCCGGAGTGACAGCTCAATATCGGCGTTGTGTGGATGACTTCACGGTCTTATCGAGACCACAGCGTTGCAGCCAGACTTCCATCTGACCGCTCGCTATCGAAAGCATGCCCAGTTCCATGGGCAAGGAGATTCATGGCAGACAAAATAACCCTCATCGTGAACTTCCGAGTCGGAGAGTCGATCAGGTCGGAATTAGTAGCTTCGTTGCAGGAAGTTTT
>CAXTMK010000261.1:0-926 GCA_964245315.1 uncultured Acidobacteriaceae bacterium | reverse complement strand
GCCGGAATGACTTCGCCGGGTTTATCGAAATTGCAGCGCTGTAGCCAGACATTCCCCTGACCGCGCGCCGCGAAACGATGCCCACTTCCATCAACAAGGAGATTCATGGCAGACGAGATAACTCTCATCGTGAACTTTCGAGTCGGCGAGCCGATCAGGCCGGAGTTCCTGGCTTCGTTACAGGAACTCTTCAGCCACATTGTGAAGGAGCCGACGTTTGTCAAAGCATCTTCAATCCAGGATGCGAGAGACCCGGACGTAATCGTGAACTATGAGGTTTGGAACGAGACGCCGGACTCCTTCATGCAAGGGCAAATGATCAGGGGCTATCGTGCGGCGTTCGAGAAGTTGATCGTGGATCTCAAGATCGAGCGCACACCGGCCTGGTTTTCGTCCGTCGCAGAGTGGAAACGGCTTCCATAGATTGGTCTTCCTGCGTTTCGCAGTCGCTCGCGGGCTTTCAGCACGCCGCTACGCCCACCCGAGGTCTCAATGAACTTCTTCACGCGATTGTTCGCCAATAAACCAACCCCGCCCGCTGAGCCGAACAGGCCAGTGATCCGGACCACCACTCCTCCAACCGAACTTACGAGGTCGCCTATGCCCAGCCTGCTCGCCATCGAATCCAGCCCCCGGGGTGACTACTCCGTCTCCCGCAAACTCACACAGACGTTCATCGACGACTGGAAGAACGCGCATTCCGGTGGAACGGTCGTAGTCCGCGATCTAATGAAAACAACCCTCCCGTTTGTCGATCTGCCTTGGATTATGGGTGCGTATACCCCTGCTGAGCAGCACTCCCCTGAAATCAAGCAAGCGATTGCGATTTCCAACGATCTGATTGCCGAGTTGATGGCCGCCGATCATATTGTGATTGGGACGTCCATGTACAACTTTTCCATCCCAGCAAACCTGAAGGCCTACAT
>CAXTMK010000260.1:0-2537 GCA_964245315.1 uncultured Acidobacteriaceae bacterium | reverse complement strand
TGCCCAAACCGAACCTTAGCCACAATCTGCGCCACCAGGAAAAACAAAGCCACATACACTCCCAGCAGCTTGCCGAAATCCCACTGCGGCAGGTTCACAAACAATCCATACCCCGCCAGAATCCCAATCCCCCCAACAAACCACAGCGCCCGCGTTGCGCCGGTAGACCGATACAGCCCGGACTGAAAGCACGCATCGCCGAAGACCTCCAGTGAGGCGGCAATCAGCAGGATAACGAACGCGCCGACGGGCGTGGCGACGAGTTGATTCAAGGTACTCTTCATCGTTCGAACCTCAATTTAGACCGAGTGTAGCAGTACGATAAACTGAAACACTCTCCGAAGGGGTTTCGCTTGCGCCTGATGGGTTTGGTCCTCATGATCTCCGGCATGGCTATCGTGCTTGCGGCGCTCGTGCTGCTGTCGGGCGTGGGGCAGCGCTTCGCCTTTGCGCTGGCGGGCTTCGCAGTCGAACTGCTCGGGCTCGGCGTGCTCGCCTACGCGTATAAGTCCCTGCAGTCGGGTGCTGCTCGATGAACCTTCCGCTCTGCCTCGTCGCCATCATGCTGATGCCGCTCGCCGCCGCGGGACTGGCGCTGATCCACCAGGGGCTGGGCCGCTCGCGCTCAGCCGCGCATGCCATGCTGGCGACGCTGTGCGCGCTGGCGATCGCCGCCATCGTCTTCGCCGTGTGCGGTTTTTCCGTACCCGCCACACTCCACCTCCTCACCCGCGTCGCTACCGGTAGCGGCTCCTGGCATGTCCCCGGCAGCATTCGTTTGGATTCCGGGGCAGATCTCCACACCGCACTCACCTTCTGCTTCGAAATCTTCGCCGTCGGCCTCGCCGCGATCGTCCCCATCAGCGCAGGCTCCGACCGCTGGCGTCTCGGCTCAATCTGCCTTTCGAGCGCCTTGCTCGCCCTCCTGCCCTGGCCGCTCTTCGCCCACTGGGTCTGGAATCCCGGCGATATTCTCGCCCAGCTCAGCCCAGCCTTCGGCATCCCTGCATTCACCGACCATGGAGGCGGCGTCATCCAAACCGTCGGCGGCCTCGCCGCGCTCTCCGTCGTCTGGATTCTCGGCCCCCGCCGGGGCAAATACTCGGATGACGGCATGGCCACCGCGATCCCCGGACACAATATCGTGCTGGTGCTGCTCGGCTGCCTGCTCGCCCTCGTCGGCTGGATCGGCATGGATGCCGCCGCCTCGATGCTCTATTACGGGGCCCCGCCGGAGCAGATCGTCTTCGTCATCATCAACGCCACGCTATCCGCCTCAGCCGGAGCACTGGCCGTGGTCGTCACCACGCGCATCCGCTATCGCAAACCCGACGCCTCGCTCAGCGCCAACGGCTGGATCGCCGGGCTCGTCGCAGGCTCGGCCGGATGCGGTCTGGTCTCTCCCTCGGCGGCAATCTTCATCGGTATCTGCGCGGGCGTGCTGGTGGCGTTCCTGGTCGAGTTGCTGGAGTTGCGGCTGCTGATCGACGACCCCGGCGGCGCGGTTTCGGTCCATGCCGGCGCAGGGCTGCTGGGCTTGCTCGCCTACGGGATGTTCGGCCCCGCCACAGCTGGTGCAATGCTCGAAACCATGCTGTCTCAGTTGGTCGGAGTAGCCACGCTTCTGGGGCTGATGTTCCCGATAATGCATGCCGGAAACCTGCTGCTGAACCGGTTCTTCCCATTCCGAGTCGACCGCGACGGCGACTGGCAAGGAATGGACATTCGCGAACTGGGCGCCGGAGCCTACCCGGAGTTCGTCATCCATGCCGATGAATTCATTCCCCGGTAAGCTTCTGTCTCCGGGCCGTTCGCATTTCTCCTGCGCTTGTTCAGGAAGTCCGATTGTCGCCGCTCGGGTTTAGCGGCGATCTTCACAGGCGGTAGAAAGCTCCTGCTTTGTTCTTTGGGATTAGCGTGGGCTTCAGCCCCGCGAAGAAAGCCACGGATGAACACGGCTTCAGCTGCGGCCTTCTGCCGGAGCGCATGAGACATCGTCTTCTCCGCACACGGTCTCCAAACCATCGTCTGTATCCGACCCCATACTGTGGTCGGACTAATCATTTGCAATGAACACTTTACACACAAACACTGGACTTGAACGACTTTTTCAGCGAAGTCCTGACCTAACTCATTTGTTATGAAGACTTTACGATTTTTTGTCGCGGGCAAGAGGACGTCCCGCATCGCCCATCCCAAGGTAAAGCCCCTATTTTGAACCATTTATCCTAAAGTACCGGCACAAGCAACAAAAAAGGCCCGAAGCATGCGCGCCTCGGGCCACTTCCTTACTCATGCGGATATCCGTAAGGCGCATAGGGATAGTACC
This sequence comes from uncultured Acidobacteriaceae bacterium, assembly GCA_964245315.1. GTDB lineage: Bacteria > Acidobacteriota > Terriglobia > Terriglobales > Acidobacteriaceae > Edaphobacter. Next base: position 208 of record CAXTMK010000260.1, on the reverse strand, counting down.
CCGGCGGCGGGTAGTAGCCTGGGTAAACGCGATAGCCGTTGCGAACCGGAGGCGCGTCCGCGGCCGCCGGCACACCGTAAGCCAGGCGCTGCATCTCCTGCTCGGAGACAGTCGCGACCTGCGCCGGCTGCGCGGTATGGAAGACCACGATGGACTCAGCCGGGATGAAGACCTGTCCGTGGCCGGACGCCGCCGACGATCCCAGCCC
>CAXTMK010000259.1:0-2986 GCA_964245315.1 uncultured Acidobacteriaceae bacterium | reverse complement strand
CTGCTACGCGCCGTGCAGCACCTTGCGACGAATGAAACGGAGAAGGGAATCGCGCTTCTCGCGCAGCAAGGCCGCGTCACTGAGCTTGCCGGTGCAGCCGACCGCATCTCCGCAATCGCCAGAGACTACGCCGCGAGGCCGGAGAACACCATCATCGTTTCCCCGGACAATCGCAGCCGCCAGCAGATCAATGAGGCCGTGCGTGGTGAGCTTCTGAAGAATGGGACACTGGCCGAAGACGGCCAGCAGTTCCTCACGCTCTTGCACCGCTCCGACATGACTGGACCCGATCGTACCTGGGCGGCCATGTACCGTCCCGGCGACGTGGTTCAGTACGACCGTGGCAGCAAGGCCGAAGGCATCGAGCGTGGTAGCGTCGGCGTGGTGCGGTCGAGCGATGGCACGACGAACCGCCTTACGGTTGAGATGACGGACGGTTCCAACGTCACCTACGACCCTAAGCGGGTTTACGGTGTGAACGTCTATCGCGAGACCAGCCGCGAGTTCGCCACCGGCGACCGGCTACAGTTCACCGCTCTTAATCAGGAGCTTGGCATTTCGAACCGTGACATGGGCACGATCACCAGGATGGAGTCGGACCGCGTCACCGTTCTCATGGATGGTAGAGAGCAGCGTTCCGTCAGCTTCAGCCCCGCCGAGTTCCGGCAGTTCGACCACGGCTACGCGGTCACGTCCCATAGCGCCCAGGGACTCACTACAGGCCGGGTGATCGCTCATATCGATACCGATTCCAGCCGCAGCCTTATCAATACGAGGCTGGCCTATGTCGCCATCTCCCGCGCATCCGAGGACGCGAGAATTTACACGAACAACGCTGAGACTTTAGGACAGCGTCTCGCTACCGATGTCACAAAGACCGCCGCGCTCGATTTCGCCGCCAAGGTTGAGCACAGGGATGCAGCTCCGAGTTCCCAAGCCCAAAAGCCAGTTCAGATTCACGAGTACAACAACCCTGGCTCGCGCTTTGCGGCCGTTGCGACTGCATACGTCAACCAGCCAGAGCGCAGTGTGATCGTCGCGCCGGATCGCGCGGAACGTGACGAGCTGACGCAACTCGTTCGCGCTGACCTGTACGCCAAAGGTCAGCTTGGGCGTGATGCGCAAGCGGTCACCGTCCTGGTCGAGAAAGAGTCCGCCAGCCGCACGAGAGCAGAGAGCTACCAACCCGGAGACAAGATTCATTTCCGTACCGGAAGCCCCGCCGTCGAGAACATTCCACACGACAGCGAAGCCACCGTGCTTTCGACGGCGAACAAGCGGAACCTCATTACCGTGCGGATCGACTCTACCCAGGATGCCGTGACCTACGACCCCGCCCACCTCCGCACCCAAAGCCGCGAGAGCCGTGTTTTCCAAGAAGAGACCCGCGAGATTGCAGAGGGCGAGCGCATCCGCTTCACTCGTTACGACAAGGAGATGGGTGTTCGTTCCGGCGACCTGGGGACCGTGACCCGCATGGGTCTGGACAACTCCATGACCGTGAAGCTCGATTCTGGCAAGACGGCAGAAGTCTCTGAGGGGAAGTCCCGGCACATTGACTACGGCTACGCCGTCGACAGTTTGAAGAGCACAGGTGCGGAGCGGGTCATCGAGACCGGTGCCAATCTCACACAACAAAACATCCAGACGGGATCTCCCAAGGCTGATATTGCGCTGTACACCAGCTCTCCCCAGCAGGAATTCTCTGCCGCCAAAGAAATCGCATCGCCAGAACTGGCGCAACCAGCTAAGCAGCATGACTTTGGTATCGGTTTCTGAAAACTATTGAACCCGTCGCCGAGGGCTGGGGGAATGTGGGAGACGCCGGCCGTATCGGCGTCTCCCAAGGAGCGGTGCTCTTAAATGAATCTGAGGCGATCGATTCAGAATCCTATGAAGTGAACGATGGCGAGGAATGTTGAATTCGACGAGGAACGGGCCATCCAGCGGGCCATGGAGGTGTTCTGGAAGAAAGGGTACAAGGGCGCATCTCTCCGAGATCTGACTGGTGCCATGAAGATAAATCCCAGTAGTCTGTACAACACACTGGGAGACAAGCGCGAGCTGTTTATAAAGTGTCTTCGGCGTTATATCAAAGGACGGGAGCTTGACTACCAAGAGCGCGCAGCCAGTTCCAAATCACCGTTGAGCATTCTGGTGACCTTCGTGAATGATGCCGTGACTGAGATTACGAGCGGCACGAGCAGCTGTATGGCCATCAAGGCAGCTTTCGAAATCGCTTCTGAGGAGAAGCGAGTGCAAGCCATCCTTAAAGCGGATCATGAGGCCGGATATCGCTTTTTTTGCTCGCTCATTAAGAGGGCCATGGCGCAGGGCGAGATCTCGGGTACGGAAGATGCCGAGCTTCTAACGGACACTTTCATCAGCACCTATATCGGTTGGCATGAGTCGTTCATCCTGCACCAGGATCCAGCCAAAATCAACAAGATGGCGCAGTATTTCATCAAGCAGATGCTGCGCTAGTCTCTGGTTCTTTACCGGAGCGCTGCTTCAGATGGAACAGGCGACGCCTTTGTGCGTGTCAGTCTGAATCGTTCACTTCAAAGGTTTCAGGAGGAAAGCCCAGATGGAAAACATACAGGACTACGGCGTCGGTCTACAAGGTAAAACCGCTTTGGTAACTGGAGGCACAAAAGGCATTGGAAAGGCCATCGCAGATCGTCTGGCGCAAGCCGGTGCAAAGGTAGTAGTGACCGCCAGGAATCGACCCGCTGAAGGTGACACGCCGCACCATTTCATCGCAGCGGACCTTACACAGCCCGAAGACGCGTTCAAGTTGGCGCATGAGGTTACCAAATTATTCGACGACCTGGACATCTTGGTGGATAACGTCGGTGGAATCACCACACCTGGTGGAGGATTCAGTGCTCTCACCGATGAGCATTGGGAGAACGCGTTGCAAGTGAATCTGCTGGCAGCGATCCGGCTCGACAGAGCCTGTTTGCCCAGGATGCTGGAACGGAAA
>CAXTMK010000258.1:0-2993 GCA_964245315.1 uncultured Acidobacteriaceae bacterium | reverse complement strand
CTTGAGGACTTTCGTCGACTTGTGGCTGCGGCCGCTGCGCAGGGGCTGGAGGTCGCGCTGGACTTCGCCGTGCAATGCTCGCCCGACCATCCCTGGCTGAAGTCGCATCCGGGCTGGTTCGACTGGCGTCCGGACGGCAGCCTCAAGTACGCCGAGAACCCGCCCAAGAAGTACCAGGACATCGTCAACGTCGACTTCTACCGCCCCGGCGCGCTGCCCGATCTGTGGGAGGAACTGCGCGACAACATGCTGTTCTGGGTGCGCGAGGGCGTCCGCATCCTGCGCATCGACAACCCGCACACCAAGCCGATCCCGTTCTGGCGTTGGGTCATCGCCGAGATCAACGCCAAATATCCCGACGTGATCTTCCTCGCCGAGGCTTTCACTCGGCCGCCGATCATGAAGCAGCTGGCCAAGGTCGGCTACCAGCAATCCTACACCTACTTCACTTGGCGAAACGAGAAATGGGAGATCGAGGAGTACATGATCGAGCTCGCCGGACCCATGGGCGAGTATTATCGACCGAACTTCTTCGTCAACACGCCGGACATCAATCCCGTCTACCTGCAGGAGAGCGGTCGAGCCGGACATATCGTGCGCGCGACCTTAGCTGCGACGCTGGCGAGCAGCTGGGGGGTGTATTCAGGCTTTGAGCTCTGCGAGGCGCGGCCCCTGCCCGGCCGTGAGGAATATCTCGACTCCGAAAAGTACGAGATCCGCGTCTGGGACTACGATCGCCCCGGCAACATCAAGGATTATATCCGTCGCCTGAACGAGATTCGCCGGGCTCATCCCGCCCTTCACGAGTTTCGCAACTACGTCAGGTTGAACGCCTACAACGACAACATTATCGCCTATGCGAAGTTTTCCCGGGACAAGAGCGACTGCATCTTCGTCCTCGTGAACCTTGATCCGCACAATCGCCAGGATTGTACGTATGAAGTGCCGCTGTGGGAGTGGGGTCTCGGTGACGACGGGTCGGTCGACGTCGAGGACCTGCTCGGCGGCTACCGCTTCACCCTCTATGGCAAGACACATCAGATTGCGCTCGATCCGTTTGAGCGCTCCGCCGTGATCTGGCGCCTCGCGCCGCCGGTGGACTGGAAAGGCGGCAGATGATCGATCGCAGCGACACGCAATGGTACCGCGATGCGGTTATCTACCAGCTGCACGTCAAAAGTTTCTACGATTCGAGCAACGATGGCGTCGGCGACTTCGCCGGCGTTACGCAAAAGCTTGACTACGTCAAGGAACTCGGCGCCACCGCGATTTGGGTGATGCCGTTCTATCCTTCTCCGCTACGCGACGACGGCTACGACATCTCGGATTACCGCGGGATCAACCCGTCCTACGGTTCGCTCGACGACTTCAAGGCTTTCGTGGAGGCGGCGCACGATCGCGGTATCCGCATCATCACCGAGCTTGTCATCAATCACACATCTGACCAGCATCCCTGGTTCCAGAAGGCGCGCGCGGCCGAGCCCGGCTCCGAGGCCCGCGACTTCTATGTCTGGTCGGACACCGAGGAGAAATACCAGAATACGCGCATTATCTTCCTCGACACCGAAAAGTCGAACTGGACCTGGGACGAGCAGGCTCAGTCGTTTTACTGGCACCGCTTCTACTCGCATCAGCCGGACTTGAACTTCGACAATCCGAAGGTGCTCGAGGCGGTGCTCGACGTGATGCGCTACTGGCTCGACCTCGGCGTCGACGGGTTGCGCCTCGATGCCATTCCCTACCTCGTCGAGCGCGAGGGCACGAACTGCGAGAATCTCGCCGAGACCCATGCCGTCCTTAAGGCGATCCGCGCGGCGGTGGATGCCGACTACCCCGACCGCATGTTGCTGGCCGAAGCCAACCAGTGGCCGGAGGAGACCGCGCAATATTTCGGCGACGGCGACGAATGCCACATGGCGTTCCACTTCCCGCTGATGCCGCGCATGTACATGGCGATCGCGCAGGAGGACCGCTTCCCGATCACCGACATCATGCGCCAGACGCCGACCCCGCCGGAGGGCTGCCAGTGGGCCATCTTCCTGCGCAACCACGACGAGCTGACGCTGGAGATGGTCACCGACAAGGAGCGGGACTACCTCTGGGAGACCTACGCCTCGGACAAGCGGGCGCGGATCAACCTTGGCATCCGTAGGCGTCTCGGCCCTCTGATGCAGCGCGACCGGCGGCGCATGGAGCTGATGAACAGCCTGCTCCTGACCATGCCAGGCACGCCTGTGCTCTACTATGGCGACGAGATCGGCATGGGCGACAACATCCACCTCGGCGATCGGGACGGGGTGCGCACCCCGATGCAGTGGTCCAGCGACCGCAACGGCGGCTTCTCCCGCGCCGATCCGGCGGAGCTGACCCTGCCGCCGATCATGGATCCGCTCTACGGCTTCCAGGCGGTGAATGTGGAGGCGCAGTCGCGCGATCCGCATTCCTTGCTCAATTGGCTGAAGCGGATGCTGGGCGTGCGCCGCCAGCATCAGGCGTTCGGCCGCGGCGAGCTGCGCTTCCTGCGCCCGCAGAACCGTAAAGTGTTGGCCTATCTGCGCGAATACGACGGCGAGACGATCCTGTGCGTCGCCAACACAGCGCGTACCGCCCAGGCGGTGGAGCTGGACCTGTCGGAGTTCGCCGGGCGCACGCCCATGGAGATGAGCGGCCGCACGCCGTTCCCCTCGATCGGGCAGCTGACCTACCTGCTGACCCTGCCGCCCTACGGCTTCTACTGGTTCCAGCTCTGCGCCGACACCGAGGGGCCGAGCTGGAGCAGCGCAGGCCCCGGCGTGTCGCCCGAGCACATGACGCTGGTGCTGCGCAACGGCCTGCCCGACCTCATCGCCGGCCCTGCGCGCCAGGCGCTGGAGCGCGAGGTGCTGCCGGACTACCTGCCCGAACGGCGCTGGTTCCAGGCCAAGGACGCCGAGATCGTCCGCACGACGCTCGCCGGCGCCGCGCGCCACGCGCCCCGCCAGCGGATGGGCGCC
>CAXTMK010000257.1:0-3032 GCA_964245315.1 uncultured Acidobacteriaceae bacterium | reverse complement strand
TTTTATCTTTGCGGCGCAACAATGCCCTCCATGAGCAATGGGGGCTTGTTGCGTCTTAGCAACTCCGTTGGGTAGCCTGGAACGCAGCTCTCGTCGGTGGTACCTCTGGATTGATAAAAACCGCTAATGCGCTTTTCGAGAACGGCCGCCTTTGGAAACGTGCATTGGCCTGTTCTCATCAGCTGAGAACTTTTGTGCGAATTGCTTCCGAGATTGCGACTTCACAGTAGCAATGAGGACGGCTCGGGAACACGCGTTTCGTCCATGGTCCCGAGCTGCGTTTCCGTTCTCACTGCGCTGCGTTCGAAACAGCCTGCCAGGCATCCCAGGTCGCAAGACGGTCGGCATAGGTGGAGCGAATCTGGGGCAAGGTTGTGCTGCCGAGGATGAGACGAAGAGGCGGCTGCTCTGCATCAACCACCTTGAACAGTGCTTCGGAGGTCGCCTGCGGGCTTCCGCGTTCCAGCTTCATGAGACCCGCCATGAAGTCCTTACGGAATGTGTCGTAAACCTCAAGCGGTTTCGCCCGTGTAGCGCTCTTGCCGAAGTCCGTGGCGTAGGCTCCAGGTTCAATCATGGTGACCTTAATCCCGAACTGCGCAACCTCTTTGGCAAGGGACTCGTGCAGGGATTCGGCAGCCGCTTTGGTCGCGGCATACACGCCGATCAAAGGCGCGGGAACCACACCGAGACTGCTGGTTACACCCAGAATGTGACCGCTCCCCTGCCGTCTCATGAAGGGCAAAGCTGCCCGGAGAACGCGTACAACGCCGGTATAGTTTGCATCGAAGAGGTTTGCGATCTGTTCATCGGTCGCCTCTTCCGTTGTGGCGATCAGACTGTATCCGGCGTTATTGACCAGAACATCCATTCGCCCAAAGTGCTCGAAACCTTCTTGCACCGCCTCAGGAACACGAGCAGCGTCCGTCACGTCCATCTGCAACGGGAGAACTGCGTCGCCAAACCGTTCCTTCAGGTCTGCAATGCTTTCAAGGTTTCGAGCGGTTGCTACGACCTTGTCACCTCGTTGTAGTGCTGCTTCCGCCCATATGCGGCCGAACCCACGCGATGCTCCTGTGATGAACCAGACTTTGCTCATTTCGCCTTTTCCGCCGGGTATACCAGTCCGACAACTATCTATACACTGTTCAGTTATGGGCCGCACAAGTCCTTCGAAGACCGTCCAGACCACTCTCCCTCACAGTAACGGGTTATCTAAACGCCGTCAAGATGCAGCCCCCATCGCGAAAGCGAGAGACAGCTACCATCATGGCGATCTTCGTGCAGCACTCATCACCGCTGCTGACGAGATCATTGCCGAGAAGGGCATCGAAGGTTTCTCGCTTCGCGCAACGGCGCAGAAAGCAGGTGTTTCGCCTGCAGCTCCTGCCCATCATTTCGGCAGTGCCAGAGGCCTCCTCACGGAAGTTGCCATCCTCGCCTACGAACGCGCGGGACGATACATCGATACTGCTGGGCGCTCACAGAACGCAGTGACCGACGTAAGGGCCTTGATGCTCGCCTTTGTGAAGTTCGCAATCGATTTCCCCGGCCACTTCCGGCTTATGTTCCGAAAGGACCTAATAGATCGCAACGACTCTCGCCTTGCCGCCGCCAGTAAAGGACCGGGCAATCGTCTTGGACATGCGGTGCTCGCCTATCGCGGCAAGGCTCATCCAGATCCATCCAGCTTCGACGATTCAGCAGAAATGCTGTGCGGCATGGCTACACTACACGGACTTGCGAACCTGGTCCTTGAGGAGAAGGCAGCTCACTTCTTTCAAGGCGCCACGACGAAGAACTTTCTCGGGGAGTATCTGCCCAGAATCATCAATCATCTGTACCCGGATTAGTCCCGACAAACGCCGTTCTCGACATTCATCCCGTATTATCATTGCCCCGGCGGCCAGCGGTTGGCGCTCTGGATGAGTGAGAAATCGCCAATTCGCTCGTCGAGCTCGGCGGATCTGGAAACGCGCATTGGCCTTTCTCATCATTTGAGCGCGCTACTACCAAAAATGCGGCCAGTGAGGAACTAAAACTCTGCCGCCGTAGATGTGAGGTGTTCCTTAGGATTCGCACCGTAACGCAGTCCGTCGATCAGGACATCGACCATCTTGCCCGCATAAGCGGGTTTTTCTCCATAGGGTCCGCGGCACATCGTAGCCACCGTCCATAAGAGTTCCTCTGCGTCAATATCGCTGCGGACAGCCTTAACGGCTACGGCGCTGTCGAGCAGCTTACGAAGTGCACTGCCCAAACGTTCCATTACGTATTCAGGGAGGGCTGCGTAGGCGGGATCGCCTGAGTGCAGTGCAGTCGCCAGACCACGCTTTGCCCCAACAAAATCCATCAAGCGGTGGAGCCAGTGGGCCAGCGCTTCCTCCGGCTCATATTCGCTTGCGAATATCGCGGCTGCGTCCGCGCATGCTTCCACATGCGACTGCATGACTGCCACGATAAGGTCCGACCGTTGCGGAAAATGCCGATACACGGTTCCCAGACCAACGCCCGCTCGCTCCGCAATCTTGCGGACAGGAGCATCCACGCCGGACGTCGCGAACACCTCGGCGGCAGCACTGAGAAGAGCTGCGAGGTTCTTCTTTGCATGCGCACGCACCGGCGGCAGCTTCGCTGTTGTGCTCTTCTTCGGCGCGCCGGTAGACGGTGTTTTCACGATGCTCCCCTTGCTCGCGGAACAATGTTCCGGTAATATCGGAACATTGTTCCGCTGTTCTTTGAGAATAGCAGGGCAGTCCCAAGGAGGATACAAAATGTCGAATCAACGTGTAGCTCTCGTCACCGGAGCCAACCAGGGAGTCGGATTTCAGGTTGCGAAGGAACTCGCCGCCAATGGTGTGTTGGTATATGTCGGGTCGCGCAATTTGGAGCGTGGCGAAGCGGCCGCGAAAGAGATCGGCGACGGTGCGATCGCGCTGCAGATCGATGTCACCGATCAGGCTTCGATTTGTGCTGTGGCCGAGCGTATCCGCACGGAGTTTGGCCGCCTTGATCTGCTGGTCAACAACTCA
>CAXTMK010000256.1:0-3144 GCA_964245315.1 uncultured Acidobacteriaceae bacterium | reverse complement strand
CCGTCTTCCCCGCCCAAATCTTTTCCCTTCCAAATCTCAGATATCCATTCACCACGGTCACCGCGGTGAACTCCGTCGCCGTCGCCACTGCATCCGCACCGCTTCCACCCGCGGCCCTGCACAGCCCGATCAGCCGCTCCACAAACTCCGCTCCAAACTGTTCTCGCCCGCACGATTTCGGCGCTGGTCGGGCAAAATACTTATCCTGCTCCAGCGTGTTCACGACGTCCGTCAAAATCTGCCCCGCTTTTCCAACCTTGCCGTGACGGTCGAACGCTTTGCCAAACTCCAGCTGCATGACCGCGTCGATCACCATGTTCCCCGGTCCGGAATCGAACGCGATCACGTCCTCCAGCCCCGCGCCCGCCGGAATGATCGTCATATTCGCGATTCCACCCAGGTTCAGCAGCACCCGATTCTTCGTCTTCGAGGCAAACAAGCAGAAATCGAGCATCGGCACCAGCGGCGCGCCCTGTCCGCCCGCCGCCATATCCGCCGGCCTGAAGTCGCTGACCACCGGCACACCCAGCCGCTCGCGCACCACCGCCGCCTCGCCGATCTGCCACGTCGCAGCCCGGGCCTCATGGAACACCGTCTGCCCATGCATCCCGACTAATTCAAGCTCCGGGTGCCCCACGTCTCGCTTCTGAGAGGTGGGAGTCGTGAACCGATGCGCCGCACAGGCCTTCGCGATGCACCCCGCATAAATCTCGCCGAGCTTCCAGTTCAAGCGGCTCAGTTCCGCCGTCTTCATCTCCCCGCCAGCCGCCTGCAGCACCGCCGTTCTCACCGCCTTCGGATACGGAAACTCCGAGTGTCCCAGCACCTCAATCTTCGGCACGGCACGCCCCGGCGAAATGCGCGCCAGCGCCACATCGACCCCATCGGCCGATGTCCCGCTCATCACCCCCACCACGATCATCGCCGATTGTTTCCGCATGCGCCTCGCACGAACAACTAACCCTTCAACTCCCGCTTCAACTCCGCCAGCAGATTCAGAGCCTCCCGCGGGGTCATATCGTCCACATCCAGCTCCCCGATCCGATCCACAATCCTCTGCGAGAGCGGCGTAAAGCCCGTCAGCTGCATCTGCTTCGGAGTTTCGACCACCGCGTCACGTACCTGCTGCGTCTCCGCCCGCTCATGCAGCTTCAGTACCTCGCGCGCCCGCGCAATAACGGCATTCGGCAAACCCGCCAGCCGAGCCACCTCGATCCCGTAGCTCTTGCTCGCCGCGCCCGCCTCGATCGTGTGCAGAAACACGATCCCGCCCGCATTCTCCTTCACCGTCACGCGCACGTTCTTCAGCTTCGCCAGCCGCTCCGCCAGCAAAGTCAACTCGTGGTAATGCGTGGCAAACAGCGTCCGCGCGCCGATGCGCTCATGCAGATGCTCGACAGTCGCCCAGGCCAAGCTGAGGCCGTCGTAGGTCGCCGTCCCGCGGCCCATCTCGTCCAGCAGCACCAGCGACTTCGCCGTGGCCGTATTTAGGATCTCCGCCGTCTCCGTCATCTCCACCATAAACGTCGAGCGCCCGCGTGCCACGTTGTCGCTGGCACCGATGCGGGTATAAATCCGGTCGACCAGCCCGCAGCGCATCCGCTCCGCCGGCACGAAGCTGCCGCACTGCGCCATCACGACCAGCAGGGCCGCCATGCGCAGATAGGTGCTCTTACCGCCCATATTCGGCCCGGTCATCAGCAGGACCGCCGGCCCCGCCTCCGCATCCATATAGAGCGAGTTCGGGACAAATCGCCCGCTGCCCGACTCCTCCATCCTGCGCTCGACCACCGGATGTCTCGCCTGCTGAAATTCCAGCACGCCCGATGCATCGATCTCCGGCCGGCACCACCCCCGCAGCGCCGCCAGATGCGCAAAGCACACCAGCAGGTCGATCTCCGCCACCCGTCGCGCCGTCTCCCTCACCCTTGCCGCGCCGGCCAGCAGTTGCGCCCGCATCTCCGAAAACAGCCGCCTCTCGATCTCCAGCGACCGTTCCTGCGCAGTCAGAATCTTCTGCTCGTAATCTTTTAACTCCGGCGTCGTAAACCGTTCAGCATTCACGAGTGTCTGCTTGCGCTCATAATCCGCCGGCACCGCCTTCAGGTTCGACTTCGAGACCTCCAGGTAGTATCCAAACACCGAGTTGTACCGAACCTTCAAAGACCCAATCCCCGTCCGCGCCCGCTCGCGCTCTTCGATCGCGACCAGCGCCGCCCGCCCGCTACGGCTTAACTCCCGCAGCTCATCCAGCTCCGGCAGAATGCCCGAGCGAATGACACCGCCATCCGCAAACGTAACCGGCGGCTCATCCACAATGGTAGACACAATCAGCTCATGCAAATCCTGTAGATCGTCAAAGCCGACGGGTGCCCCATGTTCGGCGCGAGCTTCATCCGCGTCGACCATGGGGTTACTCACTACCGTCCCACTCAGTTCACGCCACTTCGCACTCTCGAACCGCCCCGCAGCCTCCCGCAGACCCGGCAAACACCCCAGCGTGCCGGCGAGCGCCAGCACCTCCCTCGGCCCGGCTGAATCCATCGCCACCCGTCCAAGCAGCCGCTCCAGGTCGAGCAGCCCGTCCATGGCCCGCCGCACCCCCTCGCGTAAGCGAAGATCGGCGTCCGCCTCAGCCACCGCCGCCAGCCTCGCCTGTATCTCTCCCAGCGAGAACGCGGGCCGCAGAAGCGTCGCCCGCAGCAGCCGTTTGCCCATCGGCGTGCAGCAGGCATCCATCGTGTAGAGCAGCGTAGTCTGAGCCGACTCACCCGAGAATAGCGGCTCGACCAACTCCAGATTCCGCACGGAAACCGCGTCCAGCTCCAGGCATCCTGACCGCTCGTAAAACCGCACGGGCTCCAGATGTTCCAGCGCACCCTGCTTCGTCTGTCGCAGATAGTGCACCAGTCCGCCGGCGGCGACAGCTGCCGCGTCGTGTTCTGCCAAGCCCAGCCCATCCAACGCCAGCACCTTAAAGTGTTGCCTCAACAAGGCGAGCGCATGTTCTGAAGATAAAACCCAATCCTCAACCGCGGTCTTCGTCCGAATTCCATCCAGTCCTGACGACTCCTCAGCCTCAGAACTTGCCCCCTGTCTCGAGTCTGAGACAGGGGAAGTAGAGCCACCGAGCCGTCCCTGTAC
>CAXTMK010000255.1:0-3285 GCA_964245315.1 uncultured Acidobacteriaceae bacterium | reverse complement strand
GCCGGGAAATACAAGGCTCCGAGCGGCGGCGGCGATGCTCCGGCAGGGCGGCGCGGCGGTGGTGGAGGCGGCGGGATGATGGGTGGCGCGCCTCCGATGAATTAAGGCTTACTTTTGCAGGCTGGCGAGATAGTTGCGCCAGCCTCCTAAGTGCGTGATCTCGGCGGCACCTTCGACGGCGGCGGGTTCGGCGATGAATCCCATCACCATCGTGCCGTCTTCCAGCTTGAGCTGCCCGATTCCGAGCGGCTGCGGCACGCCTTGTACGAAACTGCCGACGGTGTCGGCCGGCAGAGCCCACACTTCGACCTCGATGCCGGGACCGCTAAAGTCGGGGACGCGTACGAGCCCCGGTTTGGCGGGCGTGGTGTTGGCGAGCGCGTAAAACCTGTAGTCGGGAGTGGTGCGGCAGGTGCGAACGAGCTTGCCGCCACGCTGGGTAAGCTGCCAGTTCAGGGGTTGGCCGGTCAGGTGGGCGCCGACTACCGCAATTAGCAGGCAGCCGTTCGGAACGTTGGCCGGCTTCAGGGTTGAGGTGTCGGCGAGGAGTCGGGTGCTGCCGCCGAGGGTGGTGTTGAGCTTGCGCTGGAGACGGTCGGCGAGCGGCAGAAGTGCGTTGTCCGTAAAGGCCTTCCCGATAAGCGAGACGCTGAACGGCAGCGCGGGTGTTCCCGTGCTCATTCCGGCCGGGATGGCGACGGCTGCGAGGTCGAGCAGGTTGACGAAATTGGTGTAGAAGCCCAGATTGCTGTTCAGCGCTATGGGCTCGGCGGCAAGGTCGGCATGGGTGTAGGCGCGCGGCGCGGTGGGGAGCACTATCACGTCGAACGCGCTCCAGACGGTTGCGGTCTGGCGGCGCAGGTCTTCGCGCTTGTAGGCGAAGCTGAAGGCGTCGACGGCGGTGAATCTGGTTGCGCCGCCGATGATGGTGGCGACAGTTGGATCCATTTCGGCGTGGTGCGCGGGATAGAAGTCGGCGATGGCGGCGTAGCGCTCGGCGACCCAGGGGCCTTCGTAGAGAAGTTTCGCGGTGGCGAGGAACGGGGCGAGATCGAACTCGATCGCTTCCCCGCCCAGCGATTTCAGGGCCTCGACGGCGGCGGCGAAGAGCGCGGGGTTGTGGGTATCGCCGAAGAACTGGAGCTGGCCGGGCTGCGGGACGCCGAAGCGGAAGCTTGACGCGGCGGCCCAGGGCGATGCTCCGGCACCGGGCGCGGGCTGGCGGAAGTAGGCGTCAGGATCGGGGATGGCGGGGTCGACCGACGAGGCAGCGGCCAGGATGAGGGCGGCGTCGGCAGCGGTTTCGGCGAAGACGGAGACGCAGTCCAGCGTGCGGCAGGCGGGCACCACGCCGTGTGCGCTGATGAGGCCGCGCGTGGGCTTGAGTCCGATGAGGTTGTTGAACATGGCGGGCACGCGGCCGGAGCCGGCGGTGTCGGTGCCGAGCGAAAAGGCGACGAGGCCGCTGGCGACCGCGACTGCCGAGCCGGAGCTGGAGCCGCCGGAGATGTAGTTGGCCGAGAAGACGCTCGACGGCGCGCCGAAGGGTGAGCGCGTGCCGACCAGGCCGGTGGCGAACTGGTCCATGTTGGTCTTGCCGATGAGGATGGCGCCGGCGGCTTCGAGCTTTTGGACGACGATAGCGGATTCCGCCGGCGTGTAGGCGTAGGCAGGGCAGGCGGCGGTGGTGGGGATGCCGGCGACATCGATGTTGTCCTTGACGGCGAAGGGGATGCCGAACAAAGGGAGCTTGGAGCGGTCCAGCGTCGCAAGGTGCGCGGCGCGGGCGAGGACCTCAGCCTTTGGCAGGACGGCGATCCAGACTGGGTGCAGCGGGGCAGATTCGATGCGGGCGAAGATGTCTTCTACCACCTGCGAAATATTTTTGCCGGCGTCGTAGTCGCGGCGGAGTGCTTCGATGTTCATAGATTCCTTTGGGTGGTTCCCTGCCGTATTTTTTTGACAAAGCATTCATTCCAAACGACTTCCGGCTAAAGTATTCACATAGTGCGGGTGACGGCTAAAGTATTCATTCAATGGACCTTACGGACGCAGTATTGCTGGAGCCGGGACTATCACTGATATCTTACGTCAATTGAGAGGCTGGTTTTGTCAAGTGGCCGCAACTCATCTCGGGTGTCGCGGCACGCAAAGCATGCTGGCAGCGTTAGAGGAGGTTGGGGTGGGGTCAGAGAGGATGGAGGGCCGCATGGCGTTCCAAGGGGAGATCGGACGTCCCCACCTCAAACGATGGTGCCGTTTCAGATGGGGCACCCGGGCGGTAGTGCTTATTTGAAGAAGACGGTCGTTTGCTTCCGCAAACGATACCCCACCCTGCTTCGCGAGGGTGGGGCACCCATTTCAGAGGTCAATCTGGAAGCAGGGAGATGAGGAGTTGGCCGCTGGTGACGAGGCTGCCGATTACGGCGTGGATCTCCTGTACGGTGCCGGAGGCGTGGGCGTCGACAGCGATCTCCATCTTCATGGCGTCGAGGACGACGAGCTTCTGGCCTTCTACGACGTGGTCGCCTACCTTTACGGGAATCTGGAAGACGGAGGCGGTTACGGAGGAGCTGACGCCTTCGCAGCCCTCGGCGACGACCGCGTCAGGAGTGGCTTCATCCGCTACAGTGGGCTCGACGATCGTCATCTGGCCGGCGGCCTTCCAGCGCTCGCGCTCGGCGTTGAAGGCTTCCTTCTGGATTCCGCGGAAGGACTCGATTTCGGGCGCGTTCGCGGCGAGGAACTGCTGGTACTCGGCGAGCGAGAAGGTCGTCTCTTCGATGCGCAGGGGGTAGTCGCCGCGGGGGAACCGCTGGCGGGCGTCGAGGAGCTCGGCGGCGGAGACCGGGAAGAAGCGGATCTGGTCGAAGAAACGCAGGCTCCACGGGTGGCCGGGGGTAAAGACTTCGGTGGTCTTCCAGGCGTTCCAGACCTGGATGGTGCGGCCTACGAGCTGGTAGCCGCCAGGGCCTTCCATGCCGTAGATGCACATGTAGGCGCCGCCTATGCCGACGGCGTTTTCGGGCGTCCAGGTGCGGGCGGGGTTGTACTTGGTGGTGACGAGGCGGTGGCGCGGGTCGACGGGCGTGGCGACGGGCGCGCCGAGGTAGACGTCGCCTAAGCCGAGGACGAGGTAGCTGGCCTCGTGGACGATGCGGTAGACATCGTCGATAGAGTCCAGGCCGTTGATGCGGCGGATGAACTCGATGTTGGATGGGCACCAGGGGGCGTCGGGGCGGACGGCCTGCATGTACTTTTCCTGCGCGAGTTTGGCCTGAGGGT
>CAXTMK010000254.1:0-3344 GCA_964245315.1 uncultured Acidobacteriaceae bacterium | reverse complement strand
ACCTGCATGTGACCGTTGTAGTTCAGGGTGAGATCCGCGCCCTCAAAGGTGAGAAACCTGAGTCGCATCTCCGAGTCACTGAGCTCCAGCAGCCGCTCTCGCACCACCCCGCCGCCGCGCGCCTGCAGAGTCCGGACTGCACCGACTCTATCTGGCATGTCTCCTTCTCGGAGCTCGCTCGCAATGATGAAGGGGAACCACTCGGGAAGCGCATTGAAATTCCTGACCAATTCCCAAACCTTCTACCTGCACAAGGCGCGCCGCCGCTGCCATTTATCAGGTGGGAACATCGCGCATCGGTACGGCTGCTGTTCCTCCACGACCTCCCCACAAGTGCTCGCTGAGTCCATCCGGGCCTCAGGCGTTTTCGCGAAGGAAGCTCAGAAGTTCGTTGAGGAGGCGCTCCGGTTGCTCTTCGGCCAGGTAGTGGCCGCAGGCGTCGATCATGACGGCCCGCAGATTCTTGGCCAGGGGGCGAATTTCACCTTCTATATCTGCACCGAAGCTTGCGCTACCACCCACCGTCAACACCGGCATCGGAAGCTTCGTCTTAGCATTCACGCGATTGTGCTCTGCATCAGTCTTGTGAGCGCGGAAGTAAGCGATGCCTGCGCGCAAAGAGCCGGGCGCCGCAAGTTTGGCAGCGTAATCGTTCAGGACATCATCCTCGAGAGCGGAAGTGTTGTAGGCCTGCTGCCGCATGAAATGCCGGACAAACATCGCCTCGCGCCCGGTAATGAGCGCTTCGGCAAGTCCGTTCGGCGCTTCGAAAAGTGGCAGGTGGTACATGCGGGGATACTTGTCGGCGTCGTACAGCTTCTCCAGGCCGAGACCCGGAAGCGCTGCCTCCATCAACATCAATCGCTTTACCTCGGAAGGATAGGCGCACGCATAAGCGTAGCCAACCATCATGCCGACATCATGGCTGACGAGGTTGATGGGTCCAAGTCCGAGATGATGTACGAGCTCGTGCACATCTTCGGCTACTGTGCGCTTGTCGTATCCAGTCTCCGGCCGATCCGAATCACCAAAGCCACGAAGGTCGGGCGCAAGCACGGTGTAGTGGGCTGCCAATTCGGGCATAACCTTGCGCCAGGCGTTCGATGTCTCGGGAAAACCATGCAGGAGAACCACAGGCTCGCCCGAACCGGCCATGCGATAGTGCATCCTGATGCCATTCACCTCCGCTCTGCCGAAGGTAATTGTAAAAGTGACAGATTGACCATTTGCCATAACTATCTCCTCGCTCAAGCTTGGATGCGGCAGAGCCGAGACTGCGACCGCGTCTCCAGTCTACTAGCGCGGCCAATCGCCAGAACTTTTGCTGGCACCGTCGCGGAGGATGCCGTCACGTCATCGATCAGCCTGGTCACGGTGCAATGCAAGGATGAATTAGCCGATAGGCAGACCAGCCAACCTGGCGTATGTAACGGATTTGCATATTCATAGACTTCTGCAATCTTGCCGTCTTGAACCACGAACTTGAAGATGTACACGTTGTTATAGGCAGTGCCATCCTGGGCGACGTAGTCACCCCTTGATTCCACGAAGACATTCCCGCCGTCCGTGCTGACAAAGTACCTGGATTCGAGCATCTT
Source organism: uncultured Acidobacteriaceae bacterium (assembly GCA_964245315.1). Taxonomy (GTDB): domain Bacteria; phylum Acidobacteriota; class Terriglobia; order Terriglobales; family Acidobacteriaceae; genus Edaphobacter. The sequence continues at coordinate 1,746 of CAXTMK010000254.1, read as the reverse complement.
AATCTACTTGAAACGCTCGAAGACCTGACCCTGATATTTGGTGACGGCTTCTTTGCCCTCGTAAGTGAACCAGTTCTCCTGTTTACCGGACGCAGCCAAGGGAAAGATGTACACTGCGTCGTCGCTGAACAGCGCCATGGTTGCGTCCAGATCGTGGCGTTCTTAGGCGGCAAAGAACGCCTTCACCAGGCCAGTCGCCCGGTAAGACGTTTCCTTCTCTTCAAACTCATTCATCGTGAATCCTTTCTCGTCCCCAGGAATGTAACAACTTAATCTGCTTATTTACTCCGGCTAATCTGCTTATTGACTCCGGCCATCACGAAGCGAATCGGGCAGGGCAACTGTATTCATGCCCACCTTCTGAAACAGGGCCTTCATTTGCTCAGGAGTGCCCTGCTGCTTAAGACCTGAAGGCGGGATCACGCGGGATTCAGCCGGAACGCCAACCTCCGTGATGACTCTCTCGAATCCGCCGGGCAGGTAGAAATTGAGAAGCCGTGCTTCACGAGAATCGACCCGGAAACTGTGAACGCACCGGGCTGGAATATATGCCAGAGCTCCAGCCTTCGCGTTGATGCTCTCCGCGCCTGCGATCACCGTGAGCTCACCTTCGACCACATAGATGACCTCGTCCTGTTCATGCGTATGCGGCGGTGGACCGGCATCCTTCGGGCAGAGTTCTTCCATAAGGGAGTAAGAGCCGCCTGTCTGTTCGGCGGTAGCCAGAATCGTCCACAGAATCCCTTGCGACCAATAGGCAGGCGCATCTTCGATGTTGATCCCGTATGGCTTGAGCTTGTTGACGTCACTGGGATGCGTGACCATGTTTTCTTTGGTCGGCGGGTCCGCGAACGGAAGCGCAGTCCCGGCAATTTGGCCGAACTCACGTGAGCACTCTTCGACCATCCATCGCGGTGGCATAGGCGTCGATCCGGGAGCGGGCGGTTTACGCTCCGCCGCCGGCGTCGCCAGACTCATCAGCAACATCTCGAAGCCGCCTGGAGTATAGAAGTTGAGGAGGCGTGAGTTGGGGGCGTCCACAGTGAAACTGTGCTCCACCAGGCGTGGAACGTGAACAAGAGTGCCTGGGCCAGCCTTGACCGTCTCCCCACCGGCATTGAACGTGCGATGACCTTCGAGAATGTAGAGCCCCTCGTCGGAGGGGTGGCTATGGGTCGGAGGTCCGCCAATGCCGGTTCCACAAACCTGCTCGATCAGGCAGAAGTTTCCGTTCGTCAGGAAACTGCCAGCCAGAGGCATCCACAGGTTGTCGATAAGCCAAAAGGCGGGACTGTTTCGATTCGTTAAGACGTATGGAACAGCAGGTTCGTTCACGCGGCAGCCTCCTCGGGGCCGCTAATCGTGAGCCGATCGGCAATCCCCTTTTCATTGTTTCGACGCAGAGCTGGAAGAGGCTTGTATGCTCCGCTTGCGCCTCTCTTGCACCAGATTGCGAATTAAGTTCAAAATAATAGCCTCGGGTCTAAGGGGGTTTAATAATGTCTGCCGAAAAGGTCGGGAAGACTTCACCGCGGCGGCCTATGATGCTCGGCTCGGCTCGCTTTTCAGATCGGTTTACGAAGATCGAGGAGACAGCCCATTCGGAGTACGCAGTTGCTGTAGGTTCGGAGACCATCACGAAGATTGTCAGAGCCCACAGTTTCAACGCGCCCGAGCACTCCCATTCGGAAGCGCAACTTTCTTTTTTTCGCGAAGGGTCATTGGGGGGGTTTCTTACCCATAGTG
>CAXTMK010000253.1:0-3459 GCA_964245315.1 uncultured Acidobacteriaceae bacterium | reverse complement strand
AGCTTAGCTCCAGCAAAGTTCGAGTGATCGAGCGGTACTACGACTCCATGGGCCTGTATGCAAGTGGGAACTATCCGGAGAAGATCGTGCGCGACGAGGAGCGGCAGTTCGTGGGCGAGGCGCGCATGTTGACGGTGGTGGCGGACTCGCACCTGTCTCTGAAGGTGCTGGTGAATGGGCTGCAGGTGATGGATGTTCCGCTGCTCTTCGACGTAACGCGGCAGCAGCTGATGTATGTCGCGCCGAGGACCGAGCATGATGTCGTCGAGGGCGCGCTGCTTGCGCAGCAGGTGAGGAAGGCGACCGTGACGATCAACCCGCGGGAGGTGCATCAGACGATGCTCGGTTTCGGCGGCAGCCCAAGCATTCCGGCCTACGCGGGGCTGAGCGACGAGGGCAAGCGCCAGTACTGGGCGAAGCTGAAGCGCTATAACCTGCTGCTGGCGCGCGAGTATCCGATGGGGTCGGAACTGAAGCCCGACCTGAGCAATCTGGAGAGCCTGAGCGATGCGACGCCGCACTATTACGGCGATAACTTTCCCAACGGCGAGGTGTCGAGCTTCGAGTACAACCGGCATGCGCTGGCGCTGGGCGGCAATGTGATCTACGAGATGTGGGCGCTGCCGCCGTGGGCGACCGAACCCTACGCGGGCGCGCGCATTCTGGACGCGTGGAACAAGCCGGTGAAGATGGCCGCGAAGCCGGAGGAGTATGCGCGGATTGTGGTGACTTATTGCAAGCTGGCCAAAGAGAAGACCCGCGTGGCGCCGCTGATTGTGGGCGTGGAAAACGAGGTGGAGCAGCCACCGGAGGTCTTCAACGCGATGGTGCTGGCGCTGCGCAAGGGCCTGGATGCCGCGGGTTTCACGGGTACGAAGATCCATATGGCGGATGCGAGTTACATGTTCTACGGAGTCGAGCGCGCCAGGGAACTGCGCAAAGATGCTGCGGTGTGGAAGGCGATCGACTACACGGCGGTGCATGAGTACGACTTCCAGGAGTTCATGGCGAACCCGGAGATGTACGACACACGCATGCAGGCCATGCACGAGGCCAGTGCGGGTAAGGAGTTTTTGGCGACGGAAATCTGCTTCAACGACCCTAAATACCAGGAGCCTTCGTACCGCATTGCGCTGGCCGCGGCGGAGCTGTATCACAAGAACCTGACGGAGCTGGATGCGGTCGCGCTGATGTACTGCTGGCTGCTGCTCGATGTGGAGCAGCCGACGTTTGGCGGCTCGCGCTCGCTGATGGTGCCGGATCGCACGCGCGGGTCGGTGCCGGTGGCTTCCAGCTTCGAACTGCGGGTGCTGGGCGCTTACAGCCGGCATGTGCTGAAGGGGATGAAGCGGATCGGGGCTTCAGCGAGCGAGGAAGAGCTGTTGACTTCGGCGTTTGTGGACGGCGATAAGGAGACGCTGGTGATGGTGAACCGCGGAGCTTCGGCGCTGCAGATATCGGTGAGCGGCGGGGCGAAGTGGGTGGAGATGGAACGCACGGGACTGGAGACGGAGAATGCCGTTTCCGACGTACCCGGTGCGCTGATGGTACAACCGGGTGAGATCGTGGTGCTCTCCACGATCAAGACGCAGTAGCAGTTTTTCCGCTTAGCGGAATGGAAGCAATTGCGTGGCTTTGAAAATAAGTTCTACACTCGTCTCCTATGATGCGAGCGGTTTTATGCGTTTTGGGTGGGTTGGGCTGCGTCGGATTGGGCAAGGCGCAGGTGACGATCGACCATCGCTGGACGAACACGGACGCGCAGAGCCTGATCGGGTTGCCGATGGGCAGTCATAAGACGATCGTCGACAAACAGGGCAATTTGAAGTGGTCGCAATGGAGCCTGAAACGTAAGCCGCTGGATACGCCAATCGGTTTGTCGATGCAGATGGATGGGGAGTTGGCGATCCAGGCGTTCGCGGGTGAGACGCCGCTCACGATGACGGGGCAGACGCTCTACCAAGGTCGATATCCGTTTGTGGTGTCGAAGCTGACGGGCGGCGGGCTGACGATGGAGGAGCTGGCGTTTGCAGTCGATCCGGAGGCCAGGGCGGGTGTGCTGCCGGATCGGAACTCGGGCGCGAGAGGGATGGATGTGGTGCGTCTGCGCTTCCGCAATGACAGCCCATCGGCTGCGAATGCTGTGCTGAAGTTGAGCGGCAAGGAGCGCAATCTGCCGGGGCACATCACCGGGCCGGCACTGATTACGAAGAGCGGCGAGGATGTGGTGCAGGTGTCGGACGCGGGCGGTGCGACGCTCTCCGCGCCGGATGATTACACGCTGCAGCTACGAGTCAGCGTGCCGGCGAAGGGCGAGAAGACGATCTGGCTGAGGCTGCCGTATGAGTATCCGGCAGCTAAGAATGGCGAGCTTTCGAAGGCGTCGGGAGACGCGTTGCTGGGGATGGCGACGGCGCAGTGGGATGGAATCTGGGCGCGCGGCACGAAGTTGGACCTTCCTCAGCGGGAGTTGAGCGACTTCTATTACTCGTCGATTGCGTACGTGCTGATCCTCACTGAGTACGACGCGATGGGCGATCTGTGGGCTTTGGATGGACCAGCGGTTTACCGCCAGTATTGGGGGCGCGGCGAGTACTTTCAGGCGCGGGCAATGGAGGTTGCGGGGCAGCTGGAGCCGGCGCGGCAATCGGTCGAGCATGCCTTCCACATCATGAACGACGACGGCGAGTGGGATGGTCCGCCGACCAGCGGATGGCCTGCCTGGGACAATGCAGGCGGCAACGCGGGCGCGGTGTGGGACTACTTCCTTTACACGGGCGATAAGGCGTGGCTGGCGAAGGCGTATCCGTACCTGCTGCGGGCGTCGGAGTGGATCAGGGATCATCGCGAAGAGACGAAGCTCGAGGATGTAAAGGGAATTCCCGAGGGCGCGGCGCCGATCAGGCGCATGCTGACGGGTTCGAAGTGTAAGACGGAAATCGTGCCCGAGTTGAAGCCGGGCGAAAAGACCTATTGGTATGGCCTGCTGCCATGGAGTTATGGCGACTCCGGGTTGCCGGAGGGACATTCTTACTCGCATAACTTCCTGGCGGCTTACGGCGAGCAGGTGACGAGCGAGGCGGCTAAGACGCTGGGACATCGGGAGGACGCCGCCTGGCTGGATAAAGAATATTCGGCTTATGTCGCGGATATTCGGGAGAGTGTACGGCGTTCGGTTGGTCTGGAGAAGATAACTCCTTCTTATCTTCCGGCTATGCCGACTTATCCGGAAGGTGCGTATTCGCAGACTTTTTTGGCGGTAGTTCCGACGCAGATTTATTCGGCGGATGATCCTCTGGTCACCGGGTTGATTACCCGGATGGAGGGCGAAGAGCAGCAGGGAGTTCCTACCAACGTGGCGTGGGCTGGGCCGGCGGGTATTTGGGCGGGCGAGTCGATGAATATGGCGGAGACCTATCTGCTGCGCGGCGAGAAGAAAAAGGCTTCGGACATGCTGGT
>CAXTMK010000252.1:0-3513 GCA_964245315.1 uncultured Acidobacteriaceae bacterium | reverse complement strand
GAATCGGCCCGTCCACCCCGTCCGTCTCCGGCAAAGTCTCTTCCAGCCCATCCCCAAACTGCGGCAGCGCCTTAGCGAGCGCCAGCAGCCTGGCTCTGACGACTATCCCGCTCAGATGCATGCTGTAGCCGCTGTCATTCACGTGCACGGTCAGCGCCGCCGGGCTCGCCCCACCCAGATTCAGCGCAATCGGCCCCGAGGTAAATTCACCCTTTGCCACGTCACCGCCGAAACTCCCGTCCACAAACGGCTTTTCATCTGCCAACGCTACGCTCACCGTCTGCGACCTGAAGGCACCCGCCGCGGCGGCGCAGCAGGTTCCCTGGCCGCTGATGGCACCCGCCGCCTTCAGATCCGGCGCGGTCCTCGCGCTCGCCACGCGCAGCACATCCAGAAGCTGCGCAACCGAGAGAAAACTCTCCACCTCGAAATGCGCCGACGCTGGATGGATCAGCTGCGGCACCTCGCCTTTGGCCGTCACGCCAAAAGGCTTACCATTCAGATCGCCGCCCGTCAGCCAGGTACAATCCACCGCGCTCAGGGAGTGAAATACCGCCAGTGCCTGGCCTCTGCACGCGACCGTTGCGTCCAGCGTACGCGCCGGGACAAACTCCGCGCGGCGCATGTCGGATAACTCCAGACGGCTGGTAAACGCGTTCTCGCCCACCGTCCCGCGGAAGCTCGTTCGCAGCGTCATCTCGCCGCGCAGGCCCGCGTCCGCGCCGGTCAGGACCTTGCTCACCGCGCCCAGCGGAGCCGTCCTCCACTCCCCGGTCAGGTCCATCGGCACGTCCTGCAGCGCGCTGGCCTTTGCCGTCCCGCCAAGCGTCCCCTGCAGCCGAATGATGCCTGTATCCGTAGCCGCCGTATCTGTCCTGGTAGGCTTGCCTTCGAGCCGCAGCCTCCACTGCTGCGGCTGCGGAAGCCACAGCGCGAACCCCGCCTCGGTCAGCGCCAGCGGCATCTTTTCGAGGCCCATCTTCATATTCACCCGTGCGCCGGTCGCCTGGATGTACGGGAAGCGCGGCGCCGGACCCGCACCAGCCTGCGCGGTCGGCGCGGCTTCGATTTTCGACGCCTGCAGCAATATTCCTTCGATATTCCAGCGCCCGTCCGCGCGATGCACCAGGTTGACGCTGGGGTCGTCGAGCGTAATGCGCGAGAACTCCACGCGCCGTCGCCAAAGTGACGAAACCCGCAGCACCACGCGCACCGTCTCCGCCCGGATCACCGGCTCGGAGCCGAACGCGGGGTCTTCCCCCACGACGAAGTTGGTCAGCGTAAAGCCGGGCAGCGGAAGCACATTCAGCGTTACCGAATCCATGTGCACCGGCCGTCCCAGGCTGGCGCTGATGCTCGACGAAATCTGCCGCCGGTAGCGGTTGACGCTGATGAGCGGAGGCAGCAGCACCAGCATCAGCACGAGCGCCACAATCCCGATGGCGATCAATACGCGGCTGCGCGCCGGTCGTACCCAGGCCCTCGGCTGCAGGTCTTCCGGATCGATCTCCAGGCCCGCCGTCGAGTCGTCGTCCAGGGGATCCGTCAACTCGCGCCGATCCTGCGTCTCCTGCATCGCATTGCCTCTGTATCAGTCGCGTTATCCGCCGTCATGCGCTGGCCCCTGGGATTAGCGTGGGGCTTTAGCCCCACGGATGGTGCCTAGGATAGTAGGGGATTTAGCCCCGGCCCGTCCTGCCAGGTCGCAACCACTCTACCTGATCAAATGCAGCGTCCGCGACCATCTGGTGCGCGTGGGGAAATGAACCGCTGTCGACAAAAACGATCCAATCCGCGAGACAAGCGTAGGGTTATCCGGCTCCATCTCCGCCGCGCTGGTCTCGTACGACCAGTAGTTGAACAGCGGACGCCCCATAATATTCTGCCGCGGCACAAACCCCCAGAAGCGCCCATCCAGCGAGTGCTCCCGATTGTCGCCCATCGCAAAGACGAAGCCCGGCGGCACCACCAGATCGCCATCGACCACATGCGACGGCAGTTCCTGCGACCACACCTCGAGGTTCGGCGGCGCGCCATACCTGGGAAAGTCGTCGCGCGCGGGGTTGTAGATATCCTGGCTGTCGCCGCTGCTATCGTTCGGAAGCTGCGCATACGGCTCGTTCTGCGCAACGCCGTTCAGGTAGACGACGCCATGCTCCAGATGCAGCCTGTCGCCCGGAATTGCAATCGCCCGCTTCACCAGCACCAGATCCGGCGTCTCCGGATTCGGCTTCATGAAGACGATAATGTCGCCGCGCCGCACCTCGCGATGATGCACAAACGGAGCCCACTTCGTCGGCGGCGCCAGCGTAATCCGGTCGACGAAGACGTGATCCCCCACCAGCAGCGTCTTCTCCATCGACCCCGACGGAATCACGTAGTTCTGAAACACAAACGTCATCAGAAACAGCCCAACCGCCAGCACCGTGCAGATGGAAGCTACCGACTCCAGCGGCGTCTCAGTCTGTTCTTCCACCTGCGCGGGCTCTTCCGTCACCACCGCTTCCTGCAACTCATTCATCGCTGTCCGTCTCCCGCAAACTGTCAGTTACCAGTGTAAGCCAGACTGGGAAACGGCCCTGTTTTGAAAGGGCGGGATTTCAATCCCGCCGCAAAGGCCGCAAATCATCCCGGACTTTAGTCCCCGAGGGAATGTCGAGCGCCTCGTCGGTCAGGTCAATCCTGTATTCCATAGTTCCTATCCAGCTCGGCAAAGATTTCTTCCGCCGGGCGCACACGGCCCGCTTCGATATCCGCAAGACCGCGCTCGCATGTCTCAGCTATTTCTTCCGCATCGTTGCTCTGTTCGATCGTGCAAACCTCCGCCGTTTTATACCAAAGAGTCGTCACGCAGCCTTCCTGGCATGATTCTGGACCGGCGCTTTGGCCTTCGACCGCGATGCGCCCTTGGTCGCTTTTTTGAGCGCGTCGCCATTCACGACTGTGAGTTCGAATCCTTCTACCTTCTGCAGATACGCGACAATTTCAAAGAAGTTCCGGATGTTCGGATTGCCCTTAGGTCCAAGCATCTGCATCAGCGTCTTCGAAGATTTGCCGAGAGCCTCGCCCAGAGCGATAAATCCGACGGTCGCATTGACATACTTACGCACCATCGATTTCCCGACCTCGACTTCACTGGCAAGCATAGAGGAAACAGCTTCTGCCAGAACAGCCTTGCGAAATTCGCTATCGCTCTGGAACATCTCCCGCACCAGATCGTTCCAGGGCCGCGTTAGAGGGATTTCTTCATCCTTGTTCGCGTCTTGTAGTCTTGCCATGCTAATTGCGCTCCCTTAATGTCATCTTGTTGCCGACTCTTATCGCCGCCACCGAGAAGGATCACCAGCGTATCGCCGTCTTTGCCGCAATACACCCGATAACCCGGTCCGAAGTGAAATCGAAGCTCGAATACCCCGAGGCCAACGCCCTTCATCATGGAGAAGTTACCGTCTTCCACCCGTTCCAGCACGCGGAAGACTCGCGCCCTTACCTTCGGCTCCAGCGACCGCTACC
>CAXTMK010000251.1:0-3603 GCA_964245315.1 uncultured Acidobacteriaceae bacterium | reverse complement strand
AACTTCCTCCATCTCGCACAACCTGTAGGCTGCCATGCTCACCATCTCGAAAGCCATCAGCTCCGCCCAGGCGCAGACGTATCACAAGCTGGAGTACACCAGTGATGCGCAGAGCTATTACAAACAGGACGAGACGGTAAAAGGAGAGTGGCAGGGCAAACTTGCCGCTTCCCTTGGCCTCTCCGGTGAGGTCGCACCGTTGGAGTTCTCCCGTCTGACGGAAGGCATACACCCGCAGACGGAGGCGCAGATGGTGCGGCACCGCGAAGGACAGGAATACACAAACGCGGATGGTTCGGTGACCAAACCCGTCGAGCACAGGGCCGGGTGGGACGCGACCTTCTCCGCTCCCAAATCCGTTTCGCTGACTGCCCTCGTTGGCGGTGACGAGCGCGTGACAGAGGCACACCGAGCTGCCGTGACGACCGCCCTTGATGAGTTGGAGAAGTACACGCATGCGCGGATCGGCGGCAACAATCCCGCCGAGGTGACCGGGAAGTTCGTCGCTGCAAAGTTCGAACATGACACGGCGAGGCCTGTGAACGGCTACGCCGCTCCGCAGATCCATACCCACGCCATCATTTTTAATGTCACGGAACGCGAAGATGGTTCCACCCGTGCCATCCAGGAACGGACATTCTTCGAGTCGCAGAACTATGCGACCGCCGTGTACCAATCGGTGCTGACGCATCAGCTACGCAAGCTGGGCTATGAGATCGAGCCGGGGCGGAGCGGCGCACCCGAAATTCTGGGCTTCACACAGGCATACCTTGACGCCTCCAGCCCTCGTTCTCGGCAGATCAAAGAACAGATGGAGCGGACGGGTTTCCAGGGACCAGAGGCGGCGCAGATCGCCGCCCACGCCACCCGTGACCGGAAGCAAACCCTCACGGCGTCCGAAGTGTTGGCGGCGCACAAGGAGATGGCCAAAGACTTCGGTGACCAGCCGGAACGGGTGATCGCCGCTGCGCGCGAACGCGCCTTGATCCAGGCCCAGGAAATTAGCGTGCAGCCGGATTCCCGTGGGGCAGTTGCCTTCGCAAAGGAGAAAGTCTTCGAGCGCGAGGCTGTGGCCGATGAGCGGGTTATTATGCGCGAGGCCCTACGTCGTGGGATGGGTGAGGTCAACTTTTCCGATGTGCAGAGTGAGTTCCAGCGGAGACAGGCGGAAGGCGAGTTCCGTTCCGTCCAAGGTCAAAAGTATGCTTCCGGTCGCAGCTTCACGACACCGGAGACGATTGCGGACGAGCGCGCAAACGTGCAGCATGTCCTTAACGGACAGGGCGCATCGGCTCCAATGCTGTCCACAACCGCCGCAGGGCGGCAGGCCACGTCCCGCGAGTTTCTGAACGAGGCGCAGCAAACGGCCATCCGCGAGGTGCTGACCAGTACCGACCGCATACACGGATTTGAGGGGCTTGCCGGAACCGGGAAGACAAGCACCCTGGCCGCCATCCGCGAGGGTGCGGAGCAGGGCGGCTATAAGGTCGAAGGCTTCGCCCCGACCTCGAAAGCCGCAGGCCAGCTTCGCGAAGCAGGGATCGAGGCCAATACGCTTCAGAGCTTCCTTGCCCGGCAGAAGGACGCCGGTCCTGTCAGCAGACATCTCTACATGCTCGACGAATCGAGTCTCGCCAGCACCAAACAGATGCGTGCCTTTCTCGAAAAGATACACCCGCAGGATCGTGTTCTGGTCATCGGTGATACGCGCCAGCATCAGGGCGTCGATGCGGGCCGCCCCTTCCAGCAGATGCAGGAGGCGGGGATGCAAACCTCCAAGCTGGATACGATCATGCGGCAGAAAGACCCGGAGTTGCTACGTGCTGTCCAGTACCTCGCCACAAGCGAAACGGAGAAAGGTATAGCTCTGCTTTCCGAACAGGGCCGAGTCACCGAGCTTGCCAATGCGTCGGAGCGCATCGCCGCTATCGCCCGGGATTACGCCGCCAGGCCGGAAAACACACTTATCGTTTCCCCGGACAACCGCAGTCGCCAGCAGATCAATGAGGCCGTGCGCGGCGAACTGTTGAAAGCTGGCACGCTCTCCGAAGATGGGCGGCAGTTCCTCACGCTGTCCCATCGTTCCGATATGACCGGCCCCGACCGCACCTGGGCGGCGATGTACCGCACCGGCGATGTCGTCCAGTACGAACGCGGCAGCAGAGCCGAGGGGATCGAGCGCGGCAGCTTCGGCGTGGTGCGATCGAGCGATGCGGCTACGAATCGCTTGACCGTGGAGTTCTCCAATGGTTCCAGTGTCGAGTACGACCCTAAGCGAGTCTATGGCGTGAATGTCTATCGAGAGACCAGCCGCGAGTTCGCCACCGGTGATCGGCTCCAGTTCTCGGCTATTCATAAGGATCTGGGGATCTCGAACCGCGACATGGGAACTATTACTAAGATGGAGCCGGACCGTCTCACCGTACTTATGGACGGGAACGAACAGCGTTCTGTCAGCTTCAATCCCACTGAGTTTCGGCAGTTTGACCACGGCTACGCTGTCACGTCCCACAGCTCTCAGGGACTCACCGCAGATCGCGTGATCGCCAATATAGATACCGAATCCAGCCGCAGCCTCATCAACAACCGGCTTGCCTACGTCGCGATCTCCCGTGCCTCCGAAAACGCGAGGATTTATACGAACGACGCTGCAACGTTGGGCCGGCGGCTCGCTACCGATGTGACCAAGACTGCGGCTCTGGACTTTACAGCCAAGCCCGAGCCGCCCGCAGCGCAGGAGGTTTCGAAGTCGCAGACCCTTGCGGTGCATGAGTACAGCAATCCGGATTCACGGCTCGCAGCCGTCGCTAGCGAGTACGCCAGCCGCCCGCAACATTCCGTCATCGTCGCGCCCGATCGCCGAGAGCGCGCCGAGCTGACACAGCTAATTCGGGCCGACCTCTACGCGCAAGGCAAACTCGGCCGCGACGCCCAGACTGTAACAGTTCTCATCGAGAAAGAGACTGGGAGCAAGACGCGTGTTGAAAGCTACCAGCTCGGTGACAAGATCCAGTACAAGACCGGTAGCCCCGGCCACGACGGTATCCCTCATGACAGCCAGGGCACGGTTGTTTCCACGACCTCGCGCGGCAATCTCCTCTCTGTTCGCTTCGACGCGACCCGCGAAGAAGTTACCTACGATCCCGCGCAGCTCCGAACTCAAACGCGCGAGAGCAGAGTCTTCCAGGAAGAGACCCGCGCAATCTCCCAGGGTGAGCGCGTACGCTTCGGCACCTACGATAAGGAGATGGGCGTGCGCTCCGGTGACCTCGGGACTGTCACACGCATCGGCGAGGACCACGCCATGACCGTGAAGATGGATTCCGGCAAGATCGCCGAAGTTCCTCCTGAGAAGGCACAGCACATCGACTACGGTTACGTCGTCGATTCTTTGAAGAACGTTCGCGCAGGACGTGTGATCGCAACTGGCGATGGACTCACCCAACAGGCGTTCCAGGCAGCGTCCGCCAAAGCGGATCTCGCTCTATACACCAGCCCGCCGCAGCAAGAATTCGCTTCTTCCAAGGAAATCGCAGTAACAGAATTCGCCCAGCCCACCAAGCAGCAGAATGATTTCGGAATCGGCTTCTAGTCTAAGGATTT
>CAXTMK010000250.1:0-3661 GCA_964245315.1 uncultured Acidobacteriaceae bacterium | reverse complement strand
GTGGTCGAAGACCCAGCCGTAGGCCGAGTGCGGTCCGCCGTGGATGTTGAGGATGAGTGGGTGCGGATCTTTACTGTCGGGCGACATGCCGGGCGGCAGCTGGACGAAGGTGTCGATGGTGAGCTCGGGAATGTCCTTGGCGTGGACTGTCGGGGTGACCTTCAACTCCTGCGGCATGGTCAGATCGAGATGGCTGAACAGCGCGTCGTTAACATGCGTGAGCTGGGTTTGGTTTCCGGGCAGCGGCTGGGCGGGCGCGGCTCCGGCAGCGGGGCCGCCGGGTGTGACAGCCGGATCGATGCGGAAGATTTCGCCGATCATGATGGGGTTCGAGATGAGCGCGATGACGGACTTCTGGTCGGGCGCAGCGTTGAAGCCGAGCACCGCTTGCTGACGGGCGGAGATGCGGGTGACATCGCCGGACGCGGCATTGATGGACAGCAGCAGGGTAGAACCGTGCGAGCCGGCCATGTCCATCACGTGGGTCGAGTCCGCCGACCAGGCGATGCCAGTGCGCCCTCCGCCGCGCGGAGCGGTGTTATCGCCGGCCGCTCCTGAGCCCATCTCGAAGCCCTTGAAGGCGGTAAGGTTCGTCGCGGGTTTGGAGATCGCGGGAGTCGAACCGCTCCAGTCAATGTCGACCGCCCACAGGTCGGTTTCGGCGTGGCTGATGGCGTGCGGGGTCTCGGCGGAGGCGTGGAACGCAAGATGCTTGCCGTCTGGCGAAATGGCGATGCCGCGTGCCTCCTGCTTCATCTCATGCGTGAAGGCAGCTGCGGGCAGCTCCTTCGGATGGTTTGTGCCGGTCGAGGGCTGGAAGGCGTAGAGCGTGTTGTGCGGAAACTCCTCGAAGATGGGCTCGTCGACGGGGCTCTCGGTGTAGAAGAGCCAGCCGTTGCTCGCCCACTGGTACTCTTCCACGCCATAGCGCCCGCCTGTGAGCTGCCACGGCGCATCCTGAGTTCCGTCGGCCTTTGGCAGGAAGACCATGTAGAGTTGCGAAACGTTAGCGGGGTCAGTGTAGCCGACGCCGTTCGAGCGGTAGACGGCGCGGTTGATGATGCGAACATCGGAAATGTGGGCTTCGTCTCCGGTGGCGCGGGCCTTAAGGGTCGCTTCCATCTTTACCCTGGCGGGATCCTGCGGAGTGGACGAAGTCACCGTGAGAACCTGGCCGTTGGGCGACCACTCCTCGTTCGACGCGCCTTTGGGCAGATCGGTCAGGCGGATGGCGGAGGCGTTTGGAGTGGCGGGCATCAGGTAGACCTGCGGGGGAGAGGTCACGCCGCCGCGCTCGGCCGAGCGGATAAAGGCGATCTGCCTGCCGTCTGGCGACCAGCGCGGCGAGCCGTCGTGGGTGCCGGCGATGAGCAGTTGCGGAGTCGCATTGGGCGCGCTCAGGTCGAGCAGATAAAGCGAGGTGTTGTAGCCGGAGCGGTCGGGCGTGACGGTCGTCTGCACGAAGCACATCGTCGAGCCGTTGGGCGAGAGCTGGGTGTCGCCGATCCAGGTTAAGGCGAAGAGATCCTTGTCGGTGATGGGGCGCTTCTGGGCAGGAGCGAGGGGAGCGGAAGCGGCGAGGCCGAGCACGGTCAGGCGAGCGATGAGTTGGCGCATGAAATCAACATATCATCGGCACATGCGGAGTTGAGCGGCGGAGGGAAGAAGACGGTAGTTTGCTTCCGCAAACGATACCCACCCTATATGACGACAAACCGTCGTTGAGGATGGGCACCCATAGAGGCTTTTACTCTGGAGTCGAACGGCAGCGATTGTGAATCCAATGGCTATGCAGATTGGTGTGGATAGTTTTGCGGCGGCAGGTCCGAACCCCGTTACAGGCGTGTCCCTCTCGGCCGTGGATCGGATTGCGAACCTGCTTGAAGAGATCGAGTTGGCCGACCAGGTGGGGCTCGACGCCTTCGGGCTGGGCGAGCATCATCGCGCGGAGTTCCTCGACTCGGCGCCGGCGGTCATTCTGGCGGCAGCGGCTTCGCGAACCTCACAGATTCGCCTGTGCAGCGCGGTGACGGTGCTGAGCGCGGCCGACCCGGTTCGGGTGTTTCAGGAGTTCGCGACGCTCGACCTGCTGTCGAAGGGCAGGGCGGAGATCGTCGCCGGACGCGGCTCGTTTATCGAGAGCTTTCCGCTGTTTGGGCTGGCGCTCGAGGACTACGACTCGCTGTTCGCGGAGAAGCTGGACCTGCTGCTCCAACTTCGCGGAGAGACGAATGTACATTGGTCGGGCAAGCACCGCGCGGCGCTGACCGGGCAGGGAGTCTATCCGCGTCCGGTGCAGGAGAAGATTCCGATCTGGCTGGGCGTGGGCGGGACGCCGCAGTCCTTCGTGCGCGCCGGGATGCTGGGTTTGCCGCTGATGATCGCGATCATCGGAGGCGAGCCGCATCGCTTTCGGCCACTGGTGGACCTGTATAAAGAGGCGGGAAATCGCGCGGGCTTCGCGCCCGAAGACCTGAAGGTCGGGATCCATGCGTTGGGCTATGTCGCCGAAACGGACCAAAAAGCGGCGGACGACTTCTTTCCCGGCTATGCCGAGGCCTTCACCAGGATCGGCAAAGAGCGCGGCTGGCCGCCGGTGACGCGCAGGCACTTCGACTCGCTGCTCGGCGAAAAGGGTGCGCTGATCGTCGGCGGACCCGAGACGGTGGTGGAAAAGGTGAAGTATTACAACGAGGTTCTGGGCGCAATTGCGCGGCTGGACTTCCAGATGAGCGTCGCGAGCCTTAGCCACGAGATGCTGCTTGGCTCGACGCGGCTGCTGGGAGGTGAAGTGCGGCCTATGGTGATGTCAGTCTGAAGATTTGCACATGGCGTCGGCTATTGGTCGCGCCCGCGCAACGGCAGAAGAGTCAAACGGGTGCGCTTTTTCTCAACCGTGATGAAGATACCCTGGTCCTGCTTGCCAGCGAGTTCGCCGAGTGCGATGAGTACCTGAGTTCCATAGAGCATTGGGTTTACGCGGCCCGCACGAATCAGCACAACGCGCGGTTTCATGGCGCGGGCTGCCGACAGGATTGTTCCGAAGTCCAGATCCTGCGTCAGGACAACGCAGCCGGCTTGCGCTGCGTAAGGGACGATGTCGGTGTCGGGTGCGTCGCCAACCCCTATAGAAGACCAATTTGGGGCGTGTATACCGGCTGTCTTCAGAAAAGCAATCCAGGCTGGTGAAAGATTGACATCGAGAAGAACCGTCATGCGGTGGCCCGATATACCTCGCGTTCACTGGCAAGGCAGGAGGCGTAGCGGAGCGCCTGGGTAATATCTTCACGTTCGAGGTAAGGAAACTCTTCGAGCAATTCTTCCGGAGTCGCTCCTTCGGCGATCTGACCCACAATCATGCCTACAGTAACGCGCAGCCCCTTGATGCAGGCTTTTCCGCCCATAACGGCGGGATTACGTGTAATGCGGTCAAATTCTTCCCTTTCGGTTTCCTCCTGCTCTGCCAGTATCGTAGCAGCCAAAGTTCACACCACCTGCGTTTTATGCATCACAACTCTGCGATGATCATAAGCCGGGTTGGCGAAGATGTCTGGAGCGATGCACTGGCCGAGCTTCCTTTGTGGACCCTGCCGTCCGGACCGTTGCTGATAGTTGTGCCGCATCCCGACGACGAGACCCTCGGCGCGGGCGGTCTTATTGC
>CAXTMK010000249.1:0-3783 GCA_964245315.1 uncultured Acidobacteriaceae bacterium | reverse complement strand
GGTCAACATCGCCGAGTTGGTGAGCGACGGCAGCGCCTCGGGGTTGATGAGCGGGATAATGATCAGCGTGAGGACGATCAAGCCATTGAAGATGGCCGTACCGATCATCCACTTCTGAAAATTGGTCTTGAGACGACCGCCGGAGTCGACGAGAGAATCTTCAAACATGGGACAGCCTCGTAAGCGGATTTCTAAAGAATGAACCGGACAGATGGCCTGCGTTCCTGCTGGTGCAGGAGGTTCCCTTGCTTAGACACCGCGGGCTTTGGAAATGTTCCCAAAGTTGTAGAAGCGGGGTGCTAACAGGGGCTTGCATTCATAAGACCACGAATCCGCCGGAAAAGCTACGCCCTGCAAAAGCGCAACCTCGCCGGGACAGGCGAGGGTGCGTTATTTCGGGCAATGCCGAACTTGTCTTAAGCTCTGACCCGTCCCGCCGGCAGAGTCGCCGCAGCCTTGCCCCTGGCGGCGCGATTGTCCTGCCAGGCTACGAGCATCGGCGCGGCCACCGCGATAGAGGAATATGTTCCGATCAGGATGCCGACGACGAGCGCGAACGAGAATCCGTGGAGCACCTCGCCGCCAAAGAGAAAGAGCGACATGACGGTGAGGAAGGTGAGGCCGGAAGAGAGTACGGTTCGACTCAGCGTCTGGTTGATGCTGCGGTTGACCACATCGCTCAGCTTCTCGCGCCGGCTGAGGGCGAGGTTCTCGCGGATGCGGTCGAAGACGACGACGGTGTCGTTCATCGAGTAGCCGATCAGCGTGAGGATAGCCGCGACAACGGTCAGCGTGAGTTCCTGATTGGTCAGCGAGAAGGCGCCGATGGTGATGAGCGTGTCGTGGAAAACGGCCACAACGGCCGCGACGCCGTAGATCAGTTCGAAGCGAAACCAGAGGTAGACGAGCATGCCGATGAGCGAGTAGATGGTCGCGAAGAACGCCTGCTTCTGCAGCTGTTTGCCGGCAGTGGGGCCGACGATATCGACCTGCTGGATGGAAAAGCCGCTGTCCGTGTAGTTCGCCTTCAAGGCGTTCTCGACGGCGGAGCGGCCCTGGTCGTTTTTCGACTCCGAGGCCAATTCCGGCAACGCGATGACTTCCTGGAAGCCGGCTGCGGAGCCTTCGCCGCTGATGCGCTGGACGCCGAAGTTGTGGATGCCTCCTTTATCCAGCGCGGTGCGGATGTGGTCCTCGTTGGGCTGCCGGTCGAAGCGCACGGTGATGTGCGTGCCGCCCCTGAAGTCCACGCCCAGCGGGATGTGGTGCCAGAACAGCATGCTGAGGATGCCGGCGACGGAGAAGATGAGCGAGAAGCCGAGGAAGTACCACTTTTTCCCGAGCCAGTCGACGTTCGGTTGCTTGAAGAGTTCCATGAATCTCCTAAAACAGTTCTCAGTTCTTAGTTCTCAGTTGTCAGTAAGTGCGCGGGACGGAACACCGGCGGCGAACCACTGAGAACTGAGAACGAACAACTTATAACTAAATCGACAGTGCGAAAGACCGGTCCTTGCCCTGCAGATGCCAGTCGAAGATAAGCCGCGAGACGAAGACCGCGGTGATCAGGTTCGCGCCCAGACCCACCATCAGCGTTATGGCGAATCCCTTGACCGGGCCGGTGCCGAACATGAGCAGGATAATGGCTGAGACGATGGTCGTTACATGGGTATCGACGATGGTGATCCAGGCGTGGCCGAAGCCTTCCTTCACCGCGGCGGCGGCGGTTTTGCCGGCGCGAAGCTCTTCGCGGATACGCTCGAAGATGAGCACGTTCGAGTCGACGCCCATACCGATGGTCAGGATGACGCCGGCGATTCCAGGCAGCGTCAGCACGGCGTGCGAGTAGCCCATGAAGCCGAGCAGGAAGATGAGGTTCAGCACCAGTGCCAGGTCCGCGTTGACGCCCGCGCCCTTATAGTAGATGAGCATGAAGATCATGACGGCGAGCATGCCGGCCACGGCGGAGACTACGCCCTGGTGGATGCTGGCCGCGCCCAGCGACGGGCCGACGGTGCGGGTCTCGAGGTAGTCGAGCGAGGCCGGCAGGGCGCCGGTGCGCAGCATCATCGAGAGCGAGGCGACCTCGTCCTTCGAGAAATTGCCTTCAATCTCGCCGGAGTCGCGGATAGCGTCGTTGATGGACGCTACTTCCTTCACTCTGCCGCCCAGCACGATCGCCATGGAGCCGGCGTCGGTCGAGCCGCGCTTGTGGGCGTCGGTGTACTTGAAGAAGCGGTCGCCGGCCTCGGTGGTGAGGGTGAACTTGATGTTGGGGCGGCCGTTGATGTCGGTGCCGGGAGAGGCGTCGCGGAAGTCCGTGCCTTCGACTTCACTGGCGCGCTTGAGCAGGTAGACTTCGTCGGGAGCGGCGGGGGTGGCATTGCCGTGGACCAGGATATCGTCGGTCGGGACGGTATTGTTCAGCGCGGTCATGGCCGCCTGGTCGTCTGTCCACGGGCCGCCCTGCGCGGCGTCCACCGCGTGGATCGAGAGCGTCGAGGTCGACGAAATCAGCTTCTTGATCTCGTCGATATCGCTGTAGCCGGGGATCTCCACCAGAATTTCGTTATCGCCGAGGCCGTAGGGAGCGACCGTAGGCTCGGAGACACCGAGCTTGTTGATGCGATCGTTGATGGTCTCGATGGAGGTGTCGAGGGTGTGCTTGTAGAGATCCTTGATGGCCGCCTGCGTCATGGTGAGCTTCAGGCTGCCGTCAGGCTGGGTGGAGACGTCGTAGGTCGAATACTCGTTGCCGGTGACAAGCGAATGAACCGCGCCGGCCTGCGCCGGGGTGACGCCGGAGATGAGGATCGTCTCGGGGTGCGCGGGGTCGGGCGCGACGGTCGCGGCCATGGCGCCGGCGGTGACCAGCTCCGGCTGCAGGCGGGCGACGTCGCGTGCAGTCGTGGATGCGAGCACCTCCTGCACGTTCACCTTCAGGACCAGGTGGGTGCCGCCCTTGAGGTCGAGGCCGAGATGGATGCGGTCGGCCAGCGACTGCTTCAGCGAGTCGCCCAGACCCTTGCCGGTGGAGTGCGGAATGCCGAGGATGCCGTATACGAAGAAGAGCAGGACGGCGACGATGATTGCCACTTTCGTAGCGAGATTATTGCCCATAATGTTTGACGTTTGCCGAAGTGCGGTCCCCGTGGGACCACACTCGTTTCTCTTCCTCTAACCCGCCAAACCTGGTGGTTGGGGCGGTCTGATCTGGTGTGTCTCTTGTGTCTCTACAGTCTATCGCACAGCTAGCTTTTGACCTCGTCGGTCGTTACCGCCGAAATCGCGCTCTTCACGAACTCCAGCTTAATATTGTCGGGCTGGATTCGCACGATCACGCAGTCGTCTTTCACCTGCAGGATGACTCCGCGCAGGCCGCCGCTGGTGGTCACCTTGTCGCCGGATTTCAGCGAGCCGAGCATCTCCTGCCACGCCTTCTGCTTCTTCTGGTTGGGCGCGATCATCAGGAAATACATGGCGGCGATGAAGATGACCGGCAGCGCCAGGCTGCTCATCCCGCTGAAGCCACCGAAACCGCCGGCAGCCTGAAACCAAATTGCCAGAACACTCACCGCACTCTTACCAGTCAGGCGGCGCGCCGTAAAGGGCGGCCACCGCAATCTCAGGTTCGCCCGCACGCTTTGGCGCACAGGCACAAACGGCCCCGCCAACGAGGCTGTCAAGGGTTAAGCATCGCTGAGGCGGGTTCGCCTGTCAAGAAAAAGTCTTATCCTGTCATACCACAATAGAAATGTCCCCGCATTCTCCTCGATAGAAATGTCC
>CAXTMK010000248.1:0-3870 GCA_964245315.1 uncultured Acidobacteriaceae bacterium | reverse complement strand
TGTGGTGCCCGGCGCTGATGGAAAATATGCTCAACAACGTGCAGACCATCAAGCAACTGGGGACGTTCTTCTCGCCGAGCGATCCGAATCTAAAGACACCTCAAGTAGCGACAAAAGATATTGGTGCGATGGGTGCAAGGTTACTCCTGGACCGGACCTGGACGGGCCAGGGCGGCAATGCTGTGCTTGGGCCGGAGGATCTTTCCTTCAACGACATGGCAGCGATCATGTCGGATGTGCTCGGCAGGCAGGTCCGTTTTCAGCAAGTGCCTGGGGACGCCTATAAAGCACAACTGATCCAGTATGGTGCGAATGAGATTTTTGCTCAGGGCATCATAGACATGCTGATCGCCAAAGACAATGGCATGGACAACGTCGAGGCGCGCACACCCGAGAACACGACCCCCACCAGCTTCCAACAGTGGTGTGAAGATATCCTGAAACCGGCGGTTCTGAGCTAAACACTCGACTTCTTACGCGGGACCTGGGCAGTCGTCCTGGTTCCATGAGCACAACAACGAAGGGAGCTACATCATGATTCATCTTCGAAACGAAGGTCCGATCCAACCCGCACCTAAGTTGCAAGGATTGGCGCAGGATGTCTCAACCGAATTGCAGTCGTGGCCGGGAATGATCGCAGCCACGCACTGGCAATTGGGCGACCCGACGCGCGTGGACGGAGCTGAGTTCCACGTCGAACGTGGTGGCGAACTGGGCCATATCCGGGTTCTGATTCCGCTTTCGGAGCTGCAGCGGTATGCTCGGATCGATCATCGGCGGCTCGCAGGCGTGACAGAGGTCAATTGCCGTACCAATCGCATTTAAGCATCCCCAGCCGCAGCGTAAAGCTGCGGCTTCTCGATTTCCTTCATTGTGACGCGAAGAACCGCTGCGGGCCGTTGCATCCCGGTGCAATGGAACGACTCGAAGTATCCCAAAAGTATCCCAATTTGTGAGGAGCGGCATTCGCTTCAAGTGAGCTTGCTCTGCAAACTGTTCATTGTGTGAGGTTATTGGTGGCCCGGGCAGGAGTCCAACCTGCGACCTTCGCGTTAGGAGTGCGCTGCTCTATGCAACTGAGCTACCGGGCCACTTGATACCAAGTGTAGCCCAGACGGCGGGCGCCATGTTCTACTGAGCGCATCCCTTTGCCCGCGAGGTGCCCATGATCCGGAAGATGCTTTTTACCGTAGCTGTCTGTGTTGGCTTTACGGCTGTTCAGGCGCAGAGCTTTACGCTCCAGCAGGTGATGAGCGCGCCGTTCAGCACGAGTCTGCTGGCGTCGCCAAAGGGATCGATGTTTCTCTGGGTGGCGGATCAGGAGGGCAAACGTAATATCTGGGTGGCGGATGCGGCAGCCGGAGCGGCGCCGGCGCACCGGGTCACGAGCTACCTGAACGACGAGGGGCTTGAGATCGACAACATCAGGTGGACGCCGGATGGGCAATCGATCGTCTTCGTGCGCGGCGGGGATTTTGAGCATGCGGGCCGTGGGGCCGCGCCGAATCCGGCGGACATAACGGCAGGAGTCGAGCAGACGATCTACATCGTTCCGGCGGCGGGCGGCGAGCCGCGCAAGCTCGCCGAGGGGCGCGCGCCGAGCGTCTCGCCCGATGGCGCCATGATCGTTTACCTGGCCAGGGAGCAGCTCTATACGATTGCTCTGAACGACCCGGCGGCGAAGCCCGTGCTGATGTTCCATGCGCGGGACGCTGGGATCGCCGGTGTTTTCGCCGGATGGCAAGCTCCTGGCGTTTACAAGCGCACGGGGCGATCACGGGTTTGTGGGGGTTTATTCGCTTGCCGCAAAGTCGATTACGTGGATGGATGCGTCTACCGACAGCGATCGCGATGAGGTGTGGGCGCCGGATGGGAAGTCGCTGGCGTTTATCCGCATTGCGAGCGCAGGCGGCGCGGGTGCAGGGTTTACACCGCGGCGGACGGGCGTGCCGTGGTCGATTCGCGTGGCCGATGTGGCTACTGGCATCGGACGTGAGGTGTGGGTTGCGCCCAAGGGTGCCGGCAGCGTGTTTCATCCGCTGGCGACGGAGGAGCAGTTGCTTTGGAGTCCGGGCGGGCACATCGTCTTTCCCTGCGAGGCGGATGGTTGGGAGCATCTGTACTCGGTCGCGGCGAGCGGCGGACCGGCGACGTTGCTTACGCCCGGAGAGTTTGAGGTGGAGCATGCGGTGTTCGCGGAGGATCGTACGAGCATCACGTTCAGCTCGAACCAGAACGACATCGATCGGCGGCATGTGTGGCAGATCGCGACCGATGGCAAGCCGAATCTGCGCCAGTTGACCAACGGCGATGGGATCGAGGTCTTCCCTGCGATTACTTCGACGGGCGTGATCGCCGTGCTGCGTTCGGATGCGCGGATTCCAAGTCATCCTGCGGTGGTTTCAAGTTCCGGCGGTATGCGCGATCTGGCGCCGGAGATGGTGCCGAAGGACTTTCCCGCGGCGAAGCTCGTAGTGCCGCAGCAGGTGATCTTTGCGGCCGCAGATGGGATGAAGATACATGGGCAGCTCTTTCTGCCGCCAACGCTTTCCGACGGCAGGAAGCATGCGGCGCTGGTCTTCTTCCACGGCGGCTCGCGGCGCGAGATGCTGCTGGGATGGCACTACATGGACTACTACAACAATGCTTATGCGATGAACCAGTATTTGGCTTCGCTGGGCTATATTGTACTGTCGGCGAACTATCGCAGCGGGATCGGGTATGGGCTTGATTTCCGCGAGGCTCTGAACTATGGGGCGAGCGGCGCGAGTGAGTACAACGACGTGCAGGGTGCGGGGCTTTATCTGCGCGAGCGGGCGGATGTGGATCCGGCGCGCATCGGCGCGTGGGGCGGGAGTTATGGCGGGTATCTGACGGCGCTGGCGCTGGCTCGGTCATCCGACCTGTTCAAGGCGGGCGTGGACTTCCACGGCGTGCATGACTGGAATCTCCAAAATGGCGGCGCGGCGGGGCCGACGCCTGACAACGAGGCGACCAGGCTGGCGTTTGCATCGTCGCCGCTGGCGGCGATCAAGACATGGAAATCGCCGGTGCTGCTGATCCAGGGCGACGACGACCGCAATGTGCCGTTCGCGAGCACTGTACGGATGGCGGCGGCGCTACGGGCGCAGGGAGTGGAGTTTGAGGAGAAGATTTTTCCGGATGAGATCCATGGGTTTCTGCTGCATAGGAGCTGGGTTACGGCTTACGGGTTGACGGCGGATTTTTTTGGTCGGCACTTTAGAAGTGAAACGGAGAAGCATCAAGCCCGATGATTTAGCGGCGCGAAAGCTGGCCATCCTTAGAGGAAGTGCATAGCGACAGCTCCCGCGTGGCTGCTAATAAGCGGACGGACTAGGACTCACACGCGTGAAAAGGGATATACCGGCTTGATGTTGGCATTAATGAACTTCCCAATTGAATCTGAGCTCATCATCTGCTCGAATGTCGTCGAGGGGACATTGTAATACTGGTAGACACCAGATTCTTTGAATTCAATTTCCAAAGTCTGGCTAGGTTCATCGTACCCCACGGACAAAGCACTCGATGACTCGACTGGCTGTCTCTCCACGTTCTCATTCTCCTGTGCCGGGATGGCTTCGCGTGGCGGTCGAACCTGAGTCCAGCGTGGGTTTTGTGAGCGCCATGATGCGATTACACGATCATAGCTCTCTGAAGTTCGATTTCTCAACCAATTTTTTGATACTTGGGGATCTTCGCTATCGGGACGGTTAGTCTCAGCAGGCAAGGTGATTCTGCAGCGAATCGGCAGCCGCGCCGCTTCTCCGGTAATGACAGCCTCCCCAACTCGCAAGAGTGTTGAAGCACATTAGAAGTGTCCCCTGTTGTCCTCGATAGAAGTGTCCCCTC
>CAXTMK010000247.1:0-3895 GCA_964245315.1 uncultured Acidobacteriaceae bacterium | reverse complement strand
GGCGGGGGCCGGAGCTGAGGGCAGCATTGAGACGGCAGCGAGAGCGAGGCAAAAGTGCCTGGAGAGGAACAAGGTAAATTCTCCTGAATTCGGGTGATGGCTGGAGTTCGAGGTGGTACATCCCATGTCTCAAAGGCGAGACATGGGGCACCCATTACTGTTCCGGTTCCGCCGCTGGAGGCGCTCCGCCACCGCCGCGGCGTCCGCGGGGGGCGTCGCCGCCAGCTGTGGGAATGAGCATGGCGACCGTGCGATTGTTGGGCTGCAGATACTGTTTCATGACGCGCTGGATGTCGGCGGCGGTGACTGCATTGATCTTCTGCTCGACCGTTGCGAGGCTGTGGTAGTCCCCAAACATCACCTGCCGGTTCCCGATGACGCCGGCTTTGCCCGAGATGGATTCCAGGCTGCGGTAGTAAGACGCGATGGATTGGTTCTTCGCCTTCTGCAGTTCTTCAGGCGTCGGTCCGTCGGTCTGTAGCTTCAGCAGTTGGGCGTAGATGGCCTGCTCCAGCTTGTCGAGCGGGACGCCGCGGCGGGGCTGGGCCGAGATGCGGAAAAGACTGGGGTCGAGCGTGGCGCGAACGCTGGTGCGAACGCTGGACGCAAGCTGTTGGCCGTCCACCAGCGCCGTGTACATGCGCGAGCTCTGACCGGTGGAGAGGATGTTATCGGCAAGCTGCAGCGCCACGAAGTCGGGCGACTTGGCGTCGACGGCGTGATATCCGATGTCGAGCAGCGGCGCCTGCGCGAACTTGTTGATGGTGACGCGGCGCTCGCCAAGCTGGACAGGTTCCCTGGTGCGGGGTTCGGGCGGCGGATCGTGGACAGGGATGGGGCCAATGTACTTGTCCGCGAGACGGAAGACATCCTCAGCCTTGACCGCGCCGACGACGACCATGGTCGCGTTCGTGGGGGAGTAGCCCATGGCGAAGTAGCTCTTCAGATCGTCGATGGTCCAGGCTTCGATGTCGGTAGGCCAGCCGACGACCGGCCAGTGGTAGCTCTGGGCGGTGAAAGCGGCGGCTTCGAGTTGCTCGCTGAGCAAGCCGGGGTTGGAGTTGTCGACGCTCAGGCGGCGTTCGGAGTAGACGACCTCGCGCTCGCTTTTGATGACGGCCGGATCGAAGGCGAGGTTCTGGATGCGGTCGGCTTCGAGATCGAATATGGTTTCGAGCGCGGTGTTGGGCAGGCGGTCGGTATAGGTGGTGAAGTCGTTGGAGGTGCTGGCGTTGTTGCTGCCCCCGGCCAGCTCCAGCGTCTTGTCGAAGTCGCCGTGGCCGTACTTCTTCGCGCCGTTGAACATCATGTGCTCGAAGAAGTGCGAGATGCCGGTGATGCCCTCGTGCTCGTTGCGCGAGCCGACGCGGAAGAAGATGTTCATCGCGACGTTGGGGATGGTGAAATCCTCATTGACCAGCACCTTCATGCCGTTGGGCGTCGTGTGTTCCTTGACCTGGATGTTCTGCGCGGGCGCGGCGCAGACGGCGGCGAGAGCCAATAAGGCGAGGGAGCAGGGGACTGTGATTTTCATGGCTTGGCCGACAGATTAGCACGTCCGGCGGGCAATCGCACTTTCCGCTCCGTAAAATCAACCGTGATCGTAGAGATCGAAGGCGCAATCGAACCATACGATGTGAAACATCTCCTCTGTCCGGTAGCCCACCATGGGTTTCATGCCGCTGAAGCGAAACGCTACGAACGTCACGTCGTCGGTGATATGCGCCGGAACCGGACGCGTAATCGCCTTTCTGGCGATAGTCTCAAATCCCATCCCGTGTCGAGGAGCCTGAATGAGTTCGTTCCAGGTCATCAGGCTCATGCGGCGTATCTTGTCCGCGAATGCCGCCTTATCGTCGCGATCGCAACGTGTGATGCAATACTGCGGATCGACGAACCGCAGGCAGAAGGTTGGCCTTTCGCGGTTGTAATCGACCCTGGCTGCCTCGACCGACGCAGCTAGATGGATCGACCTTCCCTTGCTAAGCCGCGGCCTGCCCAACTTCGTCATGACGGGTCACCAGAGTGCTGAAAAACTCCTTCAAGCTTTCCTGAGAGATGGTTTCACCTTGGACGGCATCCCTCCAGGGTGGTTCCAAGCGGGTCATGGCTCCGAGCTTCGCGGAGGTAAATTGACCGTAAACCTCGTTGACCTCATCCAGAAACTCTCTCACATCAGCTCCGTAGAGATCCAGATTCACCTTCTCAATTGAGATCGGCCCGACTCCGAACGACTGATAAGCGTAGAAGATCTCCGGAACGACAGGTCCACGTACCCACGCCTTGATAGCCCCAGGAAACAGAGGCTCATCGTGCAATGCCAGATAGAACCCCTGCGCATAATAGAGAAGCTTTTGGACCTTCAAATTGGAGATTGAATCTCCGGCATCTTCATCGACGAGAGACACGAAATATTGAGCGATTTCACGCGCGGTCACCAGGCATCCTCCTGAAGGAGTCTATACCAGCCTCAGGTCGCTCAGGCAACCGGATGCGCTATCGCCTCCTCGCTCCTGCATCTATCCACGCCGCCAGCACAGATCCGTCCGCTTCAATAGCTGCCCCACGTAGTTCTTCGGCGGAAACACCACGGACGCAAACCGCTCCAGCAGCCGCACATAAAACGAGTTTCGCTTCACCAGCAGCTCGTCGATGCGCAGCGGAACGAACGACCGCCCGATCGGCTGCGGCGTGCCCCCTTCGATATAGAGGCGCGTGAAGCCGTGCGCGATCTCGTCGTCGATCATCATCGAGCGCAGCACGGTCGCCAGCGAGCAGTGCGGCAGATCCTCGCGATTCATCTGCCAGTGAATCTCGATAAAACCGTTGTGCCGCCGCACCCCCACCAGCGACAGCCAGCGCCCGGCACCATCCACCACGCCACGCATGCTGAAGTTCGGATGGGTATGCGCGGTCCGGTAGCGCAGGCGAGCCTCTGCATCCGGAACCGCGTATTTGCATTCGCGGTTGAACGCCAGAAACTGCTCGACCGTGATCTCGACGTCGGTCACAAAGCGTGCGCCCAGATCGGTTTCGGCGCGGCGTCTGTAATAGCGAAGGTTTGACCGGGTTCTTTGCCCGATGCGCGCCAGCGTCTCGTCGAATGTTGGGAGCATAGGCAGATGCGACGGGATCTCTCGCTCTTCCAGGCTCCATTGCGCCCGGTGGCGAATCGCGTGAAGCTCCGCGGAGATCGCCTGCTCGGCGACTCCCGCAGGCACACCAGGACAGTCGTCGTCGCGATACGCATCGCTGAATGTCAGGTAAACGATATGCGCTCCCTGCTGCAGCAAGGTGCGAGCGGCGATGGCTGCCACCTGTGCCCGCATCTCCGGCGCTGCAATCAGATCGCGCCGGCCGGTTCTGTCGGCTCCGGCGAAGACCCGTGTGCCCCAGAGACCGATCCTGTACTCGAACAGCAGAACCGCTCCGATCAGCTTACTGCGGCGGGCGGGATCGCCAATGGTAAGCAGCCAGGGAATTTTCTTCAGCGAATAGGGTGTCGAGAGGAAGTAAGCGAGATTGTCGGCCTCGCCTGTCAGAGCGCTGTTGCGCGCGAGCGTGGCCAACACAGGCTCCATATTAATGATCGCCTGCCGGCCCCGAACCAACTGGACAGACGATCTTCCGACGGACGCGATCATCCGATCGAGCCGGGAGGCGTCGTGGGCCTCGACGGGCGGTCTCAGAGTTGTCTGCTGCACCCGGGACTCCCTCGGAACAAAATGAAACAATTTCTACTGGGTCGTCGCACCTCATCGTTGGAGATGCGCTCTGAAGCGTCTTATCGGCTACTCAACCTAACAATAGACTGTTTTCCACCCGAGAAGGATACCTCAACCTGATGCCATCGGACAGTGCGGCCACTATTCGAAACGCGGCAGCCGCTGAATAT
>CAXTMK010000246.1:1654-3932 GCA_964245315.1 uncultured Acidobacteriaceae bacterium | reverse complement strand
ACGGCCATCAGGCCTTCGCGGACGGAGTCGGGAACCCAGGAGTAAATGCCGTGCACAATGATGTAGTCGAAGGTTCCGAGTCGGGCGTCCAGGTCCATGAGATCGGCCTGTATGAGCCGGACGTTGGTGAGGCCAAGGCGCTGGATGCGGCGCTGCCCGGCTGCGATGGGCTCCGCGGCGAGATCGACGCCGACGAAGTGGCTTCCCGGTATGGCATAGGCCATCGGCACGATGTTGTGGCCCTCGCTGCAGCCGATTTCGAGCACGCGGCAGGTGGCGATGGGCGCGGGCTTGAGTCCGTAAAGGGTTCCCATGACGGCCATGTTGTCGGGGTGCGTCTTGGGATTGGCGCCGCCGGGGTAGGCGACGGTGTCGTAGAGGGTTTTTTCCTGCGGCATGCAATCTCCTGGGTCGTGCCCATCATACCCGTCCCGCCCTCGGGCGGAAGTACCTGGGATGGCACCGAGGCTATTCGCTGGCTTTGCGGAGGGCTACGATTTGCGGATGGAGGAGTTTGTTGGTCAGAGATTGGGTCAGCGCGTCTACGGCGGCTGCCTGCTCCGGCGTGAGCGCGGCGAGAACCCTTGCGGCGCGGGCGAGTTCGGCCTGGCGGACGGCTTCGGCGCTCTGCTGCAGCGCGCGGATGGCAGGAACGGCGTCGAGCGAATGTAGACGCTGCTGGTAGCGGGCAGCCTCGTCGGCGATGATGCGCTCGGCGGCGGCGGCCTCGCGGGTGCGGTCGGAGAGATTCGAGGCGGCGACCTGCTGGAGATCGTCGATGTCGTAGACGAAGCAGCCCTCTACCTCGTTCATGCGGGGGTCCACATCGCGCGGGACGGCGATGTCGATGAAAAACATGGGGCGGCCGCGGCGCTTCTGCACGAACTGCTGGCCGTGGGCTCGGGCGAAAAGCTGTTGCTGGGCGCCGGTCGAGGTGATGACGATGTCGGCGCGCGGCGCTTCGGCGTGCAGGGCGTCGAAAGGGATGACTTCGACGGCGACTTTTTCAGAGCGGAACTGGTGGGCAAGAGCTTCGGAGCGCGACTGGGTGCGGTTGGCCAGGATGAGGTTCGTAGCACCGTGGCGGATAAGATGGCGGACGGCGAGCTCCGACATTTTTCCCGCGCCTACGAGCAGGACGTGCTTGTCGTGGAGCGAGCCGAAGATCTTGCGCGCGAGATCGACGGCTACGCTGGCGATGGAGACCGAGGACGAGCCGATCTGAGTCTCCGAGCGGACCTTTTTGGCGACCGAGAAGGCAGATTGCAACAGGCGGTCCAGCGAAGTGGAAGCTGCGCCGACCTCGCGCGCAACGGTGTAGGACTCCTTCACCTGGCCTAAAATCTGCGGCTCGCCGACCACCATGGAATCAAGCGAACTGGCGACGCGAAAGAGATGGCGCACGGCCTCGCGCTCGCGGAATTCGTACAAA
This sequence comes from uncultured Acidobacteriaceae bacterium, assembly GCA_964245315.1. GTDB lineage: Bacteria > Acidobacteriota > Terriglobia > Terriglobales > Acidobacteriaceae > Edaphobacter. Next base: position 2,500 of record CAXTMK010000246.1, on the reverse strand, counting down.
TGGGGCTGGATGGTGCCGGACGGAACAGCAAAGTATTCATGAAGAAACCGGATGAGGTCTGGTGTCGTTTCTTCCTGAATCGTAAGGAGTTCAACGCGATTGCAGGTGGATAAAATGAGACTCTCGCGGATACCGGGAACGGACGAAAGCGAACGCGTGGCGTCGGCGAGACGCCCGGCGGGAATAGCAAGGCGCTCGCGCACCTCGATGGGCGCGGTGTTGTGGTTGATGCCGAGGAGGACGAGTTCGCTCATGGCGTGGGGAACCTGTGGACGGCGGAGAACTGGTTCGACGCCCAGACGCAGAGGACGACCATGAAGACGAAGGAGGAGAGGTAGACGGCGCGACGTCCGCGCAGGCCGGAGTGGCGGCGAATATAGATCATGCCGACGTACGCAAGCCACATGGCGAAGGCTAATAGAATCTTTGGGTCACGGAAATAAGTTGAACCATAGGTTATCTGCGCGAGCAATGAGCCGATGAGCAGACCGGCGGTCATGCACGGGAGTCCGAAAAGGAGCGACTTCAGCGCGATGGAGTCGATGGTCGCCAGCGGCGGCAGCTTGATCCGGGCATTCGCAAGGGACTTGGATTTCAGCCGGCGTTCCTGGATCAGGTAGAGGAACGACGACACCAGCGAGACGAACAGCGCGGCGTAGGCGGCGAGCAGCAGCGCGATATGCAGGAAGAGCCATCCCGAGTGCAGGCCGGGGAAGGCTTCGATCTCAAGCCCGGGATGGAACGCCGGCAGCAGCCCGAGCAGGAAGGCCAGCGGCAGCAGGAAGATTCCCAGCGCGATGGTGCGGAAACCGGAGTAGACGACCAGGAAGGCGACGGCGAAGAGCC
>CAXTMK010000246.1:0-1644 GCA_964245315.1 uncultured Acidobacteriaceae bacterium | reverse complement strand
GTCTCGTGGGTGTCGACCGGAAGGGAGTGGTGGGCGGCGGAGAGCATCTCGGTAAGCGAGACGAAGTGGAAGAGGACGCCGGCGACCGTGGCGGGGATGGCGAGGTGACGCCAGCGCGGACGGTCATACAGAGCCGCGGGCAGCACCGCGAGGGCGGCGATGCCGTAGAGGAAGACCGCGACTCTGAGCCAGAAGAGGGACATTGTGCCAAAGATCAGTATATCGGTTCGCCCGGGCGATGGCCGACCACGGATTATCACAGATCATACGGATTTGATCCGTGGCTGAGATTATGCGGTGCGTCTAAGAAGGATTACAGGAGGTGAGGCGTGAAGGTTTTATTTATCTGTAGTCAAAATATGTTGCGCAGTCCAACGGCGGAGGAGGTCTTCTCGCGGGTTTCGGGGCTGGAGGTTACTTCCGCAGGGACGGACGCGGATGCGGAGGTACCGGTGTCACTCGACCTCGTAGAGTGGGCGGACATCATCCTTGTGATGGAGACGTTCCATCGGAAACGCCTGCTGTCAATGTTCGGGAGCGAGTTGCGCGATAAACAGCCAGTAGTGTTGGACATACGCGATGTATATGAACGGATGGATCCTGAGTTGATCGGAATTTTGAGGGCTAAGGTGCCGCCGTACCTGAAGCTGAGCCCTGAACAGATGGAGGCACTCGGTTAGTGGCTGGCGAACCAGGCTTTGATCTGCTCTTCGCAGTATTCCGTGGTAACGAAGAAGGGCTTTTCGAGAATGTCGATGGAGAGGCGGCCGTCGCCATACTTGTAACTGGCGGTCACGCCCATCTTGGTGATCTTGCCTTCGTCGCCGGTCAGGGCGATTCCCTGCTTCTCGGCGATGAGCTTGGAGGTGACGGCGTATTGGTCGGGGGTTAACGGGATTTGGATCATGGAGAGAGTGTAGAGGAAAGACGACCGCGGATTCACACGGATGACATGGATTTAGAACAAATGCAGGGATTCTGGCTTTCCCAGAGTGACGGCGGCCCTTTGTTTGTCTTTATCAGTTTCGCTCGTGTAAATCCGTGGTCGCTTTCCGCACAGGGCGGTGCGGTATTCTGGGCTTTCCTGATGGCGACGCTTACCGATAACGACCCGATGCTGACGCCGGTGATGCGGCAGTACTTCGCGGCCAAGGAGGCGCATCCGGATTGCCTGATGTTCTGCCGGATCGGCGATTTCTACGAGCTGTTTTATGAGGATGCAATCCTGGTGAGCCGGGAGCTGCAGCTGACGCTCACGGCTCGGGATAAAGAGAAGAAACAGCCAATGTGTGGGGTTCCGTACCATGCGGCGGAGATATATATCCAAAGGCTGCTGCGCAAAGGATACCGGATTGCCCTGTGCGAGCAGATGGAAGATCCGAAGAGGGTTAAGGGGATCGTCAAGCGCGAGGTGACCAGGGTGCTGACGCCGGGGACGGCAGTTGATCCGGCGCTGGGCGCGGGCGAGAGCTGCTGGCTGGCTTCGATCGTGGTGCAGAGAAATGCGGTTGGGATTGGGTTGGTGGATCTGTCGACCGGGGATTTTCGGGCTACGGAGTTTGCCGGGGCGAACGCGTGGGCGCTGGCGGTCGACGAGCTTGGCCGGATGAAGCCGGTCGAGTTGGTGTATGCGCAGGGCGGGTT
>CAXTMK010000245.1:0-3981 GCA_964245315.1 uncultured Acidobacteriaceae bacterium | reverse complement strand
GCCTTCAGCAGAGCCTTGGCTGCCTCCCTTGCGCCTGTGCCCAACGCCCTGCCAAAGCGAACCCTGTCCATGCACCCTAGTCTAAAGCACCGCAGGGCACCATTGAGAGGGAAGCCTGCATCCAATCGGAGGCAAGCCACCCTTCTTGTCCGGAGTTGAGCCACCATGAAGAACTTTTTACTCCTCGTCGGCGGTGTTGCCGCCGCAGCTGCCTGTTTTCTCATCACGCGCAAGCGCTCGCCGCGTTCGATCGACGATCTGGCTCACGATCTGCAGGGCGCGTGGGCGGACCACCACACCGTGGCCTGAAGGTTGCAGTCAACTGCCATTGCACCCCTCCGGCCTCCAGGAGTATTCTGAGACTTGAAGCAGGTCAGCGACGCACCCGCAATGCCGTTCTCGGGTATGCATCCCCGGGAATACCCGATGCGAGTCATCCAGAACGGAAACCGGAGGTGTCATTGAATCAGAAAGTCAAAAATCTCATTCAGAAGTTAGGCGAAGCCATTCACGAGTCGGTTTCGGAGTCGGAGCACATCGCCGGTGTCGTGAAGAATATCCGCGAACAGGGCTTCGATGTGCTGCTCATGCTCGAGGCTACCATCGGGTTGAACGAAGTCGATGATGACGTCGAGGCCGAGCCCCTGATGCTGACCGCTGGCGACAGCGCCCCCGATATCGACGGGCCGTTCACCCACAACGATATGAACTTTCTCAAGTCGTTGCGTATCAGCCTGCCCGAAGACATGAACGAAGGAACCGAAGAGTAGCAGCTCTTTCAGTTCCAACGCCGACGCCCGAGCCTTGCGAGGTTTCGGGCGTTTGTCTTTGCTGTTGCCTGCAATGCACAGCATCGTGGTAGGCTCGACTTCTCTTCGCGTTGTCGTGTTGCTTACAAATGGCATCGTAGAAGGGTTACATGTTGTGGCTGCAAGCGTTACTATGTCGTTCGGATAAGGAAGACGCATCATGAGAGATTGTCTGGGTGTTTTGCTTGCCGGTGGCGCCGGCGAACGTCTTTTCCCGCTTACCCGCGATCGCGCAAAGCCGGCCGTTCCGTTCGCCGGTCAGTACCGCATCATCGATATCACTCTCTCCAACTGTATCAACTCCGATCTGCGACACGTTTACATCCTGACCCAGTACAAGGCGCTGTCGCTGAATCGGCACATCCGCGAAGGCTGGGGTCCGGTGGTCGCGAACGAGCTGGGCGAGTTCATCGAGATTCTGCCGCCCATGCAGCGCGTCTCGAAGAGCTGGTACCAGGGAACTGCGGATGCGGTCTACCAGAACATCTACAGTATCGGCTCCGAGGAGCCGAAGTACGTCATCATCCTGTCGGGCGACCACATCTACAAGATGAACTACGCGCGCATGCTGCAGCAGCACAAGGACTGCGGCTCCGAAGTCACCCTCGCCACCCTGCCCATCCGCCCGGACGAGGTCTCCTCCTTCGGTGTGGTCAACGTGGCGCGCAACGGCGAGGTGCTGGGCTTCGAGGAGAAGCCGAAATCGACCGACTTTCGCTCGCCGTTCATGCCGGACATGGTGGATGCCTCCATGGGCATATATATTTTCAACACCGACGTGCTGCTTCCGGAGCTGATCAAGGACGCCGAAGACCCGAACTCGAAGCACGACTTTGGCCATAATATTCTGCCCAACCTGCTGGGCCGGTCGAAGATGCACGCCTTCAACTTCGTCGACGAGAACAAGAAGAACGCGCTCTACTGGCGCGACGTGGGAACGCTCGACGCCTACTACGAGGCCAACATGGACGTAGCCGGCGTGACGCCCGTCTTCAACCTCTACGACAAGACCTGGCCCATGCGCACGCGCGCCTACCAGTATCCGCCGGCGAAGTTCGTCTTCGGCGAGCCGGGCCGCACCGGCATGGCGATCAACTCGATCGTCGCGGCGGGCTCGATCGTCTCGGGCGCGGTAGTGCGCAACTCGGTGGTGTCGCACGATGTGCGCGTGAACTCGTATGCGGATGTGGATTCGAGCATCATCTTCTCGCACGTCAACATCGGCCGCCACTGCCGCGTTCGCCACGCCATCATCGACCGCGACGTGCATATCCCGGACGGGACCGTGATCGGCTACGACCCGGCGGAGGATAAGCGGAACTACTTCGTTACGCCCAGCGGGCTGACGGTAGTGACGCGCGACGGTTCGGTGTACGAGAACCCGGTGAGCGCGGAGTTTATGCAGACCGGCGGCAACTTCTAGCGAGGAAGTTGGGAGTGGCGAGCACCGCTCCCAACGCTTGACTGAAAGCTCTCAACTCTTAGGAAACAGCCTCCCTTTACTCGTGCGATCCGTCAAAGCGATCATGGCACTCCAACTCAGGATCGGTTTCACTGCATTGGTTCTTGCTTTCGCGCTGACATCCCTCGCCGAAGCGCAGCCTCCGCTTGCTTTTGACGTGGCCACGATCAAGCCTTCCAACTCGCAGGTCGTCGGCATTTTTACCTATCCGGGCGGACGCGTGGAGGCGCTGCACTGTACGCTGCGGACGCTGCTGCTGGAGGCGTTTCAGATTCAGTCGTTCCAGCTTTCAGGAGGCCCGGCCTGGATGGACGGTGACGCCTTCGATGTGGTGGCCAAGCCGGCGGCGGATACGGAGACCGCCAAACTGAATCCCGCTTCTCCCAAGGTGTCGCTCAACGGTGATCAGCGCCAGATGCTTCAGACGCTTCTTATCGAGCGCTTCGGTCTCAAATTCCATCACGCCGCGAAGGAAGCGCCGGTCTACCTTCTCATGCGCAACGATAAAGAACTGAAGCTGCAGGCGCCAAAAGATCCGGAAGATTTCCCGTGGGTTGGCGGTGTCGATGGAGGCGGAATCGCCTGGCCGACCGGTATGTCGGGTAGAAATATTTCGATGCCGCAGATGGCGGTTCGGCTGGCCCGATACATGGGCCGTCCCGTTGTGGATCAGACGGGGTTGACCGGCTCTTACGACTTCCACTATGCGACCGGGACAACCGACATGGAGGCGGATATTCCGGACTCCATTATCACGTCGCTGAATGCGCTTGGATTGAAGCTTTCGGCGGGGAAGGCGCAGGTGGATGCGATCGTGATTGAGCGGGCGGAGAAGCCTTCGGCGAACTAAACGGAATGCCTGCCACGGATAAGCAGGAAAGACTGATAAGAGCAGACCTTCCGGAAGAGTTGCCGTACGCGATGCGAAACGCAGATTCCCTTCGGGAATGACAAATTTGGGATTGGGTGAGGAAACCTATGCAGTGACAGCCTGTATGGCGGCTACATCGAAGATATCCGCATCCGCATCCGCGAAGAACGCGCGATGCAGGCTGCGGACTGCTTCATCCACGTCATCCTCTTCAATCATGAAGCTCATGTTGATCTCGCTGGCGCCCTGCGAGATCATGCGCACGTTGATGTGGCTTACCGCCGAGAAGACACGGCTTGCGATGCCGTTGTGGCCGCGAATGTCCTCGCCCACCAGGCATACGAGCGCCTTGCGGCCTTCGAGCTTTACGTCGGCGATTTTGCTCAGCTCATCGCAAATGGCCGGCAGCTGGTTGTTCGAGTCGACCGTGACCGAAATGCTGACTTCGCTGGTGGACACCATGTCGATCGCGCACTTGTAACGGTCAAAGACGTCGAAGACAGCCTTCAGGTAACCATGCGACATCAGCATGCGGCTGGCGACAATATCGATGATGGTGAGGCGCTTCTTGGCCGCGATGCTTTTGAACGGAGAAGTACAGTGCGGCGCAACGGCGGTGATCTTCGTGCCTTCGTTTGTGGGATTGCGCGAGTTCAGCACCCACACCGGAATGCTCTTCTGGACGGCGGGCAGGATGGTCGCCGGATGCAACACCTTCGCGCCGAAGTAGGCGAGTTCGGCGGCCTCTTCGAAGCTGATCGTCTTGACGCGCAGGGCCTCGGGCACGATGCGCGGGTCGGTGGTCATGATGCCGTTGACGTCGGTCCAGATTTCGATGG
>CAXTMK010000244.1:0-4328 GCA_964245315.1 uncultured Acidobacteriaceae bacterium | reverse complement strand
CTATAAAACAGTGGATCATACCCAAACCCGCCATCCCCCACAGGCAGCGTAAGAATCTCGCCCTCCACCCCACCAAAGCCAACCTGCAGAATCGCTCCATCGCAAGCCAGCGCCAGCGCGCACCGGTACCGCCCCGCCCGCTCCGTCACCCCATCCAACGCCTTCAACAGGGCAGTGTTGTTCGCCAAATCCAGGCCGCCCTCATCAACCACCACACCCGCATCCAGCGCAAACCGAGCCGACCGCACTCCCGGCCGCCCATCCAGCGCATCCACCTCAAGCCCGGAATCATCCGCAATCACCCACGCCCCCGGCGCAAACTTCGAATAATAGACAGCCTTCACCCGCGCATTGCCCTCAAACGTCAACGCATCCTCAGCGGGCGCGGGAATGTCCTTCAATCCGGGCAGCGGCTCAATCGACACACCGTTAAACTCCCGCGCCGCCGTATGAAAGTCCCGCAGCTTACCTGCGTTCGAGCTCGCAACATAAATCGTCATGTCTCCAGCGTATCCTCCGCGTTTGCCCCCACCGCGGCTGATATCAAGCCCGCGAAGGGCAAACTCGGCATCATGATCCCCGGCATGGGTGCTGTGGCGACCACTCTTATTGCAGGCGTTGAAGCCGTCCGCCGCGGCATGGCCAAGCCCATCGGCTCCATGACCCAGATGGGCACCATCCGCCTCGGCAAGCGCACCGACAACAACACCCCACTCATCAAGGACTGGGCGCCAATCGCCCACCTCGAAGACATCGTCTTCACCGGCTGGGATATCTTCGGCGGTAACCTGTACGACGCCGCCAGGACCGCAGGCGTGCTCGACCGCGACCAGCTCGAAGAGATGCGCCCGTTCCTCGAGTCCATCGAGCCCATGCCCGCCGTCTTCGACCAGCACTACGTCAAGCGTCTTGAAGGCAAAAAGATCAAATCCGGCAAGAACAAGTGCGACCTCGCCAACCAGATCCGCAACGACATCGCCGAATTCAAGACGAAGACGGATCGCCAGGTGATGATCTGGTGCGGTTCCACCGAAATCTTCATGGAGCAGACCGCCGTCCACCAGACGCTGGAAGCCTTCGAGAAAGGCCTCGTCGACGACGACCCCGGCATCTCGCCATCCATGCTCTACGCCTGGGCCTGCCTCAAGGAAGGCATCCCTTTCGCCAACGGCGCGCCAAACCTCACGGTCGATATCCCGGCTCTTCGCGAGTTATCCAGGCAGATGGGCGCACCCATCTGCGGCCGCGACTTTAAGACCGGCCAAACGTTCATCAAGACGATCCTGGCGCCCGGCCTCAAGACCCGCCTTCTGGGCCTCTCCGGCTGGTACTCGACCAACATCCTCGGCAACCGCGACGGCGAAGTCCTCGACGATCCCGAAAGCTTCAAGACCAAGGAAGGCTCCAAGCTCGGCGTGCTCGACTACATCTTGCAGCCCGAGAAGAACCCCGACCTGTACAAGGACTTCTACCACAAGGTCACCATCAACTATTACCCGCCGCGCGGCGACAACAAAGAGGGCTGGGACAACATCGACATCTTCGGCTGGCTCGGCTACCCGATGCAGATCAAGGTGGACTTCCTCTGCCGCGACTCCATCCTGGCCGCGCCGCTGGCGCTCGACCTGGTGCTCTTCATGGACCTCGCCGCCCGCACCCCGGCGCTCAAGGGCCTCGGTATCCAGGAGTGGCTCAGCTTCTACTTCAAGGATCCCGACTCCGCGCCGGGCGTCTACCCGGAGCACGATCTGTTCATCCAGTCGATGAAGCTGAAGAACACGCTGCGTCACATCATGGGCGAAGACCTGATCACCCACCTCGGCCTCGACTACTACGGCGAGTAGCCTAGCTACCATCTCCACCCTTATAACCGCCGTCATTCTGGCGAAGCCAGAATCTCCGTAGTTCCCCGAGCGGCAAGCATCCGGGTGCCTCATGTTCGGCGGTTTCATCGCCGACCATGGGGTTCTTCACTTACGAAATGGCGCCGCAAACGGTGAGGCGAGAACCGGAATGATAGAATCTAAGAAAGTGAAGGAGGTCCGGCATGACGATCGAGCTCCCAAAGGAACTCGAGATCTCGCTCAAGGCGCAGGCGGATGCCCGTGGCCTTCCACCCGACCTTTATGTACGAGAAGTTCTGGAGCGTGGCGTCCAGGCAGCCGCTGATCCCAAGCCTAAACTTCCGCTCAAGTCTGGACTGGGAATGTGGGCCAAGTACGGAGTAAGTATCTCCGATGAAGAGATAGCCGAGAATCGTGCGGACATGTTCCGTAATTTCGGCGAAGACTTCTGATGATCGTAGCCGTTGCCGACACCCACGCCGCCTTATGGTTCCTTGTCAACGATTTGAGGCTGTCGCCGCAAGCGCGCACTCTGATGGAGGACGCGACCACAGTTGGCGACAGGATTGCGATCTCTTCGATCAGTTTGATTGAGTTGGTGTATCTGGTCGAAAAGGGCCGTCTGCCGCAACATGCGTATGATGACCTTCGAGCCGCCATAGCTGACCCTGACCATGTTCTCACCGAGGCTTTGGTAGACAGTGAAGTTTGTGAAGCTATGCGTCTTGTGCCGCGTGCCGAGGTTCCAGATATGCCGGACCGCATCATTGCTGCCACCGCGATTCACCTCGGCGTGCCGGTACTCAGCCGCGACGATCGCATTCGCGCGTCCAACGTCCCCACAATCTGGTAGTTGAACCGGGTGCCCGATCCTCGCCCCACAGTTTTATCGTGGCCAAGGTGGGGTATCGTTTGCGGAAGCAAACGACAGTTCTTCTCGATGCAGCCGCAAATCCGGCCTCTGCGATATCCTTCGCTGATGGACGTCTGCCGACCCTTCGATCTCCTAGCCTTCATGCTCGCGAACTTCTGTCGTGTGGATTTTGGCGGAGATCTCTTGGGACAATGGCCGGCGGGAATCCGCTTCGATACCGGAATCACGCAAGTTTCGCGAGCCGTGGACCTCTTTCGATTCCTCTTCGAGTCAGCAAAGTCCTGTCTCGTCATATCGGGAGAATGGCCAACCGCAACGCAACGCACGGGGACGCCCCTGTTTGAAACGCCCGGCATATTTTCTCAGCCACCCTCGAACCTGCAAGCCTTGGACATCTCGCCCTTCGAAGATACCCCGTACCGTTTGACGTGGACGTGCATTGCGCCGCATTCGATCAAGGCGACTGGGATTTTTCAAGGAATCGCCCATCGTGAGCAGGAGGGCAATCCTAAGATCGTCAGCCGCGTCTATCTCCTCGATCCAACGGCGAAGATCATCATGCACATGTACGATGATCGCGGCCTCGACATAATCGCCTCCCATATCGAAGCGATCCGGACACTCTATGAGAGATTTGACGACTGGGTGTTGGACAATCAACGGCACAGAGTTGCGTTTCGCTTCGGTCGTAATCCCTTCGAAATCTAGAGCAGATTTCGGGATGGTATACGGGAAGACAAAAGCAGATCCCTACGGGATGACAAACAATTTGTTTCCACTTCCTTTCGTTTGTCATTCCGAAGCAATCTGCTTTTCGTTCGGCGAGGGTGCCTCTTTAGGAAATCCGCTCTAATCCTCTGTCACCGCCTCCAACCGCTTCCACAACTCCTGCACTCCCGTCCCTTTCTCCGCGCTGACTGGCAGCACCTCCTCCACCTCATGCGTCTCGCGCAGCGCCCTTAGCGACTTCGCCAGCGCATTTTGTCCAATCCGATCCGCCTTCGTTCCCACCACCAGATAAGGCCGTTGAATCTGCTGAAAAAACCGGATCAGCGTCGTATCGCTCTTCTGCGGCGGGATGTTTGTGTCGACCAGGCAGACCGCCATCGCCAGCGTCTCGCGCTCGGCGAGATACGGCTCGATGAACTTCGGCCACTCCTCCGAGATCGACTTCGAGATCTTCGCGTAGCCATATCCCGGCAGGTCGGCGAAGATCATCACCGGCTTGGGCTTCATCTTGTCGCCGAAGCCCTCGTGCAATGCGAAGAAATTGATGGCGCGCGTACGTCCGGGCGTGGACGAAGTGTGCGCCTGCTTCGAGCCCAGCAGCGCGTTGATGAGCGATGACTTGCCGACGTTCGAGCGGCCGAGAAATGCGATCTCCGGCGCGGAGAAGGTCTTCGTTTCAGCAGGGAAGTGGGCGACATCGGTCGCGGAGAGAATGAAAACCGGGTTTAGCCGCATACCTTGAGTGTACGTCCCCACTCATCGCGAGTGCGCGCGATGAGTGGGGGGCGCTGAGTTAGCGGTGCAAAGGCTGCGTCAGGCGAAAGGTAATCCTGGACTCCGAAGGAATGACGACATCGCGATTGCCGGTATAAGCCCCCGCC
>CAXTMK010000243.1:0-4381 GCA_964245315.1 uncultured Acidobacteriaceae bacterium | reverse complement strand
CTTGAACTGACCCGCACCACCCACGCCACCCTGACTGCACTCTGCACCTCGCGCAAGTATCTCTCCGTCATGCAGGAGCCAAATCGGGTATTGTCAATCCGCATCGAAATAAAATTTCTTGAAGATTTCACGCTTCACTCGCTGTTGATGACCGGCTCGGGCCTCGCATAACGTCATGCAACCTTATTCGCGGGTTCATCCTCCTATCATTCACGAGTCGAGAATGATCGTAAACATACGCATCAGGCAGGATTACACTTGTCGGGGATAGTCAACATTTTCCGGCAGGTGTCTACGAGGTCTTCAGCGGCGTTTTGAAACCCGTTGACGGCAAGGGCAGTAGGGCCAAAACGTTACGCCCCGGATCTCCTGAGAGGGTCCGGGGCGCTTTTTTCTTGATCTAAAGATCGCCGGGAATGACGAACACCCCGTTTTGGCTTGTCGTCCCGGCGGGATCTGCTTTTCTCTCGGGGGAAGACCAACATTCCTCAGCCCTCTTGTTGGTCTCACGGAAGTTTTTATTCATTCCGCCACACGCGCCGACCACCTTTTCTGCATCTCTCTGCCTACAAGCGGGAAACCCGCCCAAGGAGAATGCCATAATATGACCGACTACCGCGTAGCCCCCGGCGAAGCTCAGGAAGACCAGATCACCGCAGCCATCGAAAAATTTACCAGCAAAACGCCCTCCGCCATCTTTCTTGGTGCAGCCATCGCTTCCATTATCGGATCCGTCTGCTTCAAGGCCGCGAAGAAGGAGCATGAGGCGCTCTTCGTCGGACAGTGGGTCGCGCCGTTCCTCATCCTCGGTCTCTACAACAAAATGGTGAAGCAGCACGGGTCCGACGCAACTTCGGGCCAAAAAGACTAGTCTTACCAACCGTAGTTCAGGCCCTCCTCAAGATGCGCGGTCGCGGCTTTCGCTGCGGCCGCAATCCATCTAAACCGGCAGAAAATCGTCGTCGCCATCCATGCAGATCCGCACCGAACCCTCCGCAATGTCGTAGACCCATCCCGAGATCGTCAGCTTCCTGAACGAGAGCGCCTCCGCGACCGAGGGATGCGAACGTACATGCCGCATCTGCAGCAGTACATTTCGCTCGGTCACTATCTTCAGCAGATCGCCCTGGTCTTCGCCTCGGTCTCTTCGTTCGCGCTGAATCGCCTTCGCCTCGATCAACGCAACCTCGGCGTTGCGCAGCCACGACTTCACCGTCGGCATGGCTTCGACGCTATCCGGCTCCAGCAGCGCCTTCATTGCGCCGCACTCGCTGTGCCCGCACACCGCGATGTGCCGCACCTGCATCGCCTTCACCGCGAACTCGAGCACCGCGCTGACGCCGCCCAGCATCTCGCCGAAGGCCGGCACCATGTTGCCGATATTGCGCGTGACGAAGACCTCGCCCGGCGCCGCCTGCGTCAGCACCTCGGGGTGGATGCGGGAGTCGGCGCAGGTGATGATGAGCGCGTGCGGCGACTGCGGCTCGCTCATCACGCGCCGGTAATGCGACGCCTGCGCCGGATAGATCTCCGTTTGAAACTTCTGGATGCCGGCCTTCAACTCTTCGAGAACTTTGTTGTCCATCATTCACTCACGCCACTTGATGTTGCATCCCAGGCTCGTCCGCTGGTTCGTATCCGGACGCTTGCCGGCCAGCACGTCATCCATCGCGCGCCGCAGATCGACGCCCGTCACCGGATCGTCGTTGCCAGAATCGCCGCGCCGCGGCCGGCTTGCATCCAACTGCCCGCGATAGACCAGCTTCATCTCCGCGTTGAAGAGGAAGAAGTCCGGCGTGCAGGCCGCGTCGTAGCTGCGCGCAACCTCCTGCGTCTCGTCGATCAGGTAAGGGAAGCGCCAGCCCAGGCGCTCGGACTGCTTCTTCATCTCGTCGGGCCCGTCCTGCGGGTATGCGATGACATCGTTCGAGGAGATCGCCGCAATCCCGATCTTTCCCTCGTAGTCGACTCCGATGCGCGCCAGTTCTTCCTCGACATGCTTCACATATGGGCAATGCACGCACACAAACATTACCAGTAAACCCTTCGTCCCGGCGGCGACATCGTCGCGTCCCACGGCCTTGCCGCTTACCACATCCGCCAGCTCGAACGCCGGCGCAAACGTCCCCAACTCCACCATCGTTGATTGTGTTCTCGACATGCAAACCCTCGTTCATCTCATCATAGCTGGCCGCTGTTACTCCAGGCTCTTAACGCAAGACTGACGACTCTAAGTCCAAGTTTTTGCTCGTACCCGTACCGTCACTTCACCGCGCAGCGGCTGCACTTTATCCTGAGAACGATGCTTGTCCCACGCACCCTCTCCGGCGGCCGCGCCCAGCGCCACTTGCTCCCCATCGGACCGAACGGTCTGCCGCTCTGCCGCTGGTGCGAGCTTGAGATCCTCGCCAGACGCCGCCGCACGTTTTGTTCGGATTATTGCGTGCATCAATGGCGTCTGCGCACCGATCCCGGCTACTTGCGCGACCAGGTCTTCGCCCGCGATCGCGGCGTCTGCCATCTCTGCCAGGCCGATACCATCGCCATCTACAGCGCTCTGAAACGCGCACGCGGCAAGGCGCGCATCGCCGGTCTTTCGCTCTACGGGATGAAGACCATCCACGCTCGCCGCTCGCTCTGGGACGCCGACCACATCGTCCCCGTCGCCGAGGGCGGAGGCCAGTGCGACCTCGATAACCTGCGCACGCTCTGCCTGCCCTGCCACCGCGAAGTGACGGCCCAACTTCGCCTGCGCCTGCGCAGATCGGCTTGATTCCGCTCCCTGTGTTCAGCCCTCAACATCTGGGGCAGAACGACATCCGACAATCCTGCGCTCGTGCTTAGGCAGTTGAAGGGATGCTATACTCCGGTTCAGAAAAAACGTCTTCGTTATTAGAACGCTGATCATCATAGCTATCTCCGGGTCCGGCCATTCGGTCGAGGCAAGAACAGTGTGAGCTTGTTGAACAAGCGCGATCTCCTCCGTTGGCGTTAGGGTGGGGCTTAGCCCCACGGATAACGCCAGCGGAATAGCTGGGCCTCAGCACGGGTCTCTGCGTTGAGTTTTGCGCCTGCTTCAACAGGTTTTCAGTGCAGTAAAAGTCCAATTCTTCTCGGAGGTAATATGCCCGTCGGAACTGCGTTCAATTTACAGTTCAGAGCTGGAGATGCCATCTACGGCATTAGTCAGTCTCGTGCTGCTTACATCAATTCTTTGCCTGTTGGAACCGCAAACCACCTGCGGTCGGTCGGTCAATACGTCATCTGCGACGAATTCAACAACCGAACCTTCGGTCAGATTCCAGTTGTGGACTTTGGCATCGGTCAACAGCCGGGTACCAAAGCCGCAATCAAAACGAATCTTCAGAATCATGAAGGCGCCGGACATCTGTCGATTCTCCAAAAGGCCGCGTTAGAGGAATACTACGACGCCCTAAAAGGCACGAAATATGCGCCGCTCGACGCAGTGAAGATGAAGATAGCGGCCGTTACCGCCAAGGGAAATCAGAATCACGAAGATCTCGTCTTCCGCCGCGCCTGCAAGTTTGGACTGCAGTACATTATGGATGTCAAAGGGCACACCGTTCACTTCGTCCTCGACGTTCCGGCTTACATGGGAGTGGCGGGCAACCGCATCAACAGTCTGGACGTGGCGACCAAAGGGCAGCATGGCGGGCACGTTCCCATTACTACCTCGGAGCTCCGGCGCTGCTATCGCAACCGCGCGAATTGGACGGCCGGTGCGAACCCTCCGCTGAAATTTTACTTCAATTTGATAGAGGTAAACCCGCCGTGGATTGACGACCCGGCCGAGTGGGCGGTTTATGAAGCGCATCGCGTTCAAAAGGGCATGGCGTAATCCTGCGCAGCCGCTTCCATCCACGCTACATACCCTGCGGGAGCATCCGCAGCTTGCCGACATCGAACCCCTGCAGCGCGGCCTGCGCCTTGATTGCATCCAGCACTTCAGGCGTCAGCGTCGCGCTCCGGGACATGATCGAGAGGAGCTTGCGGTCAGGGCTTCCGACCAGCGCCCACTCATACTGAGAACCCAGCCCGAGGATCCAGACTTTCTTCGAGAAGGGAAAGATCGTCCTGATTTTCAACCTGCCGTCGCCGGACTTGTCCGCGACAGCATCTTTGTTATGCACATCGACGCTGCCATCCTGCAACCGGCACGAGGTCACAATCTCGAAGCGCCTTGGCTTATCGCCCTCCGCGAACAGCGAGAACTGATTCCCGACGCACTTCTTCTCCGCCTTGCTTGGGTAGTCCGCGATCTCATACCACTTGCCGACGTACTTCTCGGTATCCAGGTGCGCGACCGGGGTGGGCTTCTGACCAGCGGCGCCGGCAGCAGCGGCGAGCAGCAATGCAAGAC
>CAXTMK010000242.1:0-4732 GCA_964245315.1 uncultured Acidobacteriaceae bacterium | reverse complement strand
CCTCTGCGCGACCCCCACCCCGCCATCCGCCTCGGCGACGAGACCCTCGCCATCCGCGACGCCACCATCTATCCCTCGCCCGACGATCCGCCCCTGCTGCACGCCTCCATCGTCATCCGCGACGGCTTCATCGTCGACCTCGGCCCCAACATCGCCATCCCCGCCAACGCCCGCATCATCCCCTGCGACCGCTGTTTCGTCACCGCCGGCTTCTGGAACACGCACGTCCACTTCACCGAGCCCAAATGGTCGACCGCCGCCTTCACCTCCTCCGCCACCCTGAACGCGCAGCTCGCCGACATGCTCTCCAGCCGCGGCTTCACCACCGTCGTCGACCTCAGCTCCGACCTCCGCAACACCGTCTCGCTGCGCCGCCGCATCGAGTATTTTGTAATGCTGTGCACCTAGATCTACACCGCCGGCTCCGGCCAATACCCGCCCCACAGCATCCCATACTACATCCGCGACACCATGCCCGCGTGGCAGCAGCGCCTGATGCCGCAGCCGGAAACCCCCGCGCAAGCGGCGAAACTAGAGCAGACCAACATCGCCCGCGGAGCCGACGTCCTCAAGCTCTTCACCGGCTCCATCGTCGACCCCGGCAACGTCGTGCCCATGCCGCTCGCCAACGCGCAGGCCGCCGTAAAGGTCGCGCACGACCACCACCAGCTGGCCTTCGCCCACCCCACCACGCTCGCCGGCACTACCGTAGCGCGCGACGCCGGAGTCGACGTCCTCGCGCACGTCCCCAGCTCGCCCTCCGGCATAACCCCGGAGTTCTTGCAGTCCATCATCGACCGTAAGATGGCGATGATCCCGACGCTGAAGATGTTCGCCACCACCGTCTCCGCCGACCCCGCCTATCTCAACCCGCTCTATAACGAGGTGCGCGAGTTCCACCAGCGCGGCGGCACCCTCCTCTTCGGCACCGACGTAGGTTACATGTCCGACTACACCACCCAGGGCGAGTTCGAAGGCCTCACCCGCTCCGGCCTCTCCCCGCAGGACATCCTGCGCATGCTGACCCTGGCCCCCGCAAAGCTCTTCCACGTAGACGATCAGAAGGGGCGTGTGGCCAATGGCAGGCTGGCGGACTTGGTAGTTTTGTCCGCCGATCCCTACGCCGATCCCAGTAACTTCGCTGCGGTGCAGACCACGATCCGCAGCGGCAGAGTGATCTACTCGCAGCCCTGACCTCATGACTCCAGTTAGAAAAGGTCTTTTAGCCAGATTCCATCAGGGCCGATTAGACTAAAGGCGTGGGCTCGAAGACATACGACGGCGTCTGGTTCACCTCTTATTCTCACGACCACCCACCTCCGCATGTCCACGGGCAATATTCGGGAATTCAGGTGATTGTCGAGTTGCTGCCCAAGGGTAAAGTTCGACAGGCAGATCGCGAGGATGCCGTCGTGCCCTCCAACGCCAAACGGAGCCACGTTCGGCATATCATGAAGACGGCTGCGGCCCATGCGGCCGAGCTGATGAAACTCTGGGAGACGGCTCATGGAAAGACATCCTAACGACCTGACGACAGATGAAGAGATCGATGCTGCCTTGGAGAGGGCGAAGGAATTCGACAGCTTTCCGCGTATCGTGGAGGCCGCCTATCGATCCGGTCCGGGCCTTGAATTCCTGATGCTGCGGCTCAGTGACGGTCGCCGGCTGTTGATCCCCCACGAGGAACTCGGAGAACTGAAGAACGCTACTCCGGAACAGGCGTCCGACCTAATCGTCGGACCGAACGGGATAGACATCTGGTGGCCGCAACTCGACGACGGCCTCTACCTGCCCGACTTCCTCAAATACCGCTGGCACAAGGTCGTCGAGCAAATTGCAGCCTAACCGGCCTGCGCAGCGACGAGAATGCGTATCATGTCCCTCATTTTCCCGGTCGGTAAAATGGATTGGAGCTGGTCCGCGGAGGCCGATATTGGCCAAAATGGAAATTGGCAAATCGTTTCAAGCAGTGCGCCTACACCAACCTTGAATCCAAACTTAATTTTCCCAACTTGGTCCGTTCTCGTAGATCCTACTACTGGAAGCGGCATCCATTGTCAATAAGGAGTCGTAAATGAACGTGCTCAAGCGCTATGCGATCTCGTCAGTATTTGCCTGCGCAGCCATCGCGGCTCAAGCTCCGGCCCCCTTCAGCATCACCATCTCTGGCCCGACGACGCCTGTAAAGATTGGCGATCAATTCCCGATTGCGATCGTTGTGGCCAATACCTCAGATCGAAAGATTGTATTAGGCCGCGCTTCCGGAGGCGACGATGTAGGTTTCATGGACTATGAAGGTTATATAGCCTATAAGGCGAGTCCAGATTCCATCGTGCAGACCGTACCGTTGACGGCCCATCCCGAAGCGTTGAGCATTGTCAGCTCGCAAGCAAAGTGGCTTGAACCTGGGCAGAGCTTCACTGACACCTTGCACATCACTGATCGGTTCGACATGTCCAAGCCAGGATCGTACTTTTTTCATTTGGCTAGGAAAGCGCGTCCGGATTTGGGCCACGCCCAGATAGCTTCAAACCAAATTGAAATTGATGTCGTCAAGTAAGGGTCAACGGGGGACGCGTTTATGGAGTGAACCCCTGAAGTGAGACACGATAATTAGGGGACAGGTCGTTAGCAATCCGGGGTAATCGGGTGACATGATACATAAACCCGCGCCATCCCCCCGAAACACACCCGGCAGTCTTCGATTGACCCCATTTCCGACCCCATGCCATGATGGGTCCACGCACCTTTAGAATCAATATTTCACACCGCTCCCGACCACGAGGTTCGCGGCTAAGCATTTTAGAATGAATATTTTGCGCAATATCGTAGGGGTGGGGATACCCACCGTGCGATCAAGGCTCGATATCTTCATCCTCAGGCCCATCAGCCCCACCTCGCGCGACCGCCGGAGCCTTCATCTGGTACTCCTTCGGCGGCGTACCCTCCGCCAGATACCGTACGAAATAATCCCATCGCCGCCGCGTCATATAGTTTGCATCCGGCCCATAACCATGCTGCCGGTTCGGAATCATCAGCAGATCGAAGTCCTTATTCGCCTTGATCAGCGCGGCCACGACTAACAGCGTGTTATTCGGCGGAACGTTGTTATCCATCGTCCCGTGCGCGAGCAGCAGGTGGCCCTTCAGGTTCCTGGCGAAGTCCTGGTTAGCCTGGCTGTCGTAGATGTCCTTGCCGTCCGCGCCCTTGCTCTCAAGGCCGAGATACTTC
The DNA here is from genome assembly GCA_964245315.1 of uncultured Acidobacteriaceae bacterium. GTDB lineage: Bacteria > Acidobacteriota > Terriglobia > Terriglobales > Acidobacteriaceae > Edaphobacter. The sequence continues at coordinate 1,501 of CAXTMK010000242.1, read as the reverse complement.
TCGCCCCAGTCGTCCTCGTAGTTGCGATTGTCGTGGTTGCCGCTCTCCGCAATCCCCACCTTGAAGAAGTCGGGAAAGTGGAACATCGCCGCGCCCGTCGCAGCGCCGCCGCCCGAGTGCCCGTAGATGCCCGCCCGGTCGAGATCGATCCACGGATAGCGCGCAGCAAGCTCCTTCATCCCGGCAACCTGATCGGGAATGGTGTTGTCGCCCATGTCGCCGAAGAGCGCGTCGTGGAAGCTCTTCGAGCGGCCCGGCGTGCCCGTGCCGTCGATGCACACCACGATAAATCCAAGCTCCGCCAGCGACTGCAGATCGCTGTGCGCCGTCGCAAAGTTGCGCCGCCCGCACGAGCCCGTCTGCGGCCCCGGATAGACGTGGTTCACGATGGGATACTTTTTCGACGCGTCGAAGCTCGTCGGCTTGAACATGAACCCGTACAGGTCGGTCTTGCCGTCGCGCGCCTTTACCGTAATCGGCACCGGAGGCACCCAGCCGGTCGCCTTAAGCTTCGAGATATCCTCGGTCGCAAGCTGCGCTACAACCTTGCCCGTGCCGCTATCGCGGATAACTCCCTGCGCCGGAGTAACAGCAGTCGAATAAATATCGGAAAAATACCTTCCATCCGGCGATAGCACGACAGTATGGTCGCTGGCTTCCGCCGTAAGCAGCTTCAATCCCGAGCCATCGAAGTTCACGCGATAGAAGGCCGAGAAGTAAGGATCCCAACCTTTTTCCTTACCTACGCCCTGGAAGTAAATCACCCGAGCCTTGGTATCGACCTTCACGATCTGCGCCACATTGCCGTCGCCATGCGTAATCTGGTTCTTCAGCTTGCCCGTAGTCAGGTCGTAGAGAGAAAGATTGCCCCAGTTATCCTTCTCGCTGAACCAGAGAAACTCATTCGTCGCCGGCAGATAGCGCCAGTTCGCCCTTCCGCCACCCTCCTCAAGCCATGTCTTCGAGGTCTCGGTAAACACCTCGCGGATCTCGCCTGTCGCCGCATCCGCGATGCGCAGCCAATCCTGCTGATGGTTGCGCGAGGTCGAAACAAATGCCACATGCGAGTTGTCGTCGCTCCACTGCACGTCATCCCAACCGCCGCGGCAGGCGAGGTTGTCGCAGGTGGTAGAGCGGTGGAAGTCGGCCGGCATCCTGAACCGCACCACCTTCTTCGCGTCCACATCGATGACCACGCGCTCAACCATCGCCACCGCCGCGTCGCCGGCCAGCGGATACTTCACCTGGGCCAACTCCGGATGCCCGACGACCGTCGGCACCAGGTACATCTCCTTCACCTTGCGCTCGTCCTGTTGGTAGGTCGCGATCTTCTTGGAGTCCGGCGACCACACCACGATTGCGCGCTCGCTCTGCGCCCACCCGGCGTTGTCGGTGGCGTAGCCGTAGCCCGCGACGCCATCGGTCGTAAGCTGCGTCTCCTGCGCGCTCGCCACATCGCGTACCCAAAGATTCCAGTCGCGGATAAAACCCGCCTTCCTGC
>CAXTMK010000241.1:0-4755 GCA_964245315.1 uncultured Acidobacteriaceae bacterium | reverse complement strand
TGGCGTTGATCGTCCCGCTGTTGATCAGGGACAGACCACCCTGAAACAACTGTCCGACGTTCGAACCGATTACTCCCGTTCCCGCGATCGTCGACTGGTTGGCGAGTGTGCGCGCATTACTATCGCCTCCGATCTGGCCATTGCCGCTCATGATAAGCGTCCCGGTGCCGGAAAGCGTCAAATCGCCGCTTAGCCGCAACTGATTGGCCACCGCCAGAGCACCGGCATTCGAGATCGATCCACCGCTCAGAGTAAAAAGACCGCCTGTCTGGCTCAGGCTGTCCCCGCTCCCCAGCGTCAGCGTGGAAACCGTCGCATCGCCGTTCAGCAGGACTGGATTGTTCGTGCCGTTATTGATCACAGCCCCCGCGGAGGCGCTGTTCGGGACGACATTCGGATTCCAGTTTGTGGCCGTGAACCAGTTATTATCCGTGGCTCCTGTCCAGGTCTGTCCAAAAGCCGGAGCGGCGAGCAATGCGCTCATAAAAGACGTTACGAAAAGGGAGCGAACAACCTTAAGCCTGGACTTCGCACTTCTAACTGGAACAATGGTCATACGTCCTCCGCAGGGCTTTACTATCTTGCAGCGAGTCAATCTTTCTCGGGTGAGCAAGCCGAGTGTACGGCATTCGAACTTTCACGCAGAAAAATTTATGTCCCGGAGTCACCTATCTTTGGTAACTTGCTGAAAAGTGGCGGCGCGGGTTGGAGTCACGCTATACTCAGAAAACTCCAAGCCAGGGAAGACCTATGACGCCGACCGAACCACCCGCTCCCATTGAACGCAACATCGAAAGCTATGCCATCGAGCGGAACGGATCCGCATCCTCCGGCTTCGCCGTGCCCATTTTACTGGCGTGTGTGCTCGCGGTTATGATTCTGGGCCTCGCGCTCACCTGGACCGCAAGGGCTAAATCGGTTGCATTCTCCACTCCGTATCAAGCGGTTCTGCTGAGCAACGGCGCCGTATACTTCGGCAAGCTTCAGGGATATGGCACGCCCGAGCCTGTGCTCACGGATGTCTTTTATGTGGTGAGCAGCACCGACCCCAACACCAAACAGGTGTCGAACGTGCTCGTCAAACGAGGCAAGGAATTGCACGGCCCGGATCGGATGTACATCAGCCCGAATCAAATCGTCTTCGTCGAGACGGTGACCGGCGGTTCGAAGGTTTCGCAGTTGATCGCGCAGGCCGCCAGTCAGTAGACGAACGTCGCTCGCCGGGCTGCCTGGAGACAATTCACTACGCGCGAGGGATCAGGCCTAAGACATACCGTGGGAACGCGAGCATAAAGTTCCATAAGATGCCGGGCAGACTGCGAAGATCGTCCCTGAGCGATGTGCTGTATGTCCCACCCAGCATAGCGCCGTGCCGCATGGCGTACCAGGTAAACGCGGCTGCCACCGCTGCAAAGCAGTATGAGGAGACGATCCCCGGTCCCACATGCGGCGTACGGGCCGCGCGATGCACCGCAAGCTGGGCCAGGATCATGACGCCCGGCAAGCCAAGGCAAACCACTGCGGCGGTCGCCCATGCGGGATTAGCGGCGCGTAAGCGCTGTGAGATTGCTCCGATAACCCCTGCCGTGACGACTGCGAAGACAGCCTCCACCAACAACGCACGGAAAGCTTGTTCCCGGCCCGACCTCAGGTTGCTGACGAAGAAGGTGGCAGCTCGCACGAGGGCACTCAGGGCCGCTGCCTTCCAGCTCCAGGGTGGGACGAGTGTCCGCACCGGGCGCAGAACAATCTCGCGAAGACCGGTGTAAAGGTCTGTGGGCGGGGAAGACTCTGCCTGATTGCCAGAGATCATATGCAGAATCTGCGATGCTCGGGGCGTGCGCCGGGATGTGCCCCTGGTGGGGCGTGGAAGACATTACGGCGATGTCAGCGTCTGAAAGTGGGAGCGATCTCTTCTATACGCCAGATGGGGCCGCCCTCATACAATGGGCCTTCCTCGCGCACGAAGGCTGGAGGCGTGCCCGCTTCAAGCCAGATATGGTAGTCGGCAGGCTCTTTCCCGACCAGGGGAGCGACAACTCCACTCACGCCGCCCAATTCCACATGGAGCGTGTAGTCCGTGGCCTTCCGCGGCAATCCTCCAAGGCGGAAAGAGATGCTTCCGGTCGGCTTGACTGAAATCTTAATCAGGCGCGGCTTCCTGCCGGGTGCGACATAGGAAATTTTCGTTTCCGGTGTGGAGGAAAGGATATTCAAAAGAAGATTGGGCGGAAGTCCGTTGGAGACATCTTCGGGGAGATTCATGTGCTCTTTGGTCACGGTTCCGTCTTCGGATCGGAAGCTCAAATCTCCCGACGCCATTTCAATAAGAAAGTCGATCGGCTTCGGGAAAGAAGGCCCATGCTGCACGTGGTGGTCGCTGACCAGCCGGAAGACCTGACGTTGGGTAAACACGGTGACGTCATCGTCGATCGACCCATCGCGAAAGCGAAAGATAAGCCTGGATGTGACCCGGTCGCCGCGGACCGTTTGCGTCGTCTCCCCAATAGCGATCGTTTTACCCTGAAGGGTTCTCAGCGCGAGAAAGCCGTGACTGGAGCCTTGAGCGTAGCGCACCGAGACCGGTTCCGCAAGCCCTGAACCGGAACAACAGAGAGCGAGAGAGACAATCATGCCAACGATGCGGGCCGGTAAAGCCTTCATGAAGAACCCTCAAAAAGACGTGGAGAGTGAACTGCGATCGTTCTGCGGATTCGCCTTTGCGGAGCGCCTCCATCATAACGTCTGTTGATGGACGCTGTCAGCAATCTCCTGGCAGTGAACCCGCCCTGACCTCTTGACGCAGGCGCGTCTGGCTTGCGACGAGCCGCAACGCTCCGGGCCAGAATCGCACGACAGTCTGCAAGAGAGCCCGCGTTCGCGCCCGTACCATGCCGCGAGACAGCATCGTTGCCAACCTGACCTGTGACGATAGCTCTTCGTGCAGGTGCGGTTGGAATCTTTCCGCGCTATCGCCACGCAGATACATCTCAGCGGCGACGAAGCTGCTGTGCAGCGCAATCGACATACCGTCGCCGGTGAACGACGGAATTACGGCGGCCTGATCGCCCAGGCACCAAAGACCGTTGGTGCTCGCACGCACAAAGCCGTATGGAATGGCTGAGATCGCCAGCGGCTTTGCGAGCAGAGGTTCAGCGCCGCGCAGGCGTTGCCGCAGGTGTGGGCACTGTTCCTGCATGTGCGCGAGGAGGCTTTCCCAACGGCCGCCGAGCCGCTGAAATTCGCTGCGCTCAACCAGGCAGCAGAGATTCGCGACGCCATCCTCGACCGGCTGTAGACCGGCGTAGCCGCCGCGGTAGACGAGCAACTCGACATGGCCGTCGAGTTCATCCGCCTGCTGCTGCGATAGTCTCCAGTACATCTTGAAGGCGATCAGGCCGGACTGCTTTCCGGCGGGACGCGGAAGCCCGCGAAGATCATGCTTGCCCGTCGCAAGAAAGGCGGTGTTGGCGCTGATGAATCGATTCGCGAGCGTGGCCTGCCATGACCCATTCACGCGGTCGAGCGCTTCCACGCTGTGGCCGCGCAACAGCCGTGCTCCGGAGCGGGCTGCCAGGGCGAGCAGCTCTTCGTCGAGTCGTCTGCGCGTGAGCGACATCGCCGGGAAGGGAAGCGCTGCTTCGGTCACGGTCGAGCGGCCGGCGAGCCGTACTTGCGTTATGCCCGCAGCGCCCACCGATGCAGCGTCAACGCCGAGATTCTTCAGATAGGCGAGCGCCTCCGCGCTGAGGAACTCGCCGCAGACTTTGTGCTGTGGCTGCGACTCGCGCTCGACCAGAACAACCTCGCGGCCTGCCCGCGCGAGCAGGATTGCCGCGGCGGAGCCGGCGAGACCTCCGCCCACGATGAGCACCTCTGTGTTCCCGGAATCAGACGGCATGGAAGAGCATCGTCTCCGCCGTCAGGCCCGGACCGAAGGACATGGCACAGCCGAGTTCTCCAGGCTGTGCCTTGTCCATGAGCCTCTGCAGCACGAACATAACGGTGGCCGAGCTCATATTGCCGAAGCAGTGCAGCACTTCGCGGGAGGCATCGAGCGCACGCTCCGGCAACGCCAGTCCGCGCTGCACAGCATCGAGCACCGACTTGCCGCCGGGATGAACGCCCCAGAGCGTTATGGCCTTAGGGGTCAGTTCGCCGAGCACTTCGTGGCCCGATACCGCGAGCGCCTTGCCGATCTCGCCGGGAACCTTGCCGGAGAGCAGCATGTCGAACCCGACGCCGCGAATCTTCCAGGTGATGAGGTTGCGGGTCTCGGGAATCAGCACGGAGCGGAAGCTGTCGAGCGCGAAGCCGGTTGGCTCGGCGCTGATGAGGCTGGCCGCGCAGCCGTCCCCGAAGACCAGAAACGAGAGCACCTGCTCCAGCTCCTGGGTCTCCTGCAGGTGCAGCGTGCAGAGTTCTAGATTGAGCAGCAGCACCTTTGCGGCGGGCTCGGAGCGCACGATGTGGCGCGCCTGCTTGAGGCCGTTGATAGCCGCATAACAGCCCATGAAGCCGATCATGGTGCGCTCGACCGTGGTCGGCAGACCGAGGTGATCGAGGATGTCAAAGTCCAGCCCCGGAGCGTAGAGGCCGGTGCAGGATGTGACGAGGATGTGCGTGATACCGCTGCGTTCCTCTTCTGTAAGCGCGAGTTTATCCAGAGTTCGCTGCGCGAGGCGCGGCGCAAAGCGCTCGAAGATCTCCATGCGTTTCGCGGTGTGGGGGAAGTTGCCGCGGGGGTAGATCTCG
>CAXTMK010000240.1:0-4789 GCA_964245315.1 uncultured Acidobacteriaceae bacterium | reverse complement strand
GAATGGGATGAATCCGTAGTCACCCGGTCCATGAACGGTGGGAGCCAGCCGCAGGACGATGCTACGAACTCCTTCCTTGGCAAAGCCGAGACACGCTTGCTCGCCCGGTATTCTTAGGGTCCCGAGTGACTGCGGGTCTGGCGCGTCCTGTTCGGTCGCAACCTTTCCAGTGGGCATAACCAGTGTCCCGGAAGTGATCACCAAGGGCTTACCAGAACCGGTAAGCGCCCCTCCCATCGCTTCGATTGCCGCGCAGTCGCGCCGCGTCATACTTTCAGGATCTGAGAAGTCCCCACCAAACGCCATGTGAATCACTCCATCAGCAGCTCCCGCTGCTTCCGCCAGCACTTCCAGGTCGTCAAGAGAACCATGAAGTGTCTGCGCTCCAAGCTCGGCAAGCCGATTCATTGACTTTTCAGAACGTGCCAGGCCTGTGACCGTGTGGCCGTTTGCGACCAGTTCCGAAACGATTGCGGGCCCGGTTTGACCGGAGCCGCCAGTGACGAAGATGTGCATGTTCTGCCTCCAAATCAAGACTATGGAGCTGACGCTGTACGATCAATGCTGCGCCGTTCAAAGAATCGTCGTGTGCGTACAAAGCTATGGACCCTTTATCAGACATCCTCGCCCTCGTGCAGCCTCGCACTTACTCCACAGGCGGCATAAGCGCTGGTGGCGACTGGGGAGTTCGCTTCCCGGCGCACGGGATGATCAAGTGCTATAGCGTCGTGCGAGGAACGTGCTGGCTTGCCGTGGAAAGTGTTGCGGAACCGATCCAACTGCAGACAGGAAGCTGTTTTCTCCTTCCGCGAGGTTGGCCGTTTAGTCTTTCCAGTGAACTTTCGCAGCCGTTGAAGTTATGGGAGATGCTTTCACAGCAGGAGCGGTACAACGGCATCCTGCCGTTGACTCCCGGCGATGACTTTCTCATTCTTGGAAGTCACTTCCGACTGGAAGGCGACGCGCGCTTTCTGTTGGATGCTTTGCCTCCAGTTGTCTTGCTGGAAAGCGAGGCACAGCGGGGATCGCTTGGCTGGGCAGTGGACCGGCTGCTGCGCGAGATGCGTGACCCTCAGCCGGGAAGCACGCTGATCGCACAGCAGATTGCCTACACAATGCTCGTCGAAGCACTCCGCCTGCATGTGTCAGAAGACGTGGAAAAAAGTTCAGGTTGGCTTGCTGCGCTTGCAGATGCACGCTTGCGTGCGGCGCTGTCTTCTATACACCAAGAACCGGCGCGAGCATGGACCTTAGCAGATATGGCTCATGCCGCAGGCATGTCGCGGACAGCCTTTGCGCAGCTTTTTAAGGAGAAGGTTGGCAGGCCGCCCATGGAGTATCTAACAGACTGGCGCATGACCTTAGCTGCAAAGCGGCTCAAAGAGCCGAACGAGTCTGTCTCTTCTGTTGCGTCTGCAGTCGGCTACAAATCCGAAAGCGCCTTCAGCGCAGCGTTCAGGCGCACGAGAGGAAGCTCTCCCAGAAAGCACCTTCGCCATAAAGGCGCCAATGTGTCCTCATAACGCGCGTAGCGACCAAGGCTTGTTCTCGGCAACCGTGAGGTTGAAAGTCCCTTCATTAATGGGGCGAGTGAGTTTTGCAGGAACTCGCGTAATGCGTCGGCAACGACCATCGGCGCGCCGCCCTTTCAGCACTCCATGGGGCCGCATGATCGAGGCCGGGCAAGGTGCGGCGAGTGGCGTGTGGAAGCGTGCCCGCAAGTTCCTCTAAAGCAAGCTTCAGGTATTTTGGTATGCTTGTTCCCCGAGCAACAACACCTCCTTATCGAGCCGTTCGAAAGCTCTCGTCTGCTGGTTCATCTCACCCACCACCACAAAATCGAAGCGCATCGCCGGCAGCGGGTCTTCTAAGGACGCATATCCTCCTCCTCCTCCGATCCCCGGCATGAACTTTGCCGTGAAGCGCTTCCGCAACCAGCGTGGCAGCAGGCGAACAGGAAGTGGTGCCAGCTTGACGATTTCTCCAGCCGTGGTCATAGCGGCCGCCCGGCGCTCCCTGCACCAGGATGAGCCCAGGACCCTGGCCGGTTACGGTGTACCCGATATTTGTCCCGTCTTTTGCTACAACGGTGTTCATGTCCTCTCCCTGCGGCGACGTAGGGTGTGGGTTGATTCGGTGATCGGAGTTGCCTCACCTTGCGGCGGGAACCATCTTCGCCATCTGCCCGAACGGTAGCCCTGGTGCAAGACGGCTCAGGAGGTAAAGAACATTGCTCAAACCAGGCCGGATCTCCGTCCTCCCCGCTTCGATTCCGGCGATGGCCTGGTCTACTAATTTCTTTACCGGCATTGCCTTTTGCGCCTTCATCTCTGCCTTGAACTCGTCACGGAACAGTTTGGTTTCCGTACCAGGCGGGGCAAGCTCGACAACCGCTACTCTCGATCCTTTGAGCTGCACGCGAAGACACCGCGTGTATGCGTGAAGACCGGCTTTTGCAGCGCTATACACTGGCGACAACGGAAAGGGTACGAAGGCCAGTCCGGAAGAGACGTTCACGATGAGCGCTTCGGGGCTTCGCTTCAGGAGCGGCAGAAACGCCTGGACCATCTGGATGGGGCCCCTGAGGGCAACGTCGATCTCTTTGGTCACGTCCGTAAGCGCATACGGTGCATTGACAATCAGGTTGCGCATGATCCCGGCGTTGTTGATCAGTACGTCGCAGGTTGGAAAGTCGGCAGCAACTCGCTGTTGAAGCGCAGCGATGTCGTCCGGGTTCGCAGCGTCGCTCTGGAAGGTATGCACCCCTGGCAGGTCGACTTTGGCTCGTCTGAGTTTCTCGGAGTCGAGCCCGGTAATGAGGACTGTGTTGTCGCGGGCGATAAGTTGTCTCGCAAGTTCCAGGCCGATGCCACTTGTACCCCCGGTGATCAGGACTGTTCTGTTTGTTAGCTTCATAGTTTCCTTTCATGGATGAATGCGGTATGGCTTCAGAAGGTGAAAGCCGCTCCGAGCAGCAGGGCCACGAAGACAAGCACTGTCGCCCGTGGCTGCGGATACTGCAGGAAGCGGAAGCAGAGTGCCAGCCAGGCACCAGCAGCGATCAGGCCCAAGGACACGCCGGGCCATCTGCCGAGTGAAGTCAATCCCTGCTGGATTGCGAAAAGGGCAAGTACGGCAAAGAGCACCTGACTCAGCGCATAGGCCGTGTTCAAGCCGTAGTACAAAGTCGTCTCAGGACCGGGAACGCGTTTTCCACGAAGTACCTGCGAGACCACATCGATGCCGAACTGTAGAAGACCGCTCAGGAGCAGCCAGCCATAAGCGCTATAGAGTAGCCCCGCATGAAGCTTGCTGCCTTGCTGGAGTGTTTGCATCATGTTCCCTCTGAAGACGCCTCAGTTCCCTGTCCATGTGAGACTATACTGGCCACTCTCTTATGGGAAGTAGGCACTTAATAGTTCAATATGCACTGGAAAGAGAGTGTCGCTATGGCAAAGAATCCACGAACCTCCCCGCAACAGATTGCGCAACTAGAGGCCTATCAAAGATGCGAAATGTCAGCCGAGTCGAAAGACCGCGTCGAGGCACTTGTGACGGAGTTGATTGGCCGTGTCGCCGATAAATGGACGATGCTGGTTATCGAGGTGCTAACGGAAAAGGGGGAACTGCGCTTCACTCGCCTGCGGGAGTGTGTGCCCGCTGTCAGCTACAAAATGCTGACGCAAACCCTCCGCTCCATGGAGCGCGAAGGGCTCGTCGCGAGGACTGTGCACCCGGTCATCCCTCCTAAGGTGGAGTACCGGTTGACTACGCTCGGCCTAAGTCTCAGTGCTGCTTTCTGCGGCGTCTGGATGTGGGCGGAAGAACACATCGGGGAAGTAGAACAGGCCCGTGCCACCTTCGAGCAGAATCGAACGAAAGCATCTTGATGGGGTTGGCCACGGTAACGCACCTCTCGTCAGTTGCTACGGTCCGGCGTCGACCGGGTTCGCCCGAACGGCTTGTCAACAAATTGCGACTCACCGAGTACCTACCTGACATTCCGCCAGAGATCTGAAGGAACCTGATGTGACCGAAGTAGCACGTCTGCTTTTTAACCTGTTGGGATCAGTGTCGCCAGGAAGACATCCACCTGTAGCTCGACCAGTGTTTCCATGTGTTTGACGTTCCTGGCTGCATCCTTCAGACCGCGTAACGAGAACACCAGATTCCGCACGACCTTCTCCACTGGCACTTCGGTCGAATGATCCTCATTCGATATAACTTCAACGAGAAAAAGAATATAGTCTTCATACATCTGCCGCACTGCCGGAAACCTGAGATCGAACAGATCCTTGGCGTCCGGGTGGCGCTCGATGAGCTTAAGACCGTGCGTTGCCCAGTCTTTGCAGAAATGATGGAGCTTCGTGCGCAGGGTTTTGAGCCTGGGCAGCATGTCACGGTACTGCCGAATCGTCTGCTGGCTGAGATGCTCGATTACCGCTGCAAAAAGATCATCCTTGCCAGGGAAGAGTTCATATAGTGTCGGTCGTGATAACTCTGCCGCGGCTGCAAGCTCGGCCATCGTGGTACGAGCGTATCCATAGCGCAGGAACACCACAATTGCTGCCTCAACGGCTGCAGTCTTTCTTGCCTCCATTCCGATTTGGGTGATCTTTTTTGGCATCGGTGCGCTCTCTTTTCTACATTCTGCATCATACTGTCAGAATGTCGCTAAATCAGCTGACGACACTTCTGAGGAGAAGAACCATGCCGGCTGTATTCGTTCATGGAGTCCCTGATACCTGTCGGGTGTGGGAACCGCTCCGCAAACATTTATCTCGCCAGG
>CAXTMK010000239.1:0-4811 GCA_964245315.1 uncultured Acidobacteriaceae bacterium | reverse complement strand
ACTTTAAAGAGTGCACTGTTTTTAGGGCAGCGGGTTTTCTGGAGTACAAACCAATGGAATGCGGCCGGCAGACCCACTCATCGCGAGAGACAAGAGCGCGATGAATGGGGCACAGAGTTGTGGCGCACAGCCGAGACAGAAGCAGATCCCTACGGGATGACAAACAAGAAAGACGTATATGCTTTGCCGAGAGGGTTCGCTTGATTATCGTTACGGGTGGGGCGGGTTTCATCGGCAGCAACCTGGTGCATGAGTTGAATGCGCTGGGTGAACGGGAGATCCTCGTCGTCGACAACCTGGCTCCGGCGAAGAATCTGTCGGGGCCGAAGTTTGTGAATCTATTGGGCGCGACGTATGCCGATTACATGGATAAGGCGGAGTTCCGGCGGGCGATGGGAGCGCGTGCGCTGGGAGGAAAGATTCGGGCGGTGCTGCACCAGGGCGCCTGCTCGAACACGCTCGAAGACGACGGGCGCTACATGATGGACAACAATTACACCTATTCGAAGGAGTTGCTGGCGTACTGCACGGCGGGCGGAATTCCGCTGGTGTATGCGTCGACGGCGGCGGTGTACGGGTTGAGCACGCGGTTCGCGCCGACCGCGGAGAATGAGCGTCCGCTGAATGTGTACGGCTACTCCAAGCTGATCTTCGACCAGTTTGTGCGCCGGGAGTTTGCTCAGGCTGCCACGGGCAGCACCATCGTCGGGCTGCGCTACTTCAACGTCTACGGGCCGCGGGAGCAGCACAAAGGGCGCATGGCGTCGGTGATGAACCACTTTATGAAGCAGTTGCGCGAGACCGGAACCATCAGGATGTTCGAAGGCTCGGGCGGATTCGCGGATGGCGAGCAGCAGCGCGACTTCGTGTTTGTAAAGGATCTGTGCCGGATCAACCTGTTCTTTGCCGGCCTGCTGCCGGAGAGCCCGCAGCAGCCGGTGCGGGCGGTGGTGAATGCCGGCACGGGCGAGGCCAGGACGTTCAAGGCGGTGGCCGAGGCGCTGATGCAGGTACAGGGACGCGGGAAGATAGAATTTGTGCCGTTTCCCGGCGATCTAAAGGATCGCTACCAGCACTTTACCGAGGCGGATGTGACCGGACTGCGGGCGGCGGGGTACGGCGCGCCGTTTACGTCGCTCGAAGAGGGGATTCGGCAGATGTATGCGGATCCGTCGATGAAGGTCGCGTGATGGCGCGGAGGCGGGCGCTCATTTTGAAATTCGGGGCGATCGGCGATGTCGTGATGGCGGTTCCGGCGGCGTGGGCGCTGCACCAGCGCGGGTACCAGGTCGACTGGGTGTGCGGCGCGGCAGTAAATCCGCTGCTTCAGAGCTATTCGTGGATTCGGCCCATCGTGGCGGAGGACAAGGCGATTCTGACGGGGAGCGCCACGGCGAAGGCGCGGGCAATCGTTGCGCTGTGGCGGCAGATCGCTGGGGTGAAGTACGACCTCTGCGCGACGCTCTACTACGACAGCCGCTACAGCCTGCTGACGTGGCCTGTGCGCGCGGAGCGGAGGCTGCGGCTTTCGCGCGACAGCAGGTTTACGCAGCTGCTGCCGGGGCGGCACCATACGGATGAATTCATGCGCATCCTGCTGGGCGAGGAGGATAGCTGCCGCGATACCAGCACGCCGCCGGTCAGGCCGGACCGGCTGCTGCCATCGCCGCTTGCAGGCAAAGCCGCCGCGAAAAGGATCGCGCTGGTTCCGGCTGGCGCGAGCAATATGCAGCGGCAGCAGATTCTGCGGCGCTGGCCGGTGGAGAGCTATGTGGCGCTGGCGGCGCTCCTGCTGGCGCGGGGATGGGAGGTCGTGCTGCTGGGCGGGCCCGGAGATGAGTGGGCCAACCCTTACTTTGCAGGGCTGGCGGTGACGAACCTGATCGGGCGGCTGAACTTGCCGGAGGTGGTGAGCGCCTGCGATTCGTGCGACGGCGTAGTCTCGCACGATACCGGGCCGATGCACCTGGCGGGATTGAGTACGGCTGCGGTGGTGGGCATCTTTGGGCCGACCGATCCGTCGATGTTTCTGCCACGGCGGCCGGGAGTGGCGGCGATCTGGGGTGGGCAGGGGTTTGCGTGTCGGCCCTGTTACGACGGTACGGACTTTGCGCCTTGCACGTTCAATGGCTGCATGCATCAGGTTTTGGTGGAGCGGGTGCTCGCGGAGTTGGATCGGTTGTTGGAGGCAAAAACATGATTTTAGAGTCAGGAGTTTCGAGTTATGAGCTTTGAGTTGGGTACGGCTGCGGCGAGGTTGGGGGCGGTGTAGTCGGCGAGCACGACGGCGGTTTCGAAGCCGGGTTTGCGGTGGTCGGGTTCGCCTTCGATGAAGATGGTGGGCATGCCGGCGGCGCGGCCGCACTGGATGTCGGAGAGGGTGTCTCCGATCAGGATGGAGTTCTGTGGGTTGGCGCCGGGAAACTGGCGGAAGGCGGCTTCGATCATGCCGGTGGCGGGCTTGCGGCAGGTGCATGCGCCTCGTCCGTGCGGGCAGTGGAAGATGGCGTCGAGATGCGCGCCGGAGCGGGCGAGTTCTGCGCGGAGATGGTCGTGGATTTCCGCGAGATCCGCTTCGGACATCAGGCCTTCCGAGATGCCGCGCTGGTTGGTGACAACGATGACCGTGCGGCCGGAGCGGTTGAGGCGGGCGATGGCTTCGGCGGAGCCGGGCAGGAGTTCGAGTTCGGAGGGTTTGGTTACGTAATGGCCTTCGGGCTGCTTGCGGTTGATGACGCCGTCGCGGTCGAGAAAGACATAGCCGATTGCGTCGAAGTTTACCGGCGTGGACATTAGTTCGTATACTACGTGCTGCATGAAGCCCAATGTTTTCTCTGCCGCGCTGGATGACCACCTGGAAGTTGTGAGCAAGCTGAGGTCGAGTCTGCCGCTGCTCGAAGAGGTTGCGGAGAGGATGTATGCGGCTCTCGCCGGCGGCGGCAAAGTGCTGTGGTTCGGCAACGGAGGCAGCGCGGCGGACGCGCAGCATCTGGCGGCGGAGCTGGTGGGGCGGTTTCGCAGGGAGCGGCGCGGCATGGCATCGATCGCGCTGACGACGGATACATCGGTGCTGACGTCAATCGGGAACGACTACGGGTTTGAGTGCATCTTCTCGCGGCAGCTGGAGGCGTTGTGCGCGCCGGGCGACGTTGCGGTCGGGATTTCGACGAGTGGAAACAGCCCGAATGTGTGCGCGGGCCTCGAAAAGGCGCGGGAGATGGGCGCGTATACGTTTGCCATGACGGGCGAGAGCGGCGGCAAGGTGAGCCAAATTGCCGACGCTTCGCTGCGCGTTGCGTCGAGCGAGGCGGCGCGGATTCAGGAGGCGCATATCCTGGCCGGGCACATGCTGTGCGATGCGCTCGAAGAGGCGATATGCCGCGATACGCACGCGCTGGTGGCGGCCGAGTGAGCGCGTCCACTCACGAAATTGTAAGTCTGATCGAACGCGGATGGGATGGGCGGCACATCGTCGTGGTGGGCGACGTGATGCTGGATAAGTACATTCAGGGCACGGTGGATCGTGTGTCTCCGGAGGCTCCGGTGCCGGTGGTGCATGCCTCGCGGCGGAGCCAGCAGCCGGGCGGCGCGGGCAATGTGGCGATGAACGTCGCGGGGCTGGGAGCGCGGGCCACGCTGGTGGGGTTTGCGGGTGAAGATGAAGATCGAGGCGTATTGGTGGAGGCGCTGGAGGCTTCGGGCGTTCAGGCCAGGCTGATCGCGGTGGCGGGGATGCCGACGACCTCAAAGATGCGGATTCTGGGTGGGAATCAGCAGATCGTGCGGCTGGATATCGAGAGCAAGGGCGTGCGGCCGGCGGAGGCCTATGCGGAACTGGTTGCGGCCGTGTTGGAGCTGCTTCCGGGCGCGGCGGCGCTGATCCTGTCGGACTATGCGAAGGGGACGCTGACGGCGGAGGTGTGCCGGGCGCTGATTGCGGCGGCGCGCAAGGCGGGCCTGCCGGTGCTGGTCGATCCCAAGGGCGCGGACTTCCTGCGCTATCGCGGGGCGACTACGATTTGCCCGAATCTTAAGGAGCTGGCGGTCGCAACCGGCGATGCGGCGGCGGAGATGGACGTCGTCCTCGAACGCGGGGCGGCGATGCTGGCGGAGTTGGAGGTCGACTCGCTGACGGTGACCCTGGGCGAACGCGGTATCGCGGTATTGCGTCCAGCCGGGCGGTTTCACGCGCCGGCGATCGCGCGCCAGGTGTTCGATGTGTCGGGCGCGGGCGATACCGTGATCGCGACACTGGCGCTGGCGACGGCCGCGGGAATCGCGATGGAAGACGCGGTTCGGCTGGCGAATACGGCGGCCGGGATCGTCGTCGGGAAGCTGGGGACGGTGCCGATCGCGCGGCACGAGCTGGTTGCGGCGCTGACCGAGTTTGCGGGCACGGCTTCCGAAGAGAAGGCGCTCCCGCTGCCGCAGTTGCTGGTGCGGGTGGCGGAGTGGCGCGCGGCGGGACACACGATCGTCTTTACGAATGGCTGCTTCGACATCCTGCATGTCGGCCATGTGACCCTGCTGGAGACGTGCCGGCGCTTTGGCGGCAAGGTGGTGGTGGGGATCAACAGCGATGCGTCGGTGCGCGGGCTGAAGGGTCCGGCGCGACCGGTGGTGGGCGAGCGCGAACGGGCGAGGATGCTGGCGGCGCTGGCGGCGACCGATGCGGTGGTGGTCTTCGACGCGCCGACCCCGCTGGAATTGGGGGTGATGCTTCAGCCGGATGTGCTGGTGAAGGGCGGCGACTATACGGAGGAAGCCGTTGTGGGCGGTGAGGTGGATAGTGAGGTGTCGAGTTCAACGGA
>CAXTMK010000238.1:0-4936 GCA_964245315.1 uncultured Acidobacteriaceae bacterium | reverse complement strand
GATGGTCGCGATGTTGGCATTCTTCAGGCAGTTATAGCTGCGCACCGAAAGCTCAAGCTCCTCGACTGAACGATTGAGGTTCTCGTTGCGGATCGACGGACCGTCGAGCCCGCCATCATGACCGGCTTCCATCTCCTCCTCGAAGTTGATGAAGATCGTCATGTGGTCCTTCAGCAGCTTCGCCGAGAGCCCCAGCGCGTCGGCCGGAAGAACCGTTCCGTTCGTCCAGATCTCGATCGAGAGCTTGTCGTAGTCGGTAATCTGACCCAGACGAGCCGCCTCGACGACGTAGTTCACCTTGCGCACCGGCGAGTGAACCGAATCGACCGGAATGAAGCCCAGGCCAAGGTCCGCGTCGAAGTTCTTGTCCGCCGAAATGTAGCCCCGGCCGCGCTTCAAACGCATCTCCATGTCGATCTTGCCGCCCTCGGAGATGGTGCAGATATATACATCGGGATCGAGAATCTCGACATCGCCGTCGGCCTCGATCATGCCCGAGGTAATGACGCCGGGAGCGTCCGAGCGCAGATACAGCGCCTTGGGGCCGTCGCCGTTCAGCTTGAACGGGATCTGCTTCAGGTTCAGGATGATGTCGGTCGCGTCCTCAACCACGCCGGTAATCGACTGGAACTCGTGCAGCACACCCTCAATGCGGACGGCGGTAACAGCCGCGCCTTCGATCGACGAAAGCAAAGTACGGCGGAGCGCATTGCCAATCGTGGTTCCGAAGCCGCGCTCAAACGGCTGCGCGCTGAACTTGCCGAATTTCGGGGTAAGGGTATCGGTCTCGACTGCGAGACGCTTGGGTTTCTGAAAACCTCTCCAAAGCATGGGTGTTCTCCTTTTCCATCACTGCCACGATGCATTTTGCGACAGGTGGATCCTGCGGTTGTGGTGCGATTGGTTGGTACAAACAGCACAGTTGGCTCAGGGCTCTTGCGGAGCCCTGAGCCGTAAAATCCAACTCTTACTTCGAGTACAGTTCGACGATCAGCTGCTCATTCACCGGCAGCTGAATATCCTCGCGCTTCGGCAGCGCAACGATCTTGCCGGAGAGCGTCTCGCGGTTGATGTCGATCCATGTCACCGACTGCAGGCCGCCCGCGAACTGCGCCGCCGTCTCCAGAATGCCGAGCGCCTTCGAACCTTCGCGCACCGCGATCTCATCGCCGACCTTGCACTGGAACGAAGGAATGTTCACCTTGCGGCCATTGACCGCAACATGTCCGTGCCGCACAATCTGGCGCGCCTGGCGGCGGCTGGTCGCGAGTCCCATGCGGTAGCAGACGTTATCCAGCCGCGTCTCCAGCTGCTGCAGCAGGTACATACCGGTAACGCCTTTTTTGACTGCGGCGGTGGTATAGTAGGCGCGGAACTGGGTCTCGAGCGTGAAGTAGATGCGCTTGGCTTTCTGCTTCTCGCGCAGTTGCAGACCGTAGCCCACAACCTTCTTCACCTTGCGCGACTGGCCGTGCTGGCCTGGCGGGAAGTTACGCTTTTCGACGGGGCACTTCTCGGTGAAGCACTTGGGTCCTTTGAGGAAGAGCTTGACGCCGTCGCGCCGGCACATGCGGCAGACGGGTCCTGTGTAACGTGCCATTTCATTTCTCCTGATTCGGGTGACGATCGGTTTACGAGCCGGAGCCCTTCAATCCCGATCCATTGATAGTCTCTACTCGTTATCATTCTCCCCTAGAACACGACGCATGTTGTAGGGGAGAAACGACCGAAAAGCGAGCAGCAAAGAAATTACATACAGCAGTCCGAGCAGATCAGCAGCCCAATCCCAATGCTTAGCGCGAAGGAAGTTGTACGCTACAACGCCTGCGACCCACATGGCAATCTTCCACCATGCGAATTTCGGCTCCTGCCAGAATGTCGGCATAAATCAAACTCTTCTACGCTTCGGCGGCCTGCATCCGTTATGCGGCATCGGCGTAACATCGCGAATCGACCTAACATCTATGCCTGCGGTCGCAAGCGCGCGAATGGCCGACTCACGTCCCGACCCGGGGCCCGAAACGCGCACATCGACCGAGCGCAGGCCGTGGTCGCGAGCCGCGTTGGCTGCTCCGACCGCCGCCTGCTGCGCCGCGAACGGCGTGCCCTTGCGCGAGCCGCGGAAGCCGAGCGAACCCGACGATTTCCAGCTCAGCGTATTGCCGGTCTGGTCCGTGATCGTCACGATGGTGTTGTTGAACGAAGCCTGAATGAATACCAGGCCATACGGAACATTCTTCCGCTCGCGCTTCTTGAACTTCTTGCCTTTGCCCTTTGCGTCTTTGCCCGCGCCGGCCTTCTGCTGATTTTGTGTCTTCGCCATTTATTTCGTCGCTTTCTTCTTGCCGGCAACGGTGCCCTTGCGGGGGCCCTTGCGCGTGCGCGCGTTAGTGTGGGTACGCTGGCCACGGACAGGCAGGGAGCGGCGATGACGCAGACCACGGTAGCTCTGGATCTCGATCAGGCGCTTGATGTTCAGCGAAATCTCCTTGCGGAGATCGCCCTCGATCTGGCCACCCTTCTCAATGATCTGACGAATGCGGTTCAGTTGATCCTCGTCCAGCGTGCCAATCTTGACGAGCGGATCAACATCGGCTTCGGTAAGAATCTTCGCGGCGCGAGAGTCTCCGATGCCAAAGATGTAGGTGAGGCCGATGCGTGCCTGCTTGTTATTGGGCACATCGACGCCGGCAATACGTGCCATGGGTCTTCCTTTTCGGGGTTAGGCCGCGGGCGTGGCCCGGGGCGAGGGTAATGGGTTGGCGGTAAGTCCGCGGGGTTCAACGCAAGCCTTGACTTCGGCTAACTAGCCCCGTGGTTCCGGTACTGCTTAGCTTGCGCGTAAGGCCCTGGGCCATGAGCGCCAGGCCCTAGCCTTGTCTCTGCTTATGCTTCGCGTTCTCACAGATAACGCGAACCACTCCGCGACGATGAATCACCTTGCACTTGTCGCAAATCTTCTTGACTGACGCACGAACCTTCATGGAAATCCCTTTCAACAAAAACTTGCGCGGCGACGCGAAACATCGCCGAGACCCTTGCAGATGTAACTGGCTGGAGTAGGCCCTGCTGTGTGAAACTACAAATTACTTGTAGCGATACACGATGCGGCCACGATTGAGATCATACGGACTGAGCTCGATCGCGACCCGGTCGCCGGGCAGAATGCGGATGAAGTTCTTGCGCATGCGTCCGGAGACGTGAGCCAGAGCTTGGTGCTTATTCTCAAGCTCCACCTTGAACATGGCATTCGGCAGCGTCTCGACGACGACCGCCATCACTTCAATAGCATCTTCCTTCGACAGACGAATCTCCTTTTTGGAACCTTGGCGACCCAAACCGGACACGCAACGCGGCCCAGCTTATGCACCATCACCAATACTACCCTAAATGAGGAAATTCTGCACCGGCAGTTGCAGCATTCTATTCAGCCCAGAGCCGCGAGGTCTGCAACCGGAACCCTGTGACCACCGAATCGGCCTCAACCCACTCCGGTCGCGAAAGCACCTCAACCGCAACGCCGGGCCGGTAGATGCTCACGGTCGCCGCAAACGGATCGATCATCCAAGCCAGCTGTGCGCCGTTCGCCATCCACATCTCCATTTTAGCTTCAACCTTCGCCCGGCGGTCTGACTCCGAGATAACCTCCACCAGAAACTCAGGGCACAGGGGAACGAAATGGCGTCGCTCTTCCCTGGTCAGAGCATCAACGCGTGCTCGCGAAATCCACGAAGCATCCGGGCATCGAACTGCTTTGTCCGGTAGCCGAAAACCCGTATCTGCACTGGCGCACACGCCGCAATGCTGCTCCGCCCAGTCGAAAAGCTTCGCCATGACGAAAACTTCTCGCTGCCCCCCATCAAACAACAGCGGCGACATAATCTCCAACTCTCCAGCGCAATTGCACTCGACGCGGTAAGGGCGATTGCGGCGTGAAAAAGCCTCAATCTCAAGGTCGCTCATCGGTTTTTCAAGCCGTATCGTCGCCGGCAAAGGCAGTCCCGCAAAGGAGAGATGTTCCAGTTCGACGAATTCAGCAAGCGCAGCCATAAATCGATTCTCCGTTACCGCAAACCAAACCTCACCGCTTCATTGCGTCGCGGAACGTCCACCGAAAGGATGTATTCCCAGCGCAGAAGCAAAGCTCGGGGTACTCCGGCGCGATTCAGGCGAAGCCATAATCCCATCTCCTCCGCTTCCACAACGTCCACGTCAAGCCAACTCAAAGGCGCGACCTTCACCCCGGCTGCGGCAAGTATTGCGCAGCCATCGTCGGAGGGAAGTATGGATGCATCTGCCTCGGCGATTCTCACGATGCCTTCAAAACCGCCAGTCTGCCAAAATTAGCTGCGAAGAGGCGGTCGAGCGATTCGGCTGCTTCGCGCGAACCTGATTGCAATAAGTCGTCGATCAACTCTTCGCGAACCTCCAGCACCTGCACTTCGCTATCCTGCTTTACATAAAGATCGAAAAGCCCCCGCAGACACCGCAATCGGATAAGCAATAACTCCCCATCGACTTGCGATTGTTGCATCCAATTCGACACCAGACGCCCCAACTTAGTGCACTTCCTGACCAACTCCTGCCGAGTCATATCGATCGCATAAAGTCGCCTCGCAAGGTGTTCCGCCGCCCCGCGGTCATCGGAAGTCCACGCCACTCTTTGAGCTGTTTGTTCCCGAAGTTCCGCAATCGAAATCGAATCCGCCTGTATCCAGGCATCGTCGCTAGTACGGGTTCCTTCAATCTCGATATTCATAGACGCGATTATAGCTCCAACACAAAGCGAAGCGGCGAGCCAAAGCCCGCCGCCCTGTTTGCTTACCACTTACCACTTACTTGATGATCTCGCTAATCGTTCCCGCGCCCACCGTCCTGCCTCCCTCGCGAATGGCGAAGCGCAGACCCTTCTCCATCGCAACCGGTGTATGCAGCG
>CAXTMK010000237.1:0-4942 GCA_964245315.1 uncultured Acidobacteriaceae bacterium | reverse complement strand
GAGTAGAGATCGAACTGGTGCAGGCTGGCGCCGGCCGTCACCTGGTTGCGGTAGGTGCCGAAGTTCCCGCCATCGCCGGCATAGGTGAACAGCGGCAGCGCCGTCGTGCCGCGCGCGGTGGTCAGGCTGACGACGCTGGCCAGGGCGTCCGAACCGTAGAGCGCGCTGTTGGGCTCGCGCAGCACCTCGATGGAGTCGAAACCGACCGTCGCGAGGTTGGCGAATTCGACCCCGCCGCCGATGGCGTTGGCGGGCACGCCGTCGATCAGCACCTTGTTTGCGTCGGTGCCTCCGCCACGAATGAAGAGGCCGGTCGTGCCGCCCATCTGGCCGGTCTGCGTAACCTGCAGGCCGGGCACGAGCCGCAGCGAATCCTGCACTTCTGGCATGTAGCGGAAGTCTCCCACCGGCAGCACGGTGACGGCCGCGCCGGTCTGCGCCTCGGGCAACGGCGTGCCGGTTGCGGTGACGGTGACCTGCTGGGTCAGCGTCTGGGTTGCGAGCGTCACGTCCAGCTGCTTGTCGCCCGAAGCGGAAAGGTAAACTGCCGGTGTCGTAGTTGTCTGGAAGCTGGCGGCGCTTACGCGAATGCTGTAACGGCTGGATGCCGGCACATCGAACTGGAACGCGCCATCGGATGCGGTGGTCGTGGTGGCGACAACCCGATCTCCGCGCAGAAAATCGACGGACGCTCCGGCGACATTGGCCCCGAGTGGATCGTGCACGGCTCCATGCAGGGTCTTCTGCTGTTGGGCGCACAGAGGCGAAGCCAGGGCAAACGCGGTAAAGATGATAGCTGCTCGATTTGCGGCAAAGTTCATTATTCCCCCTCGGGAGCGGTTCGAGCAGGGCCGGTCTCCTGGCTTGCGCTTCAACGATCCATGCTGCCTTCCCAGAGCGTGCCGCTCCAGTGGCGTTGGTGGTCCGTGCATGTCTCTCGGCGCTTACAGTTACGGGGTAGTGGCGGATTTGCACCGCGCTTCCCGACACCCTGCTGCTGGCTGTGGTTGCAAGTCGACGAACAGCAATCAACTCAGAAGAACCTCCTGTGCGGAGTCAAACTCCCTTCGCGTTACCGAGCGGCTGACTTTCATGCATGCACCTCCGCGGGCATAGCGCCCTTGAGCGGGAAGGGAAGTCCCGCGACCATGAGCAGCACCGTATTCGAGACAGCGGCGACCCGCTGATTGATCTCGCCGACGAGGTCGCGGAAGCGGCGGCCTAATTCGTACGCCGGCACCACGCCGCTGCCTACTTCGTTCGAGACGAGAATGACCGAACACGGCGCGGCTGTAAGCGCGGCGCAGAGATCGTCAATATGGGTGTGAAGACGCGAGGCGTCATCGCCGCAGACCTCAAGCAGATTGGACGCGAACAGCGTCAGGCAGTCGATGAGGATGACATCGGAGTTTGGGGCTGCTTCGCGAAGGACGCGAGCAAGATGAATCGGCTCTTCGATGGTCGTCCAGTCGGCAGGCCGTTCGGCGCAATGCCGTTCGATCTTGGCATGCATCTCCGCGTCGTCGCGGCGCTCGGCGGTAGCAACGAACGTGACTCGCTCAGCGCGCTCCGCAAGCTGCTGCGCGAGGCGGCTCTTGCCACTGCGCACGCCGCCGAGGATGAGAGTGATACTCGCCATGGCTACATCTCCTCCGACGGTCGGCGTTGGCGGATCGCCCAGACCAGGTATGGGCCGCCGATCAGAGCAAGCACGGCGCCGGCGGGGATCTCCGCGGGCGGCAGCACGATGCGCCCGACGGCATCGCAGACCGCAAGCAGCGCTCCGCCGAAGAGGAACACACTCGGCAGCAGGATGCGATGATCCGGGCTGATCCTGGAGCGCACCAGATGCGGCACGATCAGGCCGACAAAGCCGATGGGGCCGGTCAATGCGATGGCGCCCGCGACCAGCATAGACCCCGAGACATAGCCCGTTCTCAGCAGCGAGGGCACGCGAACTCCGCGCGACGCGGCCCATTGATCGCCCACCGCGAGCAGGTTCCAGCTGCGTGCCTGCGAGACGATCAACACCCCCAAAGCCAGCACGACAGCGCTTAGCACGCCCAGCGACGTAAAGCTGGTGGAATCCACGCTGCCGATCAGCCAGCGCGCGATGGAAAACGTCTTCGACATCTCAGTGAAGCCGCCAAGGATGATGATGCACGACGCGCAGACGCTATTGATCGCGACCCCGGTGAGCAGCAGGCTGAAGGACGAGATCTGCCGCCGCCTGGAGAAGCCGCCGAGCACCAGCGTCAGCACGCCGAAAGCTCCGGCGAGAGCGCCGAACCACGTCGCCGGGATGCCCCATACCGTCTGCCATCCGGCCGCGAGGACGGCGACTGCACCGAGCGATGCACCCGCCGAGATGCCGAGCGTGTACGGCGTGGCGAGGGCATCGCGCAGCATAGCCTGGAAGAGAGAACCGGCTAACGAAAGAGCGCCTCCTGCGACGAGTGCAAGCAGTGTCCGCGTAATCCGTAGCTGCACGAGTATCTCGAAGTCAGGCGATTCATGGTGCAGCACCTTTGCCACGCTGATGGGTCCGGCGCCGACCCACGGCAGCAGGATCGCCGACGCCAGGAAGACACTGACCGGCAGCAAAAGACTCCTGCGCGCTTGCTCCGAGTTGTGGTCGTGGCCGGTCATTGGTACCAGATCCACGGCGTGCCGCCAGGCGTGTTGCCGATGCGCAGCCGCGATGAAAACAGGCGGAGCCAGGTGTCGTCTTCGTGCGCCCTGGCTGCGGAGAGATCGTGCGCCACGATGCCCTCCGCAAGCACAAGGATGCGGGTGCAGTGGGTCAGCGCGAGGTTCAGATCGTGCGTGACTGCGATGCAGAGCTTGCCCGTCTTCGCCTCGTCGCGCAGCACGGTGAAGCAATGCAGCTGCTGCTCGATATCAAGGAAGGTGGACGGCTCGTCGAGCAGCAGAATCGACGCGTTCTGCGCGAGGCACGCGGCCAGCAGCACGCGCTGGCGCTCGCCTCCGCTCAGGCTGCCGAAGCTCCGCTGCCGGTACTGCCAGCAGTGTGTGCGCTCCATCGCCTTGCGGATGAAGCGGTGGTCTTCGTCGGACTCGAACCAGCGATCGGTGTGCGGATATCTGCCCATCGCGACCAGTTGCTCCGCGGTATACGGCAGGTCCGCATGGACGGCCTGCGGCAGATGGCTGACGCGCTGTGAAAGCTCGCGCAGGTTCCATTCGTGCTGCTCGCGGCCGGCGATCGCGACTGAGCCGGAGGCCGGCTTGCGGAATCCGGCGATGATGTCGAGCAGTGTACTTTTGCCCGCGCCATTGACGCCGACCAGCGCAAGAAACTCACCGGCATTTGCGCTCAGCGTTGCCGAGCGCAGCACGATGCGCCTGCCGAAGGACACTTGCAGGTTCGAGACTTCGAGCAGCGGCGTCAACCAGCACGTCCCTTCGCCGAATGCATGTAGTCGAACAGCAGGCGGGCGGCCTCGGGAGCGCGCGGCCCGGGAACCACCAGCGCGTTGGAACTGCCGACGATGACGCGACCGTTGCGCAGGGCTGTCAGTTGCGAGTGCTGGCCCCAGAGTGCGACCGCCTGCGCGCTTGCCGCCAGTCGCTCGGCTTCGGAGTCGGCGTGTGCGCCGAGGTCGATGATGACATCCGGATCGTCCCGCAGCACGGTTTCGAGCGAAATGCGCGGATACATGGGCAGGCCCGGCTTGGCCAGGACGTTCGTGCCGCCAGCGATCTCCGTTAAGGTCTCAAGGTAGTTATCTGGGCCGACCGCCGTCAGGTCGGCGAGCATTCCTGGCCGGCGATCCACGATGACCAATACGCGCGGCGACGGCAGGGCCCTGGACTTTGCCTGCAGAGCCGCCAGATCGCGCCTGATGGCATCGTTCAACGCGATGGCTCGATCGGATACCATTGCTGCTTTCGCGATCAGCGTGATGCAGGTGTACACGTCGTCAAGCGTGCCGTGCGGCACCTCGATGGAATCGATCCGGAGAGCGTGCAGGCGGCCGATTAACTCGCTTGAGGTTTGTTCCAGAATGACGAGGTCGGGCGCGAGTCGCGCGATCGCCTCGGCATCTGGCGCCAGATAGGTGCCGACCTTCGGAAGCTTTAGAACGGAAGCAGGGAACTTGCAGAAGCGCGAGACACCAACCACGCGATCGCCGAGGCCCAGCGCGAACAGCGATTCGGTAATGCTGGGCGCGGTTGATACGATGCGTTTTGGCGCGCTTTGTGCGTAGAGCCGTGGTGCCAGCGCCGCAAGGGCAATGCCGGACAAGAACCGGCGACGGGTCGGCAAAGCGAGACGCGGGTTGTCGTAAAACGGGCCAAAAGTCGGGCGCAAGGTTTCTGTTCTCCGCAGAAATTGCAGCTGAACCCCCGGCAGGTCTCCTGGCTCAAAGACGACGCTTGCGCGTCCCCCGCTATCCTTCCCCGGCGCTACACCGAGTGGCGTTTCCAGCGGATTAACTTTGTCTACAGTGGCGGGACCGCGCCGGTTTTACACCGGACTTCCCTTTTAAGCCCATTATGGGCGCCGTGGGTCGATAAACAACAGTACCACGCATCGCTGTGCGGTCTGACGGCAGACCCTGATAAGATTGCCGCGAGAATGGAAAGTCTATGAGATCGAAGATAGCCCTGCTTCTCTTGTTGTTTGCTGCCGCTATCTCCAGTGCCCAACCCGCTCGCTGGTCCGAGGAGAAGGCCAACGCGTGGTACGCACAGCAGCCGTGGCTGGTCGGCTCCAACTTCGTTCCATCCGACGCCATCAACCAGCTCGAGATGTTCCAGGCCGCCACCTGGAACCGAGCGCTGAACGACAAGGAACTCGGCATGGCCGAGAGCATCGGCATGAACACCATGCGCGTCTTCCTGCACGACCTGCTCTGGCAGCAGGACGCGGAGGGCTTCAAGCGCCGCCTCAACGAATTCCTCGCCATCGCGGCGA
>CAXTMK010000236.1:0-4970 GCA_964245315.1 uncultured Acidobacteriaceae bacterium | reverse complement strand
ACTGCTCGTAGCTCGCGAAATCGCGGATCCGCAGCGTTTTCTGGCGCCTTCGCTCGACGATCTTCACTCCCCTGCCCTGATGCTCGGCATGGAAGCCGCCGTCGCTCGCATCCAGCTTGCCGTTGCGCAGGGCGAACCGATCCTCATCTACGGCGACTACGACGTCGACGGGACCACGGCGACAGTCCTGCTGAAGACCGCGATCGAGCGCATCGCGCCTCCCGAAAATCCCGCAAAGGTGAACTACCACGTTCCGCACCGGCTGCGCGAAGGCTACGGCATCCAGAACGTGCGACTCGCCGAAGCGGCTGAGGCCGGCGTGCGCCTGGTGATCTCGGTCGACACCGGCATCCGCGCCTTTGCCGCCGCGACCGAAGCCAGGGCACTCGGGCTGGACCTGATCGTCACCGACCATCACCTGCCGGACGGCATCGAGGGTGTGCCGGAGGCTGCGGCGGTCATCAATCCCGCGCAGGCAGGCTGCCCGTACCCGAACAAAAACCTCTGCGGAGCGGGCGTCGCCTTCAAGCTCGCCCACGCCCTGCTGGCGGCGCATGCTTCCACCGACGCCCAGCGCCAGCGCCTGAATCAGGTTATTCTGCCCAGCTTCCTGAAGCTCGTCGCCATCGCCACCATCGCGGATTCCGTCGCGCTCACCGGCGAGAATCGCGCCATGGTGTGGCTCGGCCTGCGGGAACTGCGCAACCCCGTCCAACCGGGGCTGCGGGCGCTGATGCAGGTCGCGAAGATCGCGCTCGACAAGCCGCCGACCGCGAAGGAAGTCGGCTTCGCGCTGGCTCCGCGCATCAACGCCGCCGGTCGCATGGACATCGCCTCCGATGTGGTCGAGCTCTTCCTTACCCGCGATGTTGCGCGAGCGGTGCAGCTCGCGCAAAAGCTCGACGATCTGAATCGAGATCGCCGCGCTACAGAGGCCGCCGCGCTGGAGGCGATCGAGGTGCAACTGCTCTCACTCCGCGATGCCGCCGGCAACTACGCGCCCGAGTGCATCGTGCTCGATCATCCGGAGTGGCATCGCGGCGTCATCGGCATCCTGGCCTCGCGCGTGGTCGACCGCACCCGCCGGCCGGCGCTGGTGATGAACACGGAGGACGGTCAGGCGCATGGTTCCGGCCGTTCCATCGCAGGCTATCACCTTCTGGACGCGCTCACCGCATCACACGACGCTGGGCCCGGCCCGCTCTTCACCCGCTTCGGCGGCCATGCGCATGCTGTGGGATTTTCACTCCCGTCGGAGCGCCTGATCGTGCTGCGCGAACGCATCCGAACGCATTCCAGCGCGCGGCTGACCAACGAGATGCTTACTCCGCAGCTGTTCTGCGACCTGGAACTCCCGGCCGATCAACTGTGCCTCGATCTGCTGCGCTGGGTGGAGCGCTGTGCGCCCTTCGGCATTGGCAATCCAGAGCCGGTCTTCGTGACCCGAGGCCTCGCACTCTCGGCGCCGCCTCGCATCATCAGGGAGGTTCATATTTGTCTCCCCTTGACGACTCGCTGTAATGGAAAGCCACTGAGCGCGATGGGTTGGAGCCGGTCGGGACAGACGCCCTGGACCGAACGTGTCCTTGGAGCCAAACTCGACCGAAATTCCGTCATCGACATTGTGTATCGCCTGCGCGAAAACCCACATCCCACCTACGGCGGCCTCGAACTCGAGTTGATCGACCTGGCCGTGGTGCGAAATTCCAGTTCTATAGGCTTTGCAGCAAAATAGCTGCTTCCTGCGGCGTCACTTTGAGTCTTATATACTGACCTTTCAAGACTATGGCAAACGCAGGGCAAAGTCGCCTCACCTCCATCCTCCTCTGGCTCGCTGGCATTGTGGTTGTTGGCCTGATCGTCTTCGGAGTGCGCTCGTTTACCCGCGAAATCGTGGAGGTGACAGTCGCGCCCGTCACCTATCAGACGCTCAGCAGTACGGTTGCGACCAATGGCAAGGTTGAGCCGATTGAAGACTTTCAGGCGCAGGCGCCGTTCTCGGGTTCCATCAAGCAGATTTTCGTTTCGGTCGACCAGCATGTGCAGAAGGGCGATCTGCTGGTCCGCATGGACGACGCCGATGCCCGCGGCCGCCTCGCGACCGCTCAGGCCAATTATCAAAATGCCGTCGACACTCAGCACGATCTCTCGGTCGGTGGAAACCGCGAGGATCTGAACCGTTTCAAGTCAGATTTAGCCTCGGCCCAGTTGGAGCAGCAGCAGGCGACGACCGAGCTGCAGACGCGCAAGACGCTGCTGGCCAAGGGTGCGGCCTCGCCCGCGGAGGTCGCTGCCGCGCAGCAAAGACTCGACAACGCCAACCTGGCGCTGCAGAACGCCCAGGTCCACGCGACTCAGCGCTTCGACCAGCAGCAGGTGCATAACGCGGAAGTTCACGCCGCCGACGCGCGTGCCGGCGTCGTCTCGGCCCAGAACAATCTTGCCAACATCGATATCCACTCGCCCATCAACGGCACGGTGTACAACATTCCCTACTCGCAGTACGACTTCGTCGAGTTCGGCCACGTCATCATGAACGTGGCGGACCTGAACCACATACGCGTGCGCGCCTTCTTCGATGAGCCGGACATCGGCAAGCTGGCCGTCGGCCAGGCGGTCACGATTACATGGGCAGCGAAGCCGCTTTCGGTCTGGCATGGGCACGTCGAGCTCGCCCCCACCAGCGTGGTCGGGTACAACACGACACGAAGCGTCGGCGTCTGCCTGATCACCATTGACGACCCCAGCCCGGACCTGATCCCTTACACCAACGTAACCGTCACGGTTACGCAAAACCAACACACCCATGTGCTGAGCATCCCGCGCGAGGCCTGGCACAACGACAACGGACAAAGCTACGTCTTCCGCATCGTCAGGGGACACCTGCAGAAGACGCTGGTCAAGACCGGCATCATCACTCTTACCAGCGTCGAGATCGTCAGCGGATTGTCCGACAACGACACCGTGGTGCGCGGCGCCAAGTCGACCCTAACCGACCTGACCAACGGACTCGAAGTCAAGCCAGTCGAATGACCTTTCTCTCTAAACATCGACGGGCGTTCTGCACGTTCGCCTTCGCGACGCTGGCCTGCGCGGCGCCGGCACTGAGCGCGCAGCTCTCGCTGGCGTCAGCGGTCGACCTGGCGCTGCGCAACAGCCCGCGCGTGAAATCGTCCGAGGCGGACGTGCAGCGGGCACGCGCCTCGCTGCGAGAGACCAAGGACGTCTTCATTCCTTCCATCAGCGCCGGCTCCAACCTCGGTCAGGGCTACGGCTACAGCAACTATCCGCCAACGTTCTTTTCGGTATCGGCAAACTCGCTCATTTACAGCGGCGGGCAGAGCTCGTACATCCGCTCCGCCAGCGACGGCCTCGACGCAGCGCAACAAACGCTGATGGATGTCCGCGAGGGCGTTGCGGAAGACGCGGCCAACAGCTTCGTCGCGCTCGACCATGACCAGCAGCGTGAAGCGGTGCTCGGCCAGCAGTTTGAGTACGCCGGCAAGCTCCTCAGCATTGTGCAGGATCGCTTCGACGCCGGCCTCAGCAGCAAGATGAACTTGCTCGACGCCCAGCTTTCGGTCGCAAACCTGAGATTCGCACGGCTGCGCGCACAGAACGATTCCGCGAACGACCGGGCCCACCTAGCCCGTCTGCTCGGGATACCTCCCGGCTCGCTGCGTGCGGATGATGGTTTCCCCGCCGGGCCTATCAGCGCTGCCGATTCCGCGACAACTCGCGGATACGCGAACGCGTCCGTCGCCGCGGCCTTCGCCACCGCCCGCGCTCGCGAGGACCAGGCGCGTGGCGATGCGCGCTTCCTCTACCGTCCGCAGGTTTCCTTCTTCAGCCAGTACAACCGCTACGCCACCTTCACCAACTCCTTTAAGGATCTGCAAAAGCAGTACAGCGCCAATGAGGTTACTCTCGGAGCCAACGAAAGTGCCTTCGGGGTGCAGATCAGCATTCCGCTGCTGGACCGCGTTCGCCACAGCAAGGCGCTCGAATCGGCCGCGGATGCCAACCGGGCACTGCACGATGCCGAGTTTGCGCAGATGAACGTACTGGACGTGCAGGGCAGGCTGAACCACACCATCGAACTGGTCCAGGCGCAGGCGGAGATCGCCAGTCTGGAGCAGCAGCGCGCCCAGGAGCAGCTCGAAATCGTTCGCGTCCAGATGGCCAACGCCAATGCGTCGCCGCAGCCGCTGACGCCGGCCGACGAGCAGAATTCTTTGATCAACGAACGCGAAAAGTATCTGGCGGTGATCGATGCCGCCTTCCAGCTGCGCCAGGCGGAGATCTCTCTGCTGCGCCAGACCGGGCACCTGGAGGACTGGCTGATGCACTCCGGCTCATCCGCCACGCCGCAACCCCCGTCTACTACAGTGAAAAACCCTTGAGCGAGAGCCGGGTACATCAACGGATACCTGCCTCGAAAGCCACTTAAATCCCCACCCGAATGGTAAAATTAGGTACTCATGACCAAGCCGCTGAAGACCCTGCTCCTGAATCCGCCCTCCTTTGAAAATTTCGACGGTGGCGCAAGCTCCCGCTGGCCCGCTGTCCGCGAAATCGAGTCGTACTGGTACCCCGTCTGGCTCGCCTACCCGGCTGGCCTGCTCGAAGGCTCCCGCCTGCTCGACGCGCCGCCGCACCATGTCAGCGCCGACGAGACCATCGAAATCGCCAGGGACTACGAGTTTCTGGTGCTCTTCACTTCGACTGTCGGCTGGGCCGGCGATCACGCGCTCGCGCAGGCCATCAAGAAGGCCAACCCGACTATTAAGATCACCTTCGTCGGGCCGCCCGTAACCACCGACCCCGACCGCGCGCTCGATGAATGCTCCGCCATCGACTTCGTCTGCCGCCGCGAGTTCGACTTCTCGGTCGTCGAGTTCGCCAACGGAGCCCCGCTCGATACTATTCTCGGCATCAGCTACCGCAACGCCGACGGCACCCACCAGCAC
>CAXTMK010000235.1:0-5147 GCA_964245315.1 uncultured Acidobacteriaceae bacterium | reverse complement strand
GTAGTAATCGATCTTCGTCACGATCGCCGTAGCCATCTCTCTCCCAAAGTCGCCGTCATCCTAAAGTCGCCGTAATCCTAAAGTCGCCGTCATTCTGGCGAAGCCAGAATCCCCGTCTTGGCGCTTGCCGCTGCCTGTTCCTAGTCGTTCACCTGCGCAGAATTCACCGCGATCTTCACCATCGCCGGCCGCAGCAATCTCTCGCGGATCTTGTATCCGCGCCGAATCTCTTCGATCACCTGGTGGTCCGGGAACTCAGCCGTTTCGATGCTTCCCAGCGCCTCATGGATGCGGGGGTCGAACTGCGTCCCTACCGTCTCGACCGCCGTAACCTGCAGTCCCTTCAGCGCCTCTTCCATGCATGATCTCAGCCTGCGCCGGATCGGCCTGCTCTTCCATCCCGGCTTCCATGCGCTCTGCTGCACCTGCAACAGGCTCAACCGCTCCATCCTTCACTTCATCTACCATCGCGTCACTGCTCCCGTTTTCCGCATCACTTTCATTATTCCCGATTCCTGCCCACCGCGTCACCTTATCCCAGGTCTTATGCATCCCT
Source organism: uncultured Acidobacteriaceae bacterium (assembly GCA_964245315.1). Classification (GTDB taxonomy): domain Bacteria; phylum Acidobacteriota; class Terriglobia; order Terriglobales; family Acidobacteriaceae; genus Edaphobacter. The sequence goes on along the minus strand of CAXTMK010000235.1, from coordinate 4,591 downwards.
ACACCCTACCCCCTGAACCCCTGGCCCTGTCTTTCCAACACCTGCGCGATGTAGCCGACCGCGTTCATCGTCCGCTCGTACTGCATCCGCTTCGGCCCGATCACCGCAACTGTCCCGCGATTTTCCCCACCCATCCGCGCCGGCGCCGCGATCAGCACCAGCCCCGCCATCTCCGGCGCATGCTCTTCCAGCTCGAAGACCACGCGCACGCTCTCCTGCCGCGCGTCGATGTAGGCGTTCAGCAGTTCGACCAGCCGCTGCCTGGCTTCGAGCGCGCCCAGCATCTCGCGCAGCCGCTCGCGGTCATCGACGCCGCCGATGCCCACCAGGTTTGCGACTCCCTCAACGTAGACGGTCTGGGCCGAGGCCTCGGCCACCGCCTTCATCCAAAGCTGTTCTATCGAACCCAGCAGCCGGTGATACTCCAGCTGTTCGCGTTCGACCCGCATGCGCAACTCCGCGCGAACCCGCTCGATCTCCCATCCGCGAAAGTTCTCGTTCAGAAAGTTCGCCGCAGTCTCCAGCTCCGTCAGCGAAAGATCGCGATCGAGCGCCAGCACCCGATCCCGCACCATGCCTCCTCGCGTCACGACCACAGCCAGCACCCGCGCCGGAGCCAGCCGCGAAAAATGCACATGCTCCAGCAGATCGCAGCCCGGCATCGCCGCTATCGCCACGCCCACGCCGCTCGAAAGCGCAGCCAGCACATGGCTGGTGCGTTCGAGCAGCGCCTGCGTCCCGGCCACATCGACAAACCGCGCATCGATCTCATCACGCGACCTGACTGACAGCCCCGACCCGCCCAGCCGATCCACAAACATCCTGAACGCCCGTGCCGTCGGCACCCTGCCAGCCGAGGTATGCGGCTGCTCCAGCAGATTGGCATCGGCCAGCGCGACCATCTCGTTGCGCACGGTCGCGGAACTCACATTGGCCGCGCCCATGACGGAGGCGATGGTCCCGGAACTCACCGGTTCCCCGGTCTCGATGTACCGTTCGACGATGGTCATCAGAATCGCCCGCTGCCGCTGCGTGATCTCAGCCATATCTAGAGTCTACGCTGTAAGTCAAGCACTGCCCTACACGGCGAAGCCGTCCAGCACACCACGAAGTGGCGCCCGCCCGGCGTCAGGGCGCCTTTGCCGCTGACAATCTAACTGATCTCCAGCACGTCGCTCTCGCCCTCCGCCACCTTCTCCGCCGCCGCAATGACCCGATCCGCTACCTCATAAAATGCCCCACCCAGCGCACTGCCACGCCCCGCGAGCGCTACCGGCATCCCGGTATCGCCACCCTTGCGGACACTCGGGTCCATATCCACCGATCCCAGAAACTCCAGCCCGAACTGTGCCGCCGTGCGCTCAGTGCCGCCCGCGCCGAAGACATCCAGCATCGTCCCATCCGGCATCCGCATCTGGCTCATATTTTCGACCAGCCCCAGCACCTCCACCTTCACCTGGTGGAACATCTCCAGCGCCTTCCGCGCGTCCTGCAGCGCGACCGAAGAGCCCGTCGAAACCACCACCGCGCCGGTCAGCGGCACCGTCTGCACCAGCGAGATCACCACATCGCCCGTGCCCGGCGGAAGGTCGATCACCAGATAATCCAGCTCGCCCCACTCCACCTGCATCAGGAACTGCCGGATAATCTGGTGCAGCATCGGCCCGCGCATCACCATCGGCTTGTCGCCCGGCGAGATCAACCCTACCGAAATGAATTTCACTCCATGCGAGAGAATCGGCTCAATCCGATTCTCGCCCACCACATTCGGCTGGCGGGTTACGCCGAGCATCATCGGCACATTCGGCCCGTAGATATCGGCGTCGATCAGCCCGACCTTATACCCCATCCTGCCCAGCGCTACCGCCAGGTTCACCGCGACGGTGGTCTTGCCCACGCCGCCCTTGCCCGAACCAACCGCCACCACATGCGCCACGCCCGGCAGAGGCATCGGCCCCTGCGGAACTCCCTGTCCAGCCGCCATCATTCGCTCCTAACTGCCCGTAAACTCTCTTGCACTGCCGTCACACGTTCCACTCCGACCCCAACTCTTCCCGCAGCCGTTTCTTCCTGAGCGTCTCGCCCGCCCGCATCTCGCGTCTGCGCCCGGCGTCTTCCCACCTGCGCCGCTGATGATCCGTCTCGCAGACCAGCCCCGGCACCACCAGCCCTTGTCCCTCGCGGTCGACCGCAACATAGGTCAGGTAAGCCGAGCTGACATGGCGCAGCTTCTGCTTGCGCACATCCTCAACCATCGCCTTCACGCCTACTTCCATCGACGTGCGGAACGCCCGGTTCACGCTCGCCTTCAGGATCAGCAGATCGCCTACATGCACCGGCGCGACGAAGTCCAGGTGATCCATGCTGGCCGTCACCGTGATCGCCCTGGCATGCCGGCTCGCCGCCATCGCGCCCACCAGGTCGATAAACTGCATCAGCCGGCCGCCGAACAGATTGCCCAGCGCATTCGCATCGCCCGGAAAGATAATCTCGCTGCGCTCCGACTGCGACTCGCTCACGCGCCGCGTAACAACAACCTCATCACTCATACGTCTATTCTACGTTCGAACCCCCGTCTTCACGTCCTGCGCGCGGATTTCCCCATTTCGATGTGGCCGTTGCAGCAGCGGCACAGAACACGCATCAGAGGTGATGGCGCAATGCAGATAACAAAGAACGGCCCAAACCAAGCTGGTGCCGTGCTACTCGTCTTTTTTGCACTTGCGGGTGGCCGCGGGATATTCGTTCTGGAGCATTTGAGCCAAGTACCAACGGGCCAAATCTGGCTACACTTGCTCCCCCCGTTCGGGGGTACTATTTTTGCCGCGTTATGGCTATTGTTCGTGAATCCAGTGATCACCGTGCCATGTGCCGCTTTTGTCTTTCTGGGAGGACTGTGGCGCATACACATCGGTTTCGCAGGAGTACCCCGCGAGAGCCATGTCTCAAGTATTAGCATAGGGATGTTTTTTTATCCCCGCCGCGATCGAAGTCGGGCGCTTCATAGCCTCAAGACATAAAGTTGATGGCGGGGCCGGCGCGGGGGCTGCCTGAGAGCGCAAGAGAAAAGCTCCTACAATAGCCTTATGGACAAAGTAGCCCTCCTCACCCAGATCCTCCAGCAATCCCCCACTGACGCCTTTGCCCGCTATGGCCTCGCCATGGAACTCGTCTCGCGATCCCGTATCCCCGAAGCCCTGGCCGAGTTCGACCGCTGCATCGCCGACAATCCCGACTACGTGCCGGCCTACCAGATGTCCGCCCAGACCATGGCCGCCAACGCGCAGCCCGAGGCCGCCATCACCCGCCTGCACGAGGGCATCGCCACCGCCAACCGCACCGGCAACCAGCACGCCCTCGCCGAGATGGAAGCGCTGCGTGAAGAACTCACATGACAGTGGCGTATAGTACGTCATGCGAAATTTCTCCCAAGTCCTCCTGTTCATCCTTTGTGCCCAGCTCTGCCATGCGCAAACGCCGGCCGACGATGCCGCGCTTCTGGCGCAGGCCCGTGCAAAGCTATGACGATCCCTTCGCGCGAGATCTGAAATCTTTCGATTGCGCCGTCGGCTTCAACTGGAAGCAGCATTGGCTGGAGACGTATCGCGTCGGCGACGAAGGAACGGATGAAGAGATCGAGAAATTCGTCCAACCTATCGCGAGTCGCGTAACCGTCACGCGCGAGGATGCGATCGTGTCATCCGGCATGACAGAGGCGCAGGAGCAGAAACTTCCTCACGGCGGAATGGCGGAAGGCCTGCTGAAACACTCGCTTCGTTTCAGCCTGCGCACATGGCTGGTAGCAAGCAACAATGCGCTGCTTCCATCCCCGAGTACACCTGTCCATTTTCAAGCGATCGCTTCCGGTTACAAAATGGAATTGAAGATGGATAACATTGATGCAGTCATGCTGCTTACGCGCGAGATGAGCCTTCGGAGCATGGCGGCCAAAGGCTCCGATGGCGACCGCCAGGAGTTCGAGTTTGGTCCGGGGCCGCAGGGTTTCCTTCTGCGAAGCTGGACCATGGGCGAAAACGGAAACTTCCAGGCTGGCAATCACCTCATCTTCAAGTACACGTACCAGATCGTGAGCGGGTTTCAGATACCCGCGCAGCTTGTCGTGAATCGCGAAAGTCACCACGAGATGTGGCACTTCACGCTCAGTGACTGCAAAGTAATGACCAGCAAATAACGTCATGATGAATGGCTACCAATTCCAACTCGTTTTCCAGTTCGAAGCCAGTACGCTCGCGGACTACGATCGATTCACGGTGCTGGAGCAAGCGATCTACGTTCGCCTCCGCAAATCGAAGGTTGCAAAACTGGACGGCCACGATTGCGGAATGAACGAGTTCAACATATTCATTCATTGCAACGCGCCTGAAGCGCAGTTCGCAGAAGTAGCGAAATTCATCGACGAGATCGCACCTGGACTAATCTTCAGAGCTGGCTATCGAGCATTTGCGGAAGACCATTACAAAGTGCTCTGGCCGTCATCTCTCGACAGATTCCACATCGCGTGATCCGCTCTTATCGGTCTTTCCTCTTTATCCGTGGCAAGCCTTGTTTTTGATCCCACGCACCCCCGAAT
>CAXTMK010000234.1:0-5215 GCA_964245315.1 uncultured Acidobacteriaceae bacterium | reverse complement strand
CGCTGGGAGCGATCTCGCTGGTATTCTTTCCGCTGGTTGGCCACGCGCTGCACATGTCCGACCACGCTTATGGGCTGTGGACCGGGTTGGCCGTCGACAATACGGCGGAAGCCACGGCTGCCGGTGCGCTTTATTCGGATGCCGCTGGCAAGTTCGCCGTACTTGCGAAGACCTGCCGCAATGCCTGCATCGGCTTTGTCGTGCTCGGCTATGCGATCTACTGGGCGCGCAAGGGCCAGGCGCAGGCGATCCAGCATAAGGGCGCGTTCCTGTGGCAGAAGTTTCCGAAGTTCGTCCTCGGCTTTCTCGTAATTTCTTTACTGGCGACGCTGGGCACGCTCGACACCAGGCTGTATCCGCGGTTCGCGAGCCTGGTGCCGCTGGGCTTTACGCGAGCGCAGATCGCCGCGCTCGGCAATCTAAGCCGCTGGGCATTCCTGCTCACGTTTGCCGGAGTCGGCCTGCGCACCAGCTTCAAAGACCTGGTGAAGCAGGGCGTCAAGCCGTTTCTGGTGGGTGCGATCGGCGAGATTGTAATCGCGGTGATTACACTCGGGCTTGTGTTGGGAGCGGATCGTCACTATCACTTGTGAGACAAGGAAGTACACTTTGCCAGCGAACGCGTGGCATACTGTAGGTGGAGGATGATGCCATGGCTGCGCATGTTCAGATCGGTGATTGGCTGGGAGTACAAACGCCTGCAGGCGAATCGGACATCCTGCGCCTGGTTGAGTCTCGGCTGGCGCCGGCAGTGATCAAACGGCTGGCGGCGCTTGGGCTGCAACGCGCCGAGATTGACGAAGCGGTGATTGCTTCGCGGACGCTGCAGCATCGTCGGACGCGGCGCGAAAAGCTGAGCCTGGAAGAGTCCGATCGAGTGCTTCGCATGCTTAGGGTCTTGTCGAGTGCCACGCAGGTCTACGGCGATCCGGAGCGGGGGTTGGCGTGGCTGCGGACGCCGAATGCCCGTTTGGACGGGCGCACGCCGTTATCGCTGGTAAAGACCGATACAGGAAGTCGCATGGTTGAGGAGTTGCTGATCCAGATCGACGAAGGCATGTACGTCTAGTGACGCTCTGGCGAATCAGCCGGCATCGCGATCTGACCGGCGGCGGCGGCCTGAGGGCGCCAGGCCGATGGAACTTTGCCGGTCAGCCCATTGTGTATCTCAGCGAGAACCCTTCGACAGCTCTGTTGGAGGTGTGTGTTCACACCGCCGCCAATGACGTGCCGCCGGAGTTCACGCTGTTGCGGATTGAGGGGCCCGATACGGTGCCCGGTGACATTACCATCCCTGATGATTGGCAGAGGCGCCTGGATGTCACTCGCGCAATCGGCACGGAATGGTTGAAACGAGGTGAGACGGTCTTGTTGCGGGTTCCCAGCGCGATCACACCGTATACGTTCAACGTGCTGTTCAACCCTCTGCACCCTCGTGCGCAGGAATTTCGGACCTCCGAGGCTATCGCATATCCGTTCGATCGACGCATCAAGCAGTAAGTTCGCTCAGTCACCTTGTCCAGGAAGCACTATGATTGCATGTCATGGAGGCGTTCTGACCATTACGGATACTCTTCACCTGAGCGAACTCGCCCCACGCACGGTGCAGTCGGAAATCCGCGCCATGACGGTCGCGTGCGACGACATGGGCGGCGTCAACCTGGCGCAGGGCGTGTGCGACACGGAGCCGCCGGCGGTCGTCGTCGAGGGCGCGCAGCGTGCCATTCGCGATGGCCACAACATCTACACGCGGCTCGACGGCATCGCGCGGCTGCGGCATGCGATCGCAAAGCAGCTCGCGCGGACTCATGGGATCGAGGTCGACCCGGATCGCGAAATCCTTATCACCTCGGGGGCCACAGGCGCGTTTCAAGCTGCGATCGACGCGATTCTGAATCCGGGCGATGAGGTGCTGCTGTTTGAGCCATTCTATGGCTATCACGCGAACATGCTGCGCGCGCGCAAGGTGGCGCCTGTGCCGGTGGCCTTGGCCGGGCCGGAGTGGAAGCTTGACTTTGACGCGGTTCGGGCGGCGCTGACGCCGCGGACGCGGACGATGGTCGTGAATACGCCATCCAATCCGGCGGGCAAGGTGTTTACGCGCGAAGAGCTGGAGGGGCTGGCGGAGATTGCCGAAGAGCGTGAGCTCTTTATCTTCACGGATGAGATTTATGAGCACTTCATCTATCCTTCAGAGCCGGGGGACGACGTGCGACATGTGAGCCCGGCTTCGCTGCCCGGAAGGCGCGGCCGCACCATCCTGATGTCGGGCTTCTCGAAGACGTTTTCGGTGACCGGCTGGCGCATCGGCTATCTGGTTGCCGACCCGCGCTGGGTGCCCTCGATCGGGTACTTCCACGACATGACCTACGTCTGCGCGCCGGCGCCGCTGCAGCATGGCGTCGCGGATGGCGTGGAACAGCTTCCGCAGTCCTTCTATACCGCTTTGGCGACCGATCATCTGGGCAAGCGCGCGGTGCTGGTGGAGGCTCTGCGCGCGGCCGGGCTGACGCCGCATGTGCCGGACGGCGCGTATTACATTCTTGCGAGTACGGGCTCTTTGCAGGGGCGCAACGCGGCGGAGAAGTCGCGCGACCTGCTGGCTCGGACAGGCGTAGCATCGGTGGCCGGTTCGGCGTTCTTCCGGCCGGGAAGTCTGGCGGGCGATGAGTTGCTGCGGTTTTGTTTCGCGAAACAAGATGAGGAGTTGGCGGAGGCCTGCAGGCGGTTGAAGACGCTACAGCATCCGCTTGGGTGAGTGTATGCTTCCCCACCTTAATCGCGAGAAGGCCGCGATTGAGATGGGGCACCCGGACTGTCGAGCCGGTCGGTTTCATTTAGAATCGGACACGGCGCAGCTGCGCGTAAGGATTCGAAGATATGGCATCGGCAATGGCGAGCATCGTGGCACTGAAGGACGTATATCAGCAACTGAAGACGCGCATGGAGAAGACGGTCGACGACTTCCGCGCGAACCTGCTCTCGGCGCGCACGGGCCGTGCCAGCGTTCATATGCTCGACCAGGTCAAGGTGGACTACTACGGCACCGATACCCCGGTGTCGCAGGTCGCCCAGATCACCACCCCGGAGGCGCAGCTGATCCTGGTGCAGCCGTGGGAGATCGCGCTGGTACCGGCGATCGAGAAGGCGATTCGGACCTCCAATCAGGGCTTCAATCCGATGCACGATGGGCGCGTCATCCGCGTCCCGATTCCACCGATGAACGAGGAGCGGCGCAAGGAAGCGGTGAAAAATCTTGCAGCCGTGCTCGAAGGCCACAAGACATCGATGCGCAACATCCGCCGGGATGGGAACGAAGCGATCAAAAAGGCGGCGAAGGATAAGCTGATCTCCGCCGACGACGAGAAGCGTGCAACCGAAGAGGTGCAGCAGCTGACGGACGCCGAGATCAAGCGCCTGGATGAGCTGTTCAAAGCCAAGGAAAAGGAACTGATGACGGTCTGAGGGCGTAGCTGCTGCGTAAGCGGCATCGCTGAGCGGCAACGCCTCTCTCACGCACTGGACACTTCGTTGAGGCTCTGATTCATGTCTTTCCACGCACGATCACGCTATACATGGCGCCTTCGCACGCGCAGTCTGCCCCTGGGCCGGCGCACGCTGCTGATGGGCATCCTGAATGTGACGCCGGACAGCTTCTCCGACGGCAACCGATACCTGCAGCCGAATGCAGCCCTGGAACAGGCGTTGCGCCTGCTGGATGAGGGCGCCGACCTGATCGATATAGGCGGGGAATCGACGCGTCCGGATGCGACGCCGCTCTCCGCGGCCGAGGAGCAGGCACGCGTGCTGCCGGTGATCCGCGCGATCTGCAAGGCGCGGCCGGATGCAATTCTGTCGGTGGATACCTACCACGCCACCACCGCCGAGATGGCCATCCAGGCCGGCGCTGAAGTGGTCAACGATGTCTCCGGGTTGATCTGGGATCCGCGTATGGCGGCCGTGATGGCGCGCGACGAGCCGGGGTCGATCCTGATGCATACGCGCGGCGCTCCGCGGTCCTGGACGACGCTGCCGCCGCTGCCGCACAGCGACATTCTGCCGTTGGTGATCGCCGGCCTGGCGCATACGCTGACCCTGGCGCGGTCGGCCGGAATGAGCCGCTCGAACATGGTGCTGGACCCGGGATTCGGCTTCGGCAAGATGGGCGACGAGAACTTCGTGCTGATGGCGCATTTTACGGAGCTGCACCAGTTCGCGCTGCCGTTCCTGGTGGGGGTTTCGCGCAAGAAGTTCCTGACGGCGCACCTGACGAAGGCGACGGACGCGAGCCGCCAGGAAGCTACCACAGCGGCGCATGTGGCGGCGATTCTGGCCGGCGCGCACCTGCTGCGCGTGCACGACGTCCCGGCGGCACGAGCCGCGGCTTCGGTCGCCGATGCAATTCTTTCATCCATGCGGCCTGACGACCCGGAGGGAAATCCTTCGGGCGTGAAGAAGATCCATGCGTCTTAGCGGCGAAGCGCGAAAGCGGGCGCAATGCTGAATTACTACAACTACTTCACGGAAATCGAGGAGCGATTTCAGCAGCGGCGCGGCTCGCTGCTGATGTTGTCCACGCTGGATTGGGCGCTGATCGAGACGTGGCACGAGGCGGGACTGCCGCTGGAGGTGGTGCTGCGCGGGATCGACGATGCCTTCGACAGGCACGACGCGCAGAAGATTCGGGCGAAGGGACGGACGCGCAGGATCAACGGGCTCGCATGGGCGGCGCAGGCGGTGATGCAGGCTGCGGAGGCAGCGGCGGAGGCGGCGACGGGTTCTCGTCCGGCGAGCGACAAGCCGGAACGGGAGAGTGGGTTCGAGGCGGCGCGGGTCCGGGCTTATCTGGAACAGAATGCGGAGGCGATCGAGAAGACCGGGCTGGAGCAGGCGATTGCGGCGCGGCTGCGGGAGCTGGCAGACAGCGAGATGGCACTGGAGGATCTGGACCGCACGCTGACGGTGCTCGAAGAGAAGATGTTTGCGGGGCTGATGGCATCGGCGAGCGAAGACGAATTGGTTGGACTGCGGGAGCAGGCGAAGCGCGAGCTGGCGCCGTACCGGGGCAGGATGCAGGCCGTGCAGATCAGGCAGATTCAACAGCAGTTATTGCACAAGAGATTGCTGGAGGCGAGAGGATTGCCGAGGCTGAGTTTGTTTTATATGCCGCAGAGTGGAGAGCGGGCACGGGAGCTAAAGCAAGACGGCCAGCGCT
>CAXTMK010000233.1:4778-5241 GCA_964245315.1 uncultured Acidobacteriaceae bacterium | reverse complement strand
CGGCTGCGGTGAGACCCTCGGGAGCCGCGCCGCCTGCTCCGCCGCGCGCGCCGCCACCCGCCCCGCCACGTCCGCCGCGGGGCTGCGACCAGGATTCCTCGGTGCGGCGCAACGGAGCGGGCACGAAGCTTTCCGCCACCTGGATATGCGGACCGTAGAAGATGACCGAGCCTTTGATCTTGTCCTTGATCGACCCCAGATAAGCATCGAGATCGGCCTGGGTCACAGGTTTATTCGCGCTCGGCGTGGGCGCGGGCATGGGCGGGGGCGCTGTTCCGGGATTCTGGATCGCGGCCAATTGCTCGGGCGTCATGCCTCCGCCCGCACCGCCGAAGCCTCCGCCGCCGCCGCGCGCGCCGAGTCCTGCGCCTGCCGGAGGTTGAGGCGGTTCGACCACCAGCACCGGACCCTGCACCACGCCCCTGGTACCCGGCGTCCATGCGACCGCGCGCACGTTCAGCGG
>CAXTMK010000233.1:0-4768 GCA_964245315.1 uncultured Acidobacteriaceae bacterium | reverse complement strand
ATCGTAGTTCTGCCAGCCGGGATGGTTGAAATTCCAGGCTTCCAGATGGACGTTGGTAAAGCCCCACTTCTGCATCTGGCTCACCGCGAAGTCTTCCGCCGCCTTCAGGCCGGGCGAGCCGGTGAGGCGCGGCCCGTAGACGTCGGTCACCTCATGTAGCCACCACATCAACTGCGAATCCTTTGTTTCCTGCGCTCGCAGCTGGGTGTTGATATCGGCCAGTCCGGGCGCCTGCGCCTGCGCGGGGATGACCGCGAGGCAGGCGGCTGCAAGCGTGTACGCGAAACGTGGGGTCATGTGTGACTCCTGTATGTGGAGATTGCGCAAAGCGCGTCTGGTGCCGGGGTTTCAATTGACAACGGGGTCGTGGCAAGTCTACACCGGGCACGCTTGCCACGACAAATCTCGCCGCTCCCACCGGATGAATCGTTAGTAGATCGATTCGGTCGGCAAACGAAAAGGCCTCGCTCCGACATTTCGGAGCGAGGCCTTGACGTGCCGAGGACCTATGCCGAACGCAAGCGGCGGCGAGCGATTCCGCAGACGCCCACCAGGCCGCTGCCGAGCAGGATCAGGCTCGACGGCTCCGGGGTCGCGGCGACCGCGGTTTCGCCGATCGAGAAGCTGAAGTTCTGAACGTTGCCCGTATCCGCCATCGAGAAGAGACTCGCAAACTTCGCGAACTGCGGGGCCGATCCGCTGTCGTCGAGCGAGAAGGTTACGGGGATGGTCTGCGCAACGTGGTCGGAGTCGAAGACGTAAGCCGAGTAGTCGCCATCGGAAGACGAAGAGATGTCGACCTGGAAGGCGGTGTCGCCCTGGACATCGGTGAAGGCAAAGCCCGCGGTGTCGACCTGGCTTGCGCTGCCGGGGAAGAGCAGGTTGTCGTTGCCGTTGAAGCCGCCGGCCCCGATCAGGCTGCCGATGCCGGAGTTGGTGTCTCCGGTGAGGCTGTCGATGGTGTAGGAGCCGTCCGAGTTCTCCGTGGCCGTGAATGTTCCCGAACCGCTGAAGCCCGCGCCGGAGCCTGAGACCCCGCCGGAATGATGGTTCTGGAAAGCTTGTGCGGGAAGGGAAGCGGCGCACAGGAGTGCAAAGGCAGGAAGGAAGAAACGCATGGTAAGGGCCCCCGAGTTACTGATGTTCCGAAGGTAACCTGCGAGCTTAGCAATTGAGATAGCACTTTAGGGTGAGGGTTCTACAATCGAGGCTGATGCTTCTTTGCATCGAGAGTGTGAAGAAGCCCGATCTTCGAGGTTGGGGATTAGCGTGGGGCTTCAGCCCCACGAACCGCGGAAGAGGAATCAGCGGGGCTTTAGCCCCGGCCTTTGTCCTGGTACGGCAATGTAAGGATTGCAACAAGCTCTTCAAGGGGGACACGCGGCAGTGGCGACAGATTTGTTGGTGGAAGCGGCAGTGGCGGAGATTGAATTTGGGCCGGCGAATCCGTTCTTCGCGGCGAGCGCATTGCCCTTCGGCGTGCCGCCATTCGACCGGATTGTCGACTCCGACTATGAGCCGGCGCTGCTGGCGGGGATGGCGGAGCAAACGAAGGAAGTGCGTGCGATCGCGGATAATCCGGCCTTGCCGACATTTGCCAATACCATCGTCGCTCTGGAGCAGACGGGCGACTTGCTTGATCGCACGGAGTCGGCGCTGAGCGCGATCGCGGGCGCTTACACCAATCCAATCGTAGAGCAGTTGCAGCAGGATATGGCGCCGAAGATGTCGGCGCACGAGGATGCGATCTATCTCGATGCGGCGCTGTTCGGACGCATCGCGGCGATCTATGAGCAGCGCGAAGAGTTGGATCTGGATGCGGAGTCGGCGCGCCTGCTGGATCTGTATTACAAGCGTTTCGTACAGGCCGGCGCGAAGCTGAACGAGGCCGATAAGGCGAAGATGATGGCGCTGAATGCGGAGGCTTCGACGCTTTCGAACGCGTTCAGTCGCTACCTGCTTGCGGCGAACAAGGCAGGCGCTTTCCTCACTCAGGATAAGTCGGCGCTGGCCGGGTTGGACGAGGCGCAGCTTGCGAGTGCGGAGGCAGCCGCCAAGGCTCGCGAGAGCGATGGCTTTGCGATCCCGCTGCAGAACACGACGCAGCAGCCGGTGCTGGCGCAACTGAGCGTGCGCGAGACGCGGCAGGCTATCTTTGAGAACGCGCTCGCGCGCACCGAGCGTAACGACGACAACGATACCCGCGCGACCATCGCGCGGCTGGCGCAGGTGCGTGCCGAGAAGGCGGCGCTGCTGGGCTTTGAGAGCTATGCCGCCTGGAAGCTCGACAACCAGATGGCGCAGACGCCTGCGGCCGCGACCGCGTTTCTGGACGCGCTGGTGCCGCCGGCGATTGCGCTGGTCGAGCGCGAGCAGCAGGCGATTCAGGCGTTGATCGATCAGCAGGGCGGCGGATTCCAGGTGCAGCCCTGGGATTGGGAGTTCTATTCCGAACAGGTGCGTAAGGCGAAGTACGATCTCGATGAGGCTGAGGTGCGGCCGTATTTCGAACTCGATTGCGTGCTGAAGCAGGGCGTGTTTTACGCGGCGACGAAGCTCTTCGGCATCACGTTTCTCGAGCGTGACGACCTGCCGGTGTATGCGCCGGATGTGCGTGTCTATCAAATCTTCAACGCCGATGGCTCGCACCTCGCGATCTTCTATACCGACTTCTTCAAGCGCGACAACAAGCGCGGCGGCGCGTGGATGAGCAGCTTCGTGCGCCAGTCGAAGCTGCTGGGCACGGCGCCGGTCGTCTACAACGTGTGTAACTTTGCCCAGCCCGCCGACGGCCAGCCCGCGCTCATCACATTCGACGAGGTGACGACGCTGTTTCACGAGTTCGGGCATGCGCTGCATGGGATGTTTTCGGAGGTCCAGTATCCGGCGCTGTCGGGCACCAGCGTGGCGCGCGACTTCGTCGAGTTCCCGTCGCAGTTCAACGAGCACTGGGCTTTGGACGGAGAAGTGTTCGCGAACTATGCGCGCCACTACGAGACCGGCGCCGCCATGCCCGAGGATCTCGCCGAAAAGCTGCGGAAGGCCTCGGATTTCAATCAGGGATACGGGTTGTGCGAGGTGTTGGCCGCGGCGGAGCTCGACATGGAGTGGCATACACTTGCGGCGGATGCTCCGTTGCAGGAGCCGGAAGAGTTTGAGCGGGCGGCGCTGGTGAAGAAGGGGATTGCGCTTGAAGCGGTGCCGCCGCGCTATCGCTCCAGCTACTTCGCGCACATCTTTGGCGGAGGCTATGCGGCGGGCTACTACGCGTACCTGTGGGCGGAGCTGCTGGATGCCGCGGCGTATGAGTGGTTCGAGAAGAACGGTGGGCTGACGCGGGAGAATGGGGATCGTCTGCGCGAGATGATTTTGTCGCGAGGCAACACCGAAGAGCTGGGGCCGATGTTCGAGCACTGGCTGGGAAACAAGCCGGAGATTGGGCCGATGTTGAAGCAGCGAGGACTGGAGTAGCAGGGATCGGGGAACAGGGCTCAGGGATCGGTAAAATCCAAGCCCTAATCCCTGGGCCCTGATCCCTTGCTCAAACGATCGGCAGATGCTTATCCTCAACCGATCGCAGGTCGATCAGCGAGAACTTGTGCCGGACGTCGTTGCCCTTGATCCAGAAGATGACGTCTTCGGCGATGTTGGTGGCGTGGTCGGCGGCGCGCTCCAGATTGCGGCTGATGATGATGGCGTTGAGCGACTGCTCCGCGACCTCCGGATGCTGCTGCATGACGGAGACGAGCTCGGTCTGGATGGCGCGGTTCATCTCGTCGATCTCGTCGTCCATGGCGAGTACGGATTCGGCGAGCTTGGAGTCGCCCTCTAACAAGGCCTGGATCGCCCGGCGGATCATGATGCCGACCTTGTCGCCCATAGTTTGAATATCGACCGGAAGCGAGATCGAAGGGAGGTTGCCGAGCGCGATGGTGCGCGAGGCGATGTTGGTCGACTGGTCGCCGATGCGTTCGAGATCGCCGTTGATCTTGATGACCGACAGGATGAAGCGCAGGTCGATCGCCATGGGCTGCTCCTTGGCGAGCAGGTCGTAGGCCATCTCGTCGACGGAGGTTTCGGCGGCGTTGATGGCGGCCTCGATCTCCTGGACGTGGTTGGAGAGGCCGATATCGCGGCCCAGATAGGCCTCGACGGAAAACTCAAGCGCCTGCTGCGAGAGCGCGGCCATGGCGAGCAGTTTGTCCTTCAACGCGACGAGTTGCTGCTGGAAGTTGATGCGGGGCATGCGAGCGTTCTCCTATCGAACATTCTAAGCGAAGCACAAAAGCAGATATCTCCGGGACGACAAACAAAAGTGCGTCATTCGGGGTATAGCAGGATCTGCTTGCGCTGGGCTTTGAAGGTGCTGAGCGCAGCAACCCATGTTGCGGCGATGTCTCGCGGGTCTTTGTTGGCTTTCAGGGCTTCGAGCGTGGCGGCGTTGAGCAGGATGGTGCGAGCCTTTTCGAGCTGGAACTGCGTGGGGTAGAGGTGGTGCAGCGCGGAGAGGAGTTCGACGCCCAGCTCCGGCGTATCGAGCGCGGCGCGGTCGGTGACGGTGAGGTGGATGGCGGGGATGGTCTGGCCGTGGAAGGGATACTTCTCGGCCGTCTCGGCGATGGCTAGCGTGGTTGCCGAGAAGGTAACGCCGGGGATCTTGCGGGCGGTCAGATAAGCCGCCAATTCTGAGGCATTCAGGAAGGGCGCGCCGAAGTTCTCGTAGGGCGTGGGCGAGCCGCGGCCGACGCTCATGTTGGTCGTCTCCATC
>CAXTMK010000232.1:0-5374 GCA_964245315.1 uncultured Acidobacteriaceae bacterium | reverse complement strand
GTGCTGGTTGCGCCTGGAACGTACCGCGAGCGCGTGTCGGTGACGCAGTCGCATGTGACGCTGAAGAGCGCGAACGCCGATGCGAGCAAGACCGTCATCGTCTTCGACCTGAGCCGGGGCACGCAGACCCCCACGCAGGGCAACGCCACCGTGCGCGTGCGCGGCGACGATTTTACCGCTGAAAACATCACATTTCAGAACGACTTCGCCCCGCCGCACAGGCCGGAGGAACCGCTGGCGCCGCCTCCGGCAAGGCCCGGCCCAGGCGGCCCGCCGCCGAGCCCGCAGGCACAGGCGCTGAACCTGATGGGCGACCGCAACGTACTGCGCAACGTCCGCATCCTCGGCAACCAGACCACGCTGTACGCCGGCGCGAAGAACTGCGCCGCAGCCACAGGAAGCGCGTGCGAACCGGGCCGCAGCTACTTCTCGAAGTGCTACATTGCCGGGAACGTAGGCTTCATCGCGGGCGACGGCACCGCCTACTTCGACGACTGTGAGCTCCATTCGACGGTGCGCCCAGAGGGGGGCGGCTTCATCACCGCGCAGGGCCGGCACTACACTGCGCAGGAGAGCCTGTTCGTCTTTCGCAACTGCCGCCTAACTGCCGATCCAGGCGTGTCCAACGTGGTGCTCGGCAAGCCCTGGCGCGACCTGGCCACGGTCGTGTTTTTGAACCCTGTGATGGGCGCGCACATCTCGCCCAACGGCTGGCGCGACTGGACGCCGCAGACCCATCGGCTGGAGACGGCATACTTCCGCGTCTACAAGCCGACCGGGCCGGGCGCCGCGACGGCTAGCCTGGTGCTTACGTCGCAGGAGGTTGGCCGGTATACGCCGCAGGCCGTGCTAGGTGGGAAGAACGCCTGGAATCCGACGACAAAGTAACTCCGAACTCTCAGCTCAAAACTCTTAACTGTACAGAGAACGTCTTCCGCCCGTCACTTGCCCAAAGTACAGGCAGCTCTATCATCAACGCTCGGGTCGCCGAAGCCGTTGGCTGACTCTCATATGACTGCCTTGAAGCGCCAACGGCACTACAGCCCTTCGAACATACTCGTCACCTGCCGCGCCGGTTGCGGCTCGCGCACGGCAACGAGAGCATAATGTTCGTTCTGCCCATGCTGCTCAAACATGGTCTTCGTCTGCGCAACCAGCGGAGCCTGCGACAGATGCTTGCAGAAGGCCTCATGCTTGCGCGCCATCACGCCGCGCACATCGAGCGTGAGCGTCCACGGCGCCGGCATCGGCGCGGGCCGCCCTTCCATGAAGAAGCTGGTGCTGAGGTGGAAGAGCCGGTCGGCATGGTGAAGCGGCCCGAGAGCAGGGAAGCGTTTCGCCGATGCCGCCCAGTGGTATGCCGCCGTCGTGAAGGCCGAGACCATGGTGTGGTCGGGATGCGTGTTCACCGCGCCATCGCCGCCAAAGGTGAGGACCACCTCAGGTTTCAACTCACGCATCTTCGTTACCAGCCGCGCCGCCATCGCGGAAAAGTCCGCATGCTCCAGTTGACCATCCTGCAAGCCCCAGCTTTCATGCTGGTGCACGCCGAGCAGATCGCACGATGCGGCAAACTCCGCGCGGCGCATCTGGCCCAACTCTTCGGCCGAGGCCGCGGCGCCACGATTTGAAGCCGCCTGGCCGTCGGTCAGGCAGATGACGTGCGTCTCGACGCCCTGATCGGCCGCCAGCGCCAGCGCGCCGCCGAAGGCGAAGCATTCGTCATCGGGATGCGCGACCACCAGCAGCAGTTTCAGGCCCACACGGTCTCCGTTGTCAGTTCAAGGTCGTCGAAGAGCGTCTCGCCGGGCAGCATATCCACGTCAAGCACCGCCTCCGGATCAACCGCGCGGACGGGTGCAAAGCTGCGCCGATGCAACTCGCACGGGCCATGTTGCTGCAGCGCGCGGCGATGTTCGGGCGTCGCATAGCCCTTGTGCGAGGCCAGGCCGTATTGCGGATGAACCGCATCGAGGTCGCGCATCATGGCGTCGCGATAGACCTTTGCCACCACCGATGCGGCGGCGATCGAGAGCGAGAGCGAATCGCCGTAGATGAGCTTTGTCTGCGGGCAGGGGTGGTCGAGGCGCATGGCGTCGATCAGCAGGTGATCGGGCGCGATGGCGAGGCCCTTGACCGCGGTCAGCATGGCGATGCGCGTGGCCTGGTAGATGTTGACGCGATCGATCGTCGCGGCGTCCACGGCGGCGACCGAAATCGCCAGCGCCGTGCCCCGGATCCTGCGGTCGAGCCGCTCGCGATCCTTGCGCAGCAGTTGCTTGGAGTCAGTCAGGCCGGCCTTCGCGAGCGACAGGGTGCGCGGCGGCAGGATAACGGCGGCAGCGACGACCGGCCCGAAGAGCGCGCCGCGTCCAACCTCGTCCACACCGGCGATCATGTTGACGCCGCGATAACGCAGCGCCTGTTCAGGCGCGTCGGAGCAGACGAGCTGGCGCAGCATCTGCTGCTTCAGCGTCGACGGCGCGAACTTGCGAATCGTGATGGCGGAGGTGGCCATGAAGTCAGTTTACAGCGGCGGAATTCAGCCGGGTTTTCCACCGCTCGCAGAAAGATCCCGATTTTTCTTGCTTAGTATTACGATTTGCAATATGATTATCACAGATCGCAATAAGGCAACGGTGCCCTATGAAGCTGGCGGAGAAAATCCGGTATCTGCGCGAGGTCGAAGGTTCGTTGCGCGGACTCGACCGCGCGATGACGCAGCAGGAACTCGTCAAGGCGATTGCGGAGGAGACGCGCGGCAAGACCATCTCGCAGTCGTATCTTTCGCAGCTCGAATCGGGCGCCAGGCCGCACCTCACCAACACCACGCGGCTGCTGCTGGCGCGCTTCTTCAAGGTGCATCCAGGCTACCTGGTTGAGGATCCGGAGAACTTCCAGGCCGAGCTGCGCACGGTCGAGATCAACGAGGATCAACTCGATCTGTGGCTGGTAGCCGGAGCCGAACGCTTCGGCCGGCGCGATCCGGATATCTGCCGGGCTTTGCTGGCCGTGGCGCATCACCAGGACTCGCGCGGTTGCCTGATGCTGCTCGAGAAGATCCTACAGACGCCGGCATTGGTGGAGCGATTGGGCGCGGTGCTGTCGCCGGCGCCGGTAGAGGAAAGCAAACCAAAGACAGGCAAGAGGAAGGCTTCCAAATGAATACGTTCTATCTGATCTGTTTCGTTCTCGGGCTGGTGATGAGTCTGCTGGCGGTGTTCGGCGGACTCGGCCGCGTTCACTTTGGGCATCTGCACTTTCACGCGTCCACGCATCACCACCATGGCGGAGGGCTTTCGGCGATCAATGGATTTACACTGCCGGCGTTTCTTTGTTGGTTTGGCGGCGCGGGATACCTGCTGAGCACCCATAGCGCGCTGATCACATCCATTGTGCTGCTCTTGTCGGTAGGATCCGGTCTTGCTGCGGCGAGCGTGTTGTATGTCGTGCTCTTCCGCCTGCTGCTTCCGCGCGAGCAGGTGCTATCCGCCGAGGACACTCGCATGGATGGCGTGGTCGCTCGCGTCTCGGATGAGATTCGCGAAGGCGGCATTGGGGAGATTCTGTTCACGCAGACCGGGGCTCGCCGCGGCTCGGCCGCACGCAGCGATACGGGCGCGCCGATCCCGCGTGGCACGGAGGTTGTCGTACTGCGTTATGCGAAGGGGATTGCTTATGTCAGTCCTCTGGATGAGCTGACGCGGTGATGTTTCAGCGAGTAGTCCCCAAAGTTGTTCAACCCATATAACCCTGCACTATCTAAGGAAAGACCATGCAGAACTCCGTCGCAGTTATCGTCGGTCTGGCAGTCATCGCAATTCTCTTCTTACTTGTCGCCATTGCGAAGATGTTTCGCAAGGCCGCGCCCAACCAGGCCATCATCGTCTATGGCTTTCGCAAGCCGCGTGTCATCAAGTCCGGCGCGGCCATTATCTTCCCGGTCGTTGAGACCTACCGCGAGCTCACGCTCGAACTCATGAGCTTCGATGTCGCGCCGCAGCAGGATCTCTACACCAAGCAGGGCGTCGCGGTCACGGTTGAAGCTGTCGCACAGATCAAAGTCCGTTCCGATGAGGAGTCGATCCTTACCGCGGCCGAGCAGTTCCTTTCGAAGTCGCCCGACCAGCGCGAGAGCCTGATCCGCCTCGTCATGGAGGGCCACCTGCGCGGCATCATCGGCCAGTTGACGGTCGAGCAGATCGTCAAGGAACCCGAGATGGTGGCCGAGCGCATGCGCTCCACCTGCATGGACGACATGTCGAAGATGGGCCTTGAAGTCATCTCGTTCACAATTCGTGAAGTCCGCGACAAGAACGAGTACATCACCAATATGGGCCGCCCGGACGTCGCCCGCATCAAGCGCGACGCTGAGATTGCATCGGCTGAAGCCGAGCGCGACACAGCCATTCGCCGCGCCAATGCGCTGCGCGAGGCGGCAATCGCAAAGGCCGCGTCCGACCAGGATCGCGTCATCGCGGAGACGGCTTCCTTGGGCAAGCAGGCTGAGGCGCAGCGCGACCTCTCCATCCAGAAGGCGCAGTTTCTTGAGCAGTCGCGGCGCCAGGAGGCGCAGGCCGATAAGGCGTATGAGCTGCAGACCAACGTCATGCAGCAGCAGGTTGTCGCTGAGCAGGTAAAGGTGCTGCAGATCGAGAAAGAACAGCAGGTGAAGGTGCAGGAGGCTGAGATTCGCCGTCACGAGGCGGAATTGATTTCGACTGTGCTGAAGGGCTCGGAGATCGAGGCGCTGCGCATCGGCAACATCGCCGCAGCGGAGAAGAATCGCATCACCATCGAAGCCGAAGGACGTGCCGCAGCCGCACGCGCACAGGGCGAGGCGCAGGCCGCAATCACGCGCCTGCAGGGTTCCGCCGAGGCCGACATCATCTTTTCCAAGGGCGAAGCCGAAGCCAAGGCGATGAACGTGAAGGCCGAGGCATACCAGGAGTGGACGCAGGCCGCGGTAGTCGACAAACTCATCACCAACATGGCCGATGTCGTGCGCGCCATGGCCGAGCCGCTGGCGAAGGTGGACAAGATCACCATCGTATCGACAGGAGGCGACGAGCACACCGGAGTCAACAAGCTGACCGGCGACATGACCAAAATCGCGGCCCAGGTTCCGGCGCTGTTCGAGGCTCTGAGCGGCATGAAGATGAGCGACCTGATGGCCAACGTAAAGGCCATGAAGCCGCGCGACATCGAAGGCGACAAGTAACCCACTGTGCCCCACTCATCGCGACTCAATCGCGATGAGTGGGGACTCAACCCTCAACCGCCTGCGCGTATAGGAAAGAACACACAAATGATCTCGCTCATCCTGTTAATCGTTTTCATCTTCGCTGCCGTTCGGCTTGTGACTGCTCCGTTT
>CAXTMK010000231.1:0-5394 GCA_964245315.1 uncultured Acidobacteriaceae bacterium | reverse complement strand
GCACATCCCCGACGACCCGCTCTACTACGAGAAGTTCTACTTCACGCCCGGCGACCTCGGCTTCCGCAAGTTCGACACCACCCAGGGCCCCATCGGCACGCTCATCTGCTGGGACCAATGGTATCCCGAGGCCGCGCGCATCACGGCGCTCATGGGCGCCGAGACGCTCTTCTACCCCACCGCTATCGGCTGGCACCCGTCCGAGAAGGCGGAGTTCGGCGAAGCGCAATACTCCGCCTGGCAGACGATGCAGCGTGCCCACGCCATCTCGAACGGAGTCTTCGTCGGAGCGGTCAACCGCGTCGGGCACGAGCACGGCGACGTGCTGCACAACGGCATCATGATGAAGGGTCCGGAAGGCGCGGGCCTGGAATTCTGGGGCGGAAGCTTCATCGCCGATCCATTCGGCCGCGTCATCGCGCAGGCCTCGCACGACAAGGAAGAGATTTTGATCGCGGAGATCGACCCCAGGCTGCTCGAAGACACGCGCCGCAACTGGCCGTTTTTACGCGACCGGCGCATCGACGCCTACGGCGGGATTACGCGGCGGTTTATCGACTGATACGGCTCGATCTGGCTTTGAACCTGTCTCTCAACCGCCTCAGTTCTGTCTCTGCGCACCGTCGTTGGGCAACATCCATCCCTCGTCCGGGAAGTAAATTGCGCAGCAGTTTGAGTCGCCAAGGTGAAGGGCAAATCTGGCAAGCGCAGCATAGGCTTCCTTCTTTGGCAATTTGCGGCCCCTGTCCATTGTCCCGTTCCACAGATCGAGTGAGAACCAGGCGCGATGTTGAAACCAAGCCCTCTTCTGCTCCTCTCGTGGCAGATTTCTGGCGCCGTCTTCGAGATTTTCGGAATAAGGGTACCGAACGTGGATTACTTGCACCACGTACTCGCCAGCTTTCCAAATTGTGAGGGCATCGGACGCAGTAACGAAGTACATCGGGCCTTCTATACCGTCGAACTTCTTTCCCCAACCCTTCTCGCTCGCCGTCTGCAATTAGAATTCCGAGAACGTGTGCGCCTGGCGAGTGAGAAGCACGATTTGAGGACACGCGTCTTCACGACCAGCTTCGCCGCGCTCCTGAACATCAGCCATGCCGGCAGTTGCCGCACCTTCATCAAGTCGAAGCCTCGCGCGACTCAACATACCGGGTGAGTTACAAAATCATCTCTCGCGACAAGCTGCAATAATGTTCATGGATTTCCTCGACGGTTGCACCGTGCCAATAGTACTTTGCTATCGTGTCCGGAAATATCCTGCTTCCCACGATCGTAGGTGCTCCCGAGCAGCGGCCTGGAACCCTCTCGACCGACTTGCATTCGGTCCAGTCCACCAGCGTCTCGGTATCCCAGCCGAGGCGCTCGTCGGCATTGGTAATTATGTCCCAAACCGTTTTCACCTTCAGTTCAGGAAACGCAGCGAGGATGTCCTGGTCGGTCCACCGAGATTTCCTTCCCCTTTATGCGGATCACCAACCCGTCCGGCGAGATATTTGACGCTCTGATACATGGAACCCCAGAGCAGACCTCCACAGATCGCATCCGCTCAATCCATCGCTCACCTCGCATCACGATTCTAACCCCGCACACGGAAAAGCCCCGGCGATCTGCCGAGGCTGTTCCCCCTGGAACAAGAAGCTTGGAGTTAGACTGCGCGTCGTCCGGTTACGAAGTGCATGATCACCGAGATCACCGCGAAGATCAGCAGCAGGTGGATCAGAAAGCCTGAAACATGGAAGAGGGTAAACCCGCCAAGCCAGGCCAGGACAAGGACTATCGCCAGGATGAGGAACATAAGAAGCCTTCTTTCGTGACTGAATTCCGCACCCTCAACTTCGTCCGACCGCAACGAAGACGCAGGCCGCGTACATACAAGCCATGAGAGAGTTAAACGCTAAAAAGCGTTGCTTTCCTCAATCACAAGCCGCGCTTTTTGTGACGCTTAGCTCGCGCTTCCGCCGGCGATCGAAGGGATCAGCATGACCTCATCGCCGTCCTGAAAGGCATACCCGTCGCCGCCCAGAAAGCGGATGTCCTCGTCGTTCACGTAGATGTTAATGAAGCGCCGCAGCTTGCCCGTCTCGTCTGTAATCTGGGTCGAGAGCGCCGGGAAGTTCCGGTCGATATCCTCGATGAGCGCCGGCAGGTTCGCCGCCTCCGATGAAAGTTGTTTCTGTCCGTCTGTGTGCCGGACGAACGCCGTGGGAAGAATGATCTTGATAGAAATAGCTTGCTCCCTGTTGTTGCCGTGGCCTTGTCTCTTTGTTGTCATCCCGCAGGGATTGACTTCGTCTGCGTCTGCGCGGCGTGGACTTACCCCACCAGCATCGGTTCCGGAAACGCATCCACATCCTGCACGTCGAGCGCGGCGATGTAGTCGGCGAAGTCCGAAAGCCGCGGCCGTATCGCGCGCGCGTCGACGTGGTCGTAGCGTCCGGCGAGCGCGTCCGTAGTCTTCAATCCGTTGCCCGTAATGCAGACGACGGTCGTTTGATCGCGCGAGATGCGCCCATCCGCATATAGCCGGGCCGTAACAGCCGTCGTTACGCCTCCCGCAGTCTCGGTGAAGATGCCTTCGGTCTCGGCCAGCTCCTGTATGCCGGAGACGATCTCCACATCCGAAACATCCTCCGCCCAGCCGCCCGTGCCCCGAATCATCTTCGAAGCCGCCGGACCATCGGCCGGGTTGCCGATCGCCAGTGACCGCGCGATCGTGTTCGGCCTTTGCGGCTCGATGTAATCCCAGCCATGGCGCACCGACTGCGAGATTGGCGAGCAACCCGTCGCCTGCGCACCGAAGAACCGCACCGGCTTGTCTTCGACCAGGCCGAGCGCGATCAACTCGTTAAACGCCTTGCGAATCTTGCGGATCAGCGACCCGCCAGCCATTGGGCAGACGATGTTATCCGGCAGCCGCCAGCCCAGCTGCTCGGCAATCTCATATCCCTGCGTCTTCGAGCCTTCCGCATAGTACGGCCGCAGGTTCACATTCACGAAGCCGTAGCTGTACTCGTCCGCAATCAAGGTGCACAAGCGATTAACGTGGTCGTAGTTGCCGTCGATGCGCACCAGCCGCGCCCCATAGACCAGCGTATTCAGAATCTTAGCCGGCTCCAGATCCGACGGGACCAGGATCGTAGCCTTCAATCCCAGCCGCGCGGCCTGCGCCGCAACCGAGTTCGCCAGATTGCCGGTCGATGAGCAGCCGACCGTCTCAAACCCGAACTTCTGCGCATTCGCCAGCGCCACCGAGACCACGCGATCCTTGAACGACAGCGTCGGGAAGCAGACCGCGTCATTCTTGATGTAAAGATTGTTCGCGCCGATGCGCTTGCCCAGCGACTTCGCCCGAACCTGCGGCGTAAAGCCTACCGGCAGATCCGGCTCGAAGCCTTCGGGAATGGGCAGCAGCGCGGCATAGCGCCAGATGTTATATGGTCCCGCGGCGATGTTGGCGCGCGTAAACCGGCCTTCCCTGCGGATCGCTTCCAGATCGTAGGTAACTTCAAGCGGCGCCAGGCAGTCGGGGCAGCCGGAGAGTGGGCGATTGCCGAAGCGGCGTCCGCACTCATTGCACTTCAATTCATACGTCTGACAAAAATACTCCATTGCTCAGCTCCCCTTTTCCTCAAGCAAATCCTCAAGTCAGAAGGATAGGGCGAAGCGTTCGACGCTCTCAATTGGAGGGGGAAAAGGAAATGCGGGGAGGGCAAATCTGGCAGATTACGCGACGCCAAATTGCGTACCTCGAATCTCATGTTCCCCAGCGGCAAATCGCCATCCAGGAGAGAGTTGACACCGGTACGCCTTTGTTCTGTCCGGTTGTCGTGGCGTCAAAGGGCTCGTCCCTCAACCACTCTGCATGAAATTCAAATCAGCCGAAGCTGACTGGAATAACTACTTGTAGCACAATGCTTACGTGCGATTCAAGTGTGTCAACAGGATAGATGTTCCGGCCAGCCCGCAAGATGCACCTTCAGCCGTTCTTTTCGCTTGACCGCGGTCTCCGCCTGTGGAAACCTAACCTCCATGAAGGCTCTGCTCGCATTGTTGTTGCTGGTCGGCGTCACGGCCCAGGCGCAGGCTCCCGCGCAAACCCCGCACATGCCCGACGGCGGCGTCCGCGAGACGCTCATCAGCATCTACGTGCCGCCGCTCACGAACGCACCCTTTACCGCCGTCGTCACCACCGAGTGGACGAAGATCCTGCCCGACGGCAGCAAGTCCACCATGAAGAACCACCGCACCATCGCCCGCGACAGCTCCGGCCGCATCTTCGAGGAGCGGCGGTTCTTCTCGCCCGACGGCGACATCAGGCCCACGCGCCTCAACCGCCTGGAATACCTCGACCCTAACCGGCACGATCAGTATTACTGCGATCCCGCCCAGAAGGTCTGCACCCTCAGCACCTATTCCAGAGACGCGCTGACCAAAATGCCCGACGGCATCGGCGGCGCGCAGGCCTGCGCATGCGGCCCGGCTCGCGGCGCCACGGTAAAGCAGGAGGCCCTCGGTCAGAAGAGCATGGATAACGTCGAAACGGTCGGCTCGCGCGAGATCGTCACCTATCCAACAGACGCCTTCGGCAACGAGAAGCCCGAGGCCGTTGTCAAGGAGTTCTGGTATGCTCCCACGCTCGGACTCAACATCGTCACGAGGCGCTTCGACCCGCGTTCCGGCATCGAGAACTTCACGGTCGACCACATCTCGCGCACGGAGCCCGACCCAAACCTGTTCCTGCCGCCTGCCGACTACCAGATCGTCAAGAGCCCCGAACGCGCCGGATCGCGCTAACCCGCGCCTTTCACAATCTCTTTCACCCCGGCAATAAACGCCGCCGGATCGAACTCCGTGCGCAGGATGTGGTCCGGGCAGTCGGTCAAAATCGCCACGCGCCAGTTGCAAACGAACGCGACCCGCTGCTCGTGAGCTTCCGTCTTGATCTCCGAGCACAGCGTCTCCGCCAGCGGAATTCCCTCTTCGCCTTCCACGTCGATCAGCACCAGCGCAAACGTCTGGCCTCGAAACAGCTGCACGGCATCTTCGCGCTCACACGTCGACACCACCTCAAACCCCGACAGCCGCATGATCGCGTCGCGGAGAGGACGCAGGACTTCGCGCTTGCAGATGTGGAGGATCGCTGGTTTCTGTTCCGGCATTTCGGCAGCTTCGCTCATACAGGGCCCCGGTGAAACGTTAATCTTAGAGTTTCGCGCACTCGAAGTATCTCGCGCTTGTGCGAGAAGCCAGCCGCCTGGATCGTGCGCAGGAAGTGGAGCGGGATTAAGGGTTAGTTTATCGGGCGCGAAGCGTCCGCGCAAGGATATCTTTGGATCGCTGTTGAAGCACATTAGAAGTGTCCCCTGTTGTCCTCGATAGAAGTGTCCCCTC
>CAXTMK010000230.1:0-5400 GCA_964245315.1 uncultured Acidobacteriaceae bacterium | reverse complement strand
GCCGTGTGGGCGCCGAGCGAGTGCGCGGTGCGCATTGGGCGATGTAGTGCTGGACGACGTTCGTGGGCGAGGGCGGCACAGTTGATGATTGCATGGCTTCCGGCGTGCGGAGGTTCCATGGCGGATACGGGAGTGCCTGCATGAGGTCGGGCCTTCAGCCCTTGGTCTTGTTGGCCACCCATAACCTGGGGCTTCACCCCAGGCTGGGATAGGAGGGGCCTTTGGGCCTGAAACAAAGGCAAGAACAGAAGCAGATTCCCTTCGGGAATGACAAAGCATGAGGAAGCTTCGAGTGGTGAACTGTTTTCAGGTATCCTCTTCATAATCACCTGCATTCCAGCCTGACCCCAACAAGGAGCCCTATGCGCACCCTTCGCCTGCTCGCCTCGGTTGCTTTATCGTTTGCCATCGTGTCGTCTGTCCCGGCTGCGTTCGCGCAGGCGCCGGCGTTGTCCGCGGCGCAGTCGGAGGAGCTGCGCAAGCAGATTCTGGCCAGGGTGGACGGCAACGCCAAACTCGTGCAGGTGATGGTGGATACGCTGTTTAGCTTCGGCGAACTGGGATTTCAGGAGACCGAGACCTCGAAGTACCTGACCGATCTGCTCGAAAAGAACGGCTTCAAGGTGGAGCGCGGCACGGCCGGCATGCCCACGGGATGGATGGCGACGTGGGTGTCGGGGGCGGGAGCGTCGCCGGTGATCGCGCTGGGCTCGGACCTGGACTGCATCCCGCAGGCGTCGCAGAAGCCGGGCGTGGCGTACCACGATCCCATCGTGCCGGGCGCGCCGGGGCATGGCGAAGGCCATAACTCCGGCAACGCGCTGAACATCGTCGCGGCGCTGGCCGTGAAGGACATCATGATCGCGAACCACATGCCGGGCACGATCAAGATATGGCCGGGCGTGGCGGAAGAGCTGCTCGGCGGCAAGGCCTACTTCGTGCGCGACGGGGCGTTCAACGGCGTGGAGGATGTGCTGTTCTCGCATGTGGGGGATAACTTCAGGATCGGCTATGGAGGCTATCGCACCAACGGCCTTGTGAGCGTGCAGTACAACTTCCATGGCGAGTCGGCGCATGCGGCGGCGGCGCCGTGGAAGGGGCGCAGCGCGCTCGATGCGGTGGAGCTGATGGACGCGGGATGGAATTTCCGGCGCGAGCACCTGCGGCTGCAGCAGCGGTCGCACTACGTGATCGCGAACGGCGGCGACCAGCCCAATGTGGTGCCGCAGAATGCGGCGGTCTGGTACTACTTTCGCGAGACCGACTACCAGCACATCAGGGAGCTGTGGCAGATTGGCGACGATATGGCGAGGGGCGCGACGCTGATGACCAACACCACGTATGAGGAGACGCTGCTGGGCGCGGCGTGGCCGGGATACTTCTCGAAGCCGATCGCCGAAGACGCGTATGCGAACGCCAAGCTGGTGGGGCTGCCGCAGTGGAGCGCGGACGACCAGACGCTGGCCAGGGCGCTGCAGCATGAGATCAAGTCGAAGGAAGATGGGCTGGCCGTGAAGCTGGACGACATCGGCAAGGAAGGCGACCCTGATAAGTTCATGGGCGGCGGGTCGGACGATATCGGCGACGTGTCGTGGGTGGTGCCGACCATTGTGCTGTATTATCCGGCGAATATTCCTAATTTGCCGGGACATAACTGGGCCAATGCCATCGCCATGGCGACGCCGATCGCGCATAAAGGCACACTGGCGGGCGCGAAGGTGCAGGCACTTACTTTGTTCGACCTGATGACTAAGGCTGACTTACGCGCGGCGGCAAAGACCTACTTCACCGATGTCCAGACCAGGGACCAGAAATATATTCCGTTCCTGCGGCCTACGGATAAGCCATCTATTTTCCTGAATAAGGAAACAATGGAGAAGTACCGTCCGCTGATGAAGCCGTTCTATTACGATGCGAGCAAGTATCCGACTTATCTGGAGCAGTTAGGGATCAAGTACCCCACGGTGAGGGCGCCGGGAGCGCCAGCGGGGGAAGAGACACCGCAGTAAGCACGATAAAAGCAGATCCCTACGGGATGACAAACAAGTTGCTATCGCTGGAATTCAGCGTTTCTTCGCGTGAATCGTGTCAGGCTCGGTTCCTGAAAATCTCGCGCACCACCGGCCTGAACTAATCCGGCACCAGCCGGATAGCCGCCGGAATCATCGGACGTATGCTGAAAAATTCCTTTACGTGCGTCAGCCACCGCTCCGCGGATTTGCGCCACCCATCTTGCCGCCATCTCGCGGTCGAATCCGGTCCACGCAGCCTTGAGCGGCTCGCTGGGGACTGGACGGGTGAATGCGGCGAGTTCCAGATCCTGCGCATCAGCCGATTCAAGGTCGCGCGACTCCGCCATCCTGGAATTCGCGACCGTCGCCGGATCAGCCGACGCAATCCGAGGCAGGGCATGCGCCAGGGCAGCCTCTTGCGAGATCACGACACATTGCTGGTTGTAAAACCAGTTGCTGGCGGCATCGATATGGAGGTAGCGGAAGGTCAGACGATGCTCGTAGGTCTGGATGGTATCGGTTTCGGCCTTCCAGTCGAATTGCTCCGCCATAGCCTCGCCGAGCGTGTCGAGAAAAGGCTTCCAATGGCGGTGCTCGCGCGAGGTTACGGAGATCTGAGGTTCATCGCTACCGGCGATAAATTCCTGCGCCGGATCGAGCGGCGGAGTGATCGTGTTTTCCAGCATCGGCATTCGACTCCTTTGCATGCTTCCGGTTCATCTTCGGCATTCCTGTAAGTTCACGGCAACCCGAATCAGGACGGACGCTCGGCCGGGAGCGGCCGGGGCGCTTCGAGCGGACGCTCCGGCGGGAGCGGACGCGGGGTGGGCGTCGGCGCTGGAGCGGCGGCAGAGGGCGATGCGGCAGAAGGCGTGGGCCGGCTGCCGGAACCTTCAACCTCGCGAAAACGCATGATGGAAGGCTTATCCGCGCTGCGTCCATTCGAGTCGGAAGGCGATTTTCCTTCCGGAGAGCCGGACGACGCCTCCGTGCCAGGCCGATGCCACTGCTGCGGTGGAGCAGGCGCGGGGGAGGGTACCAGATTCGAAACCACGAAGGCCAGTTCCGCCGCCTCTTCGATCTTGGACCTCAGATCCTTAGTCGTCTCTTCAGTCTGCTGAAGCATCTTTTCGAGGAGGTCGGGGATCTTGCCGACGGCCTCGGCGCGCATGGCGCGCGGAGCTTCGTTATAAATCCATTCTTCAAAGGAGGAGTCCTCGGGGTCGAGGTGGAAGCCTGTCACCTCGCGCAGTGCAATGCCCCACTTGCCGTCGATCTTGGCATAGCCGAGTTCGTTCCGCCAGTATTGCGTATCGTCGGCGGTTCCGCTCACCTCGATCCAGACGGTTATCCCCAGCGCGAGCTTCTTGAGCGACGCGTCGAAGTGACGGATTACTTTGCTTAGATCGTCCGACGCGCTGCTGAGGGCCTGTGCGGCAGACGCCAGCTGCTTGAAGGAATTCTCGGCACGCTCAGAGGACTTGTTGCCGGGCGATGTAGAAGACATGAAGTTCACCTGCGATCTGGGATTTTCGGTGGAGCAGGACCCTGTACGGTCAGTGACGCCGAAGGGGGCTATGTAACTGTGCTCGACGTGCCTAGTGTACCCCGAATCGGAACCTGATTCGATACTTCATTCAGATACAGTTTTCCTCTATTCTGGAAATTCCGTCCACAAAACACGATGTATAGAGAAATGCGCAGGCAGATCCCCGCCGAATGACAAACAAGGACTCCGCGTGGCGTTTCGTTCGACCTGTCTGCAGCTGAGCTGCCAGCCTGCGGTACCAGCTACCAGAGGCCCCACGCGCGACTCATGTAATCCACCAGCGACATCGTCACGAGCACGATGAAGGTGAAGAAGCCCGCGCCTACCGTCACCTTGATCAGATTGGATTGATACTTGACATGCATGAAGAACAGGATGACGATAACCGCCTTCGTCGAAGCGATGCCGAGGGCGACGATGGGATTGAAGACGCCGAGGTCGACATAGGCCGCACCAACGGTAATCCCAGTGAAGACCAGCAGCGTTGCGAAGACCATCGCGTACTGGACCGGCGTAACGATGTGGTGCTCGGCATGCTCCGGGTTGGTTACGTTCGAGGCATCTTGGTGATTGTGTTCGGACACGGTTACTCCCTCGTGGTTTTGCGCGGCTAGTGCGCCAGCGGGTGCCGGTTGATCAGATACAGCAATGGGAACAGGAAAAGCCAGACAATATCTACGAAGTGCCAATAGAGGCCGAAGTTCTCGATAGGAGCGACATAGCCGGCGGTAAAGTCGCCGCGTTGGGCTCGCCGAATGAGCCAGAATAACAGGCCGATGCCGATGATCATGTGCACCGCGTGCATCCCTGTCATGGCGAAGTACAGGAAGAAGTAAATCTGCGTTCGCTGCGCCATGTCCGGCGCAAGAGCGATATCGTTTGGCTTACCCGTCTTTGCGTCGATCGGCGGGTTAACAAATTCCTTGATGTCGAAGCTCGCGCCGGGAACGTGGTGATCCTTGAACTTGGCCGTATACTCGATGGCTTTGACGCCAAGGAACAAAACGCCGAAGAAGGTTGTTGCCCAGAGCATCAGGACGAGGATCTTCTGGTTGCGAACCTCGGCGGCCCATACCGCGACGGCCATAGCAAAGCCGGATGTGATGAGAAAGACTGTGTTCAGGGCGCCCCATCCGATAACCAGCGTGTTCGACGCATCGACGAAGGCGTCGTAGTACCAGTTGCGGTACAGCAGATAGGCAAAGAACATGCCGCCGAAGAACATGATTTCGGTCAGCAGGAAGAGCCACATGCCGAAGCTGCCGGCCTCGCGCTGCTGTTCTTCGGTCTCGAAGTGGTGGCGATGCTGCGGGAGCGAAATGTGCTCGCCGTGGTGAACATCGTGGACTTCATCGTGGGTGGCTGTGAGCGTATTAGCCAACGGTCGTCACCTCGTTTGCGTGCTTTCTTTCGAGCCATTCGTAGTCGTACGCTTCGTAGTCGATGACCGGTATCTCGGTGAAGTTTTCGGTCAGCGGTGGCGACTGAATCTGCCATTCGAGTCCGGTCGCCTGCCACGGATTGTTGCCCGCGATGGCGCCGTACTTCAGCGACCAGGTGAGGTAGAGCAGCGGCAGCGCAAACCCGATGCCGAGCACCGTGGCGCCCGCGGTCGAGAGCACGTTCAGCACCTGGAACTCCGCCGGATAGGCATGGTAGCGACGCGGCATGCCCAGGTATCCCAGGATGAACTGGGGCATGAAGGTCAGGTTGAATCCGATGAAGCTGGTGACGGCCGACAGCTTCGAGAGTGACTCCGAGTACATACGGCCAGTCATCTTCGGCCACCAGAAGTGCACGCCCGCGAGGAACGCCATCAGCATGCCGCCCACCATGACG
>CAXTMK010000229.1:0-5452 GCA_964245315.1 uncultured Acidobacteriaceae bacterium | reverse complement strand
AATGTTGCGGATGGGCTGCGCTGGCACCTCGTCAGGGCTGATGCCCACCTGCATGGCCGCGCGCACCGGCTTATTGGGCTGCTCGGCGGTGCCGAAGAACTTGTCATACGCCGCGTTCAGCCCGGCAAAGTCCATCTTGCCGTCTTTGGCCGGATCGCCCGCCACGAAGCACTCCATCTGCACGATGTCGCCCAGCGTCAGCCCCTGCGCCTTCAGAATCTTCTCGATCGTCGTCAGCACGCTCATGGTCTGCGCCTGCGTATCGCCGTAGACAGCCGGCGCTCCGGTGGCCTTATCCGCCGGGGTGACGGGCTGCGCCATCTGCCCGGCCACATACAGCGTATCGCCGGCCCACACCGCGGTCGCGAACCGCTGCGCCGGCGGCCCGTAGACCCGCGTCACCTTGGTCTGCGCCTGCATCCAGCACGAAACCGCCATCACGCCCGCTAAAATCGCTATCTTCATCGCACTCTCCTTGTCGTTCCGGATTAGCGTGGGGCTGAAGCCCCACGAATGATACCAATGCCAGATGTGGGCTTTAGCTCCGGCGCACTCAAGCCTTCGAAGTCTTCACCTTATCGCTGATCTTCTGCACCACCAGCTTGGCGCTCAACGCCGCGCCCTCCTGCCACGCGTTCACATTGCTGACGGTGTCGCCCGCGAAGTAGTACGGCCCATCGCCCGCGACCAGCCCGTTGTAGCCCTGGCGTCCGCCACCCCACGTCCTGATCCACGAAGCCTCGTTCCACTTGATATGGCGCCAGCCGAAGTACACCGGCTTTTGCAGCTCCGCGCCGTGGCCAGGATGCAGCTTCTCGACCGACTTCTTCGACTCCGCAAACTTCTGCTCGAGCGTCATAGTGTAGAACGGCGTGCCCTGCTCTTCCATGTAGCCCGAGACGAAGATTCCCGTATCCGCCATCAGGTTCGCCGACGGATACCAGATGGGACTCAGGCCCTGGCTCACCCACGAGAGTCCGCCGTAGATGTTGTAGTCCTGCTCCCAGAAACGCCGGCTCTCCCATGACACTTTGAAGTAGCCGCTGGGCGTGCTCTCGGTTACCGCCAGCCTGCAGGCCGGCGAGAGGTCGTTGTCCAGCTTCTTCAGAATCTCGAACGGCAGCGCGATCACGCAGTACGCGGCTTCGATAGTCTTCTCCGCGCCGCCTTGCGTATACGTCACCGTGACGCCGGAGGCCGTGCGCTTAAAGGACTTCACCGGCGAGTTGTACTGGACCGTACTCCCGAGCGACTTCGCGAACGCATACGGAATCTTGTCCATGCCGCCGACCGGCTGCATCATGGTCGCCGACTGCGCCCACTCCTCGGTAAACAGCATGCCCGCCCAGAAGTTCTCGTCCAGCAGCGTCTTCATGTCCATTACGGAGTCGACCACACCTACCTGCGGCCCGGCGCCCGGCGGAATCCTGAAGCCGGCCCGGCCCAGGATCGGCGAGCCGCCGACGAACTTGTTGGCCTTGTCGAGATCGCCATAGCTGCGCAGGAAGTCCATCATTCGGACCTTATCTTCGGCCGAAAAATCCTGATCCAGCGCGCCCTGCGCCAGGCACTTCGAGAGCAGCTCCGCCACATGCCCGCGCGTGTCCACTTCGGCCTTGCGCAGCGCGATCGGAGCGCCGCCATTGGCCGAATCGTTCTGCAGCAGGTTCGATTGCGAGGTATTCACCTCGACTTCGAGCGGCACGCCAAGCTCGCGGCAATACTTCAGGATCGTCCAGTGCGTCGACGGCAGGCGGCCCGCGCCGATGTTCTGGTAATTTCCATCGGCCCAGGCGATGGTCTGCGTCGTGCCGTCGACGAACTCAACTTTGTCGCCCTTGCGCCCGGTCCAGACGCGTCCGCCGGGCCGTTCGCGAGCCTCCAGCACAGTCACGTCGTAGCCCAGCTTCTTCATCTCGTACGCCGTCACCAGGCCGCCGATGCCGCCGCCCAGCACGACTACCTTCACGCCCTTGCCCGCACCCGGCGCCGCGTCGATCGGCCTCCACTGCTCGCCTTTGAGCGGCATCAGGCCAAGAAACTGCATCGCGGAGAATGCGGCGCTGTACCCGCCCACCTTGCCGACCCGCGTGATGAAATCCCGTCTCGTAAAACCCATCGAACCGTTCCTCCGAAGCAGATAGAGATGTCCCAAAGCCGGCGAGATGAGTGCGCCAACCAGCCCCACAGATTTTTCAAGAAGATGCTTTTACTCTAAACCATGCCGCCGCCGGGTGCCCCATGTTCGACCGGCTCTATCGGTCGACCATGGGGTCATTCCCTACATGGCGGCTTAGACCGGTTTTCCTATAGGTGTAGCCGCCACCCGAGACGCGGATTCCCTTCGGGAATGACAAACAAAAATGAGCGAGCGGCTACGGTAAGTGAGAATCCGCTCTATTGAACCACCGGCGGAGTTTTCATCTCAAAGATCACGAAATAATCCTGCCCATCCGCCTTGGTAAAGTCGTACATCGCAACCTTGCGAAACCCAGCCTCATCCATCTCGCGTTCGAGCGTAGCCTCGGGCAGCCCATGATCGGTACCACTACCATTGCCATTGCGATCGATCACACCCACCAGCGCACCCGGCTTCAGCGCCAAGCGCAGCCTCTGCATAAACGCCACCGGCTGCGCGATCTCGTGATACACCTTCAGCATCAGCACCGCATCCACGCTCGCCGCGGTCAGCTTCGGATCGTCCGGCACTCCGAGCACCGTGCGCACGTTGCCCAGCTTCTCCTTCTGCGCCCTCGAGTCGATGTACTTGGTCGCGTCCGGATTGATGTCCTCGGCATAAACCACTCCGCTCGCCCCAACTTTACGCGCAGCCCGCACCGTGAACCATCCCGAGCCCGCGCCGATGTCGGCGACCGTCTTGCCCGGCCCGATCTTCAGCAGCTTCATCACGCGATCGATCTGCAGCTTCTTATCCCGATCCGGATACTCGAAGATGGAGAGATCGCCAGAGTAAGGCGTGCTGGTAGGCCGCTCCTGCTGAGCCTGGGGCTGTGTCACCGCTGGGGACGCGGGTTTCGCCGTCTGCCCGCACGCCATCAACATCAAACCGCCTGAAACCACCGCCACGCCGAATGCAATTCGCAACTTCACCATACCTTCAGCATCTGCCAACCGCGCCGCTTGCGCAAATCCGCATCTCACCGTCTGTTGCGTCCCATCACAAAGGAAACCAATGCCGCTGCGTGCCCTGCGCGAGAAGAAGCCCGAAGACAAGAAACAAGCCGGCGAGCAACACCAGAAAAATCTGCAGCGTCCGTCCGCCGAGGAGATCTACGAACAGGTCTCCACCAATGCGCGGCAGGAGCTGAAACGTCCGTCGCTCGCGCTTTCGCTCTCCGGCTTTGGCGGCGGTGTCTTCATGGGGCTTTCGGCGCTCGGGCCGGCGATCGTGCTCACGATCCTCGGCTCAACACCGGGCGCCCAGATCATCGCTCGCATGTTCTACCCCATGGGTTTCATCGTGGTGATCATCGGCCGATCGCAGCTCTTCACTGAGAACACCCTGTATCCGGTCGCGCTGGTGCTGCGCGAGAAGCGGGAGTTCCTCAACACGGTTCGCCTGTGGTCCGTCGTGCTGCCGTCCAACGTGCTCGGCGCGCTCACCTTTGCGTCGCTCTGCGCCTTGACGCCGGCGCTGTCGCCCGCCGTGGTGCATTCGCTCGCTCAGCTGGGCCTGGATGCACTGGCCAAGCCCACGCTCGCCGTCTTCTGGTCCGGCGTGATGGCCGGCTGGATCATCGCAACCGCAGCCTGGCTGGTATCCGGATCCCACTCCATCACCGGCTCCGTGATGGTGATCTGGATGCTCACGTTCATCGTCGCGCTGGGCAACTTCGCCCACTGCATCGCAACCTCAGGCGAGATCCTGACGGCCGTGCTGACCCATCGCGCGCCGTGGGCCGCCTATCCGCACTGGTTTCTGCCTGCGGTCCTCGGCAACGTGTGCGGAGGCGTCGGCATGGTTACCATCCTGCAATACGGCCAGGTCATCTTCGGCAAAGACCAGGGCCATAACCGCTAAAACAAAGCGACCACGGATTCACGCGGAGGAAAACGGATAAGACCAAACAATCCGTGTTCCTCCTTTCTGATCCGTGGTCATTTTTGTACTTACTTGTTGGACGAGATGATGCCGCCCGGAACCACCGGCTGCATCGGCTTCACGTACGTCTCCATCCAGCGATTGATCTCCCACAGCACATGCTGCTTCGTCTCGAGCGCACCATAGGCGTGCGGCTCCAGCGGCAGGAAGACCAGGCGAACCGTGGCGCCCTGACCCTTGAGCGCGGCGTAAAAACGCTCGCTCTGGATGGGATAGGTGCCCGTGTTGTCGTCGGCCTCGCCGTGGATCAGCAGGATCGGCGTCTTGATCTTGTCCGCGTAGCTGAACGGCGACATGTCGTAGTACAGCTTCGGATCCTGCCAGTAGGTGCGCTCCTCGTTCTGGAAGCCGTACGGCGTCAGCGAGCGGTTATACGCGCCGCTCTCCGCAATGCCCGCGCGGAAGATGTCGGTGTGCGCCAGCAGGTTGGCCGTCATGAACGCGCCGTAGCTGTGGCCCATCACGGCGACGCGATTGCGATCGACCACGCCCAGCTTTGCTCCTTCATCGACTGCGGCCTTGGCGCCATCGACCAGCTGCTCGACATACGTATCGTTCGGCTCCTTGCCGTTCTCGCCGATGATCGGGATGGTGGCGTTATCGAGAATGGCATAGCCCGCCTGCACCAGGTACAGGTGCGAGCCGCCGCCGAAGACCGGGTAGTGATTGGGCGAGCCGCTCACCTGGCTGGCCGTATCGCGCGAGCCGAACTCGGCCGGATAAGCCTCCATCAGCGTCGGCAGGGGGCCCTGGCTCTTGTCGTAGCCGGCCGGCAGCCACAGCGTGGCGGTCAGGTCGACACCGTCGGCGCGCTTGTACTTCAGGAACTGCCGCGTCGGCATCCTGATGCCGTCGTAGCGTCCGGCGAAGTGCGTCACCTGCACCGGATCGCCTCCGCTCATCGAAGCGGCGAAGTAGTTCGGGCTCTGGGTCTGGCTCTCGCGGCGAATCAGCACAGTCGTATCCGACAGCAGGCCCTCGGGCTGATCGAAGTACGGGTCGGATGAGCGAAACAGAATCTTCTCCTTGCCCCCGGTCACCGGCATGATCCCGATAAACGGCTGATCACCCCTGGCCGATGCACCCGGCGAGCTGAAATAAATGCCCTGGCCATCCGGCGTCAGCTTCAGCAGCGTCTTGCCGTTCGGACCCATCTCCATCAGCGCGCGGCCCGGATTGTTGTAGCGATCCTGCGTGCTGCCCGCGTACAGCGTGGTCGTCTTGCTGGTCGAGGGGTCGAACGCCAGCATCATCGTCTTGCGCTCCGAGTTGCGCGAGACCGACACGATGGCGAGATGCTCGTTGCCCCACTCGATTCCGCCTCCGCCG
>CAXTMK010000228.1:0-5518 GCA_964245315.1 uncultured Acidobacteriaceae bacterium | reverse complement strand
AGGGGACATTTCTATCGAGGAGAATGCGGGGACATTTCTATTGTGGTATGACACCTTTATTCCCACAACGTTGCAAAGCTTAGCGTTGCCCGCGCTTTAGGTCAGCTGGAACAAGTCGCACCAACTCTTCTCGAGGTTCAATAACGATGGCCGATCAGACACAGGTACAGGACGGACAGGAACAGAAGAGCGATTCCTCAAGCCAGAATAGCTCTGGAGGACCGGGCGAGAACAAGCCACGGAACAACCAGGAGAATAAGGAGAAATCCTCGCCCGATCCCGTAAAGAAAAGACGAAACCTCATCCTTGGAATCGTGGTTGGCATCGTGTTGCTCGTTGGAGCTGGTTTGTGGTGGCTGCACTCCCGGACCTATGAGACGACCGATGACGCCCAGATTGATGGTCACCTGCATCCGCTTTCGTCGAGGGTGGATGGAACGGTGCTGGCGGTGGGTGCGGAGGACAATCAAAGGGTGAACGCCGGAGATTTATTAGTACAGCTCGACCCGAAGGACTACCAGGTCGCGCTCGACCAGGCGCAAGCCTCCTTCGAAGGAGCCAACGCGCAGACGGCGACCCAACGACCTAATGTTCCGATTACTCAGTCCTCAAACACCAACACCTTTGAAACTGCGAACGCTTCCGTCGCAAATGCGGAAGCGACTGTACTAGCTGCTCAACAGGACGAGAAAAGCACAGCTGCGCAACTTCGACAGAGTCAGGCAAACAACGAAAAGGCTCAGACGGACTTGCAACGATATAGTCGGCTGTTGCAAAAGCAGGAAGTCGCGCAATCGGATTACGATCAATATCTGACGACTGCAAGAGCGCAGGCAGCAAGCGTGGATCAGCAGGAAGCGGCTTTGCGATCCTCCACCCAGAAGGTTGCAGAAGCGGAGGCCCAACTCGAACAGCAGCAGAGCAGACTGCGGCAAGCCGTTCGCGATGCTCCGAGTCAGCTACAGATTCGGAAGGCGACCGTTGAATCCCAACAGGCGAGTGCCAATTCAGCGAAGGCACAAGCCGAGACTGCGCGTCTTCGCCTCAGTTACACCCGCATTTATGCACCGGTGTCCGGGATTGTGACCCAACGGAGCGCCGAAGTTGGGGAACAGATCACGACGGGACAACAGCTTCTCGTCATCGTTCAAGTCGATGATCTTTGGGTTACCGCAAACTTTCGCGAGACGCAGCTGAAGAAGATTCGTCCTGGACAAAAGGTCAGGATCGAAGTGGACTCTCTCGGACGAGACTTTGACGGATATGTCGAAGCCATGCCGGCTGCATCGGGGGATCGCACGAGTGTTCTTCCTCCAGAGAACGCAACGGGTAATTTCGTCAAAATCGTGCAGAGATTGCCTGTTCGCATCCGATTCGCGGCAAATCAAGCCGGTCTTGATCTCCTGAGACCGGGTATGTCGGTCGAACCGAAAGTGGATTTGCGCTGACACCCTGTCACATAATCCCGGAGCAATCGGTGGTGTATGCCGAAGGCATGCGTGCCATGAACCCAGAACGTTGCCCTTAGGAGCTCTGAATGAAGATCATTTGCGTTGAGGAACACATCATCGATCAGGACCTCGCGAAGGCAGGACAACCTAGACGAGAGGCGGATGCACCGTATTTCACTGAAGTCGGCTCCGACGATAGCGGAGCAATGGAAGATGGCGACGAGCAGCGCCCATTGCCAATGGACACTTCGGTGACGCTGAAGCTCGCTGCAGAGGCAGGCGAGCAACGTCTCGCGCAAATGGATAAGCACGGCATCGACATGCAGATTCTCTCCTGCAGCAATCCGCCTCAGGACGCGCCGGCGGAGCAGGCATTAGAGCTTACCCGAGCGGTTAACGACAAACTTGCTGTGATGGTAAGGGCTAATCCGACCCGCTTTGCGGCCTTCGCCTCATTGCCCTGGCAACATCCAGAGGCTGCAGTCGAGGAATTGGAACGTACCGTCAAGAAGCTCGGGTTTGTTGGGACCATGCTGCTGGGTCGCCCTGGAAACGACTTTCTGGACGACCCCCGCTTCGATCCGATACTTGCCAAGTTAGATGAGCTTCGTGTGCCAATTTATATTCACCCGGGATATCCACTTCCACAGGTCCAGCAGCCTTACTATGGCAGCCTTAAGAAAGAAGTGACGGCGCGACTCTCCCTCTTCGGCTGGGGTTGGCACAATGAAGCTGGCGTGCAACTACTAAGAGTGATTCTGTCTGGCGCCTTCGACCGCTTTCCCAACCTGCAGGTCATCAGCGGTCACTGGGGGGAGATGATCCCGTTCTACCTGCAACGTCTGGATGACATGATTCCACCTCAGGTTTCAGGGCTGTCTAGGACAATCTCCGAAACGTTCAAGCGGCATGTCTATGTCACCCCTAGCGGCATGATGTATTTGCCTCACTTTGAGTTCATTCGCAAGGTGGTTGGAGAGGATCGTATTCTGTATTCCATCGATTACCCATACTTGACGATGGCTGGGGCACGACGCTTCCTGGAGACGCTGCCAATCAGTCAGGGGGGGAAAGATAAGATTGCGCATACCAATGCGGAAAAGTTGTTTGACATATAGATCTCGTCGGAAGTGGGCAGGTTATGAATGCTGGCAGTAGGCGTCGAGGGTAATACACTTCCGGAATGTGGATCGCGAAGTCTACACCGATCGGGGGTAAAAACGTTTGACGCTCGGTACGAATCGGAAAGGCGGCGCGATTTGGTTCAAGGGCGGGGAAAGCTCAGATAGGGCTGTCTCCATCGACATCTCACATGGGGCGGTTTTCGTTGCGCTGTCAAACACTGACATGCTCACAAACTTAAAGGAGAACAAATCATGCAAGCCAATCATAAAGTTCTAAAGGTGCTCGCCGTGGGTGCGGCAGGTCCGTCTGCAAGCCTCGTTGTACCGGAGTTGCTAAGACGTAACGTCTTCGTGCGGGCATTCATCCACAAACAGGAGGATCAAGTCATCGTCCAGAAGCTGGGAATCTCAGACATTGTGGTAGGAGAACTCTCTGACGCCGCCGCAGTGGCCAAAGCCACGGAAGGTATGGATGCTGTCTTCTACATTGCACCAGCCGCACTTGAGAACGAATCCGAAGTCGGTAAGCAATTCGTTGCGGCCGCAAAGCAGGCGGGTGTGCGGCGCGTCGTTTTCTCTTCCGTCATCCACCCTGTCCTCAGCGAACTCGTCAACCATGCCGACAAGGCACCCGTGGAAGAGGCACTTCTCGACTCCGGCATGGAATATGTGTTGCTGCATCCCGCGATGTTCTTTCAGAACATTGGTCCGGGCTGGGCGAAGGTCAAGGAAAGTGGAGTGTTTGGCGAGCCATGGTCCACCGAGACTCACTTTACTCGTGTCGACTACCGCGACGTTGCCGAAGTAGCAGCGATCGCGTTGACGGAGGATCGCCTGCTGTATGGCACGTTCGAGTTATGCGCCGAAGGCAACTTGAACCGGCACGAACTGGCTGCACTGATGAGCGAAGTTCTTGGCAGGCAGGTGGAGCCGATCAAGATAGAGTTGCCTCCCCAGGCAGGTCTGCCGCCCAAGCTCACGCGCATGTTCGATTGGTACGACAAGCATGGCCTGCTCGGCAACAGTACCACCCTTCGAGCGATCCTTGGGCGCGAGCCGCGCAGTTTGCGAGCATTCTTCGAAGAACTCAACGCGGACTAGGAGGACGAGAATGGCTCAAACAAGCACGCCGAAAATAGCAACATTTCGAAGCGACAACCGCAGTGGAAAGGGGCGTACGCCTGCACTACTTGGTCGGCTGTAACCCTCATGGAAAGCCCGTGACACTTTGGCATGGTTTTCTTGCAGCCGCCTAAAGCTGGTACAAGGTCATGCCTCTTCTCGTGGAGGCAGGCTATTCCGTCCCTGGTGCCGGACACGCGCGGTCACGGCGATTCGGACAAACCTGCTGGAACCGATGGGTATAACGGCCGCGCACTTGCAGAAGAGTTTCGCGCTCTGGTCAAACAGATTGACTTTGGCTGCGGACAGAAAATTCTCCTTGTCGCGCACGATATGGGCGCACACCCGGCCCTGATTTGGGCCGCAGATCACCCTGATGAAATGGCTTGCCTCGTGTGTATCGAAGTCCCACCATGCTCGAAGAGTTCCTGTCAGGTTATCGCAAAGGCACAAGACGGACTTGCTTAAAAGACATACGATACGGTATCGTATTGGTGAAGCCGAAGAGCACGCAAGGTGCAGTTATTTCTGGTAATAGTCTTGCGTTATCTCTAACAAATTGGTGGGCGCCGGATGTGAACAGGTCGTTCTTCGAGGCGACCCGAGTCAAGCGATGGTGGCAAGTCCACTCTGAAACAGTGTGTATCTCCGGAGGTGCCCATGCAGCAACAGAAGGCAATAGAAGTGGAACCACATGGCGGTCCTCATCTAGGGATGTTAGCGATCTTCTCCACGGTTCTCTTTTGCGCAGGACAGGCGCTCATCCATCCGATCGGAGGCAAGAACCAATTCCCGTCGCCTTCGGAGTCCTCCCAGGCGATCTCGTTCTACTTTCAACATCATCAGACGATGGTACTTTTGTGCGCGCTCCTTCAGTTTGGCTCCGCGGTACCCCTGGGTGTTTTCAGCGCTACTGTTTATAGCCGGATGAACTTCCTGGGAGTGCGCGCGGCTGGAGCTTCGATCGCATTACTTGGCGGATTAACAGCTTCTCTAGCCGTGGGCTTTAGTTCCCTGATGCTCTGGGTCACGGCGCAGGCCGGAGTCGCGCAAGATTCTGGCTTGACGCAGGCTTTATGCCTCCTCGGTTACGCCGTCGGTGGTGTTGGATATGCGGTAGGGCTTGCTCATCTAATGGCTGGAACTTCCGCCTCGACGTTATTCGGGCGTCTGGCTGCGCGCTGGATCGCAATCCTGGGATTTTCGCTGGCCGCAATTGGGATGCTTAGTTGCTTTTCCCTTTACTTCGCGGGTATCGGCTTCTTGGTTCCCCTCACACGCTTTTGTGGCTTCCTATGGATGATCGTTATGGGCTTTGCGCTTCCTAGACGTCTACCTACCTACCTTCCGGACCATGCGCGGAAGTAGATCGGCGTTTGGGATCCAAGGGATCTCGGACCTAGCGAGAATGATTCTCAACATCCTGCCCGTCTGGTGCGAAGCATGACGGTCGCATTCTCAATCGGCTCCAGCGTCGCGTCCGGTTGGAATTTCCGAGATCCATCACGCCGTTCCTCCGCCGGTATGAACAACTCAGACCCAAGATACATGCGCAATGCGGCATTTGCGGTTGGCGCCCTCTTCCAAAGCAAATGGCGAGTGCAGATACTCTGCGCCATGCGATTCGCGCCAGTACGCTTGGGTGAGCTCGCAAGGATTATTCCTGGAGCCTCGAAAAAGATGCTGACCCAAAATCTGCGTCAACTAGAAGCTGAAGGAATCGTTGTTCGAAAAAACATGAGCGATCTGGTGCTTCATATCGAATATGAGTTGGATGACAGCATGAAAGAGGGGGTATGTATTCTGCTCGATCAAC
Source organism: uncultured Acidobacteriaceae bacterium (assembly GCA_964245315.1). Classification (GTDB taxonomy): domain Bacteria; phylum Acidobacteriota; class Terriglobia; order Terriglobales; family Acidobacteriaceae; genus Edaphobacter. The sequence goes on along the minus strand of CAXTMK010000228.1, from coordinate 5 downwards.
TCGCG
>CAXTMK010000227.1:0-5664 GCA_964245315.1 uncultured Acidobacteriaceae bacterium | reverse complement strand
GGCAACGATCGTGGGCAAGCCGCCCATGGAAGACGCCTGGATGGGCAAGGCGGTCGAACGTATTTTCCTCCCGTTGATGCAGCTCACGCTGCCTGAAATCGTCGATGTAAACCTGCCCGCGGCGGGCGTGTTCCACAACCTGATGATCGTGGCGATTCGCAAGTCGTACGCGGGCCACGCGCGCAAGGTGATGAACGGCATCTGGGCAATGGGCCAGGCGATGTTTACCAAGTGCATCATCGTGGTGGATGAGGATTGCGATGTGCAGGATCTGAACGAGGTGACCCTGCGCACCGCGAACAACATCGATCCGGAGCGCGACATCCAGTTCACGCTTGGGCCGGTGGATACGCTGGATCATGCTTCGCGTCTGCCGAACTTCGGGTCGAAGATGGGCATCGACGCAACACGCAAGTGGGCGGCGGAAGGGTTTACAAGGCAGTGGCCGCCTATGCTGGCTATGCCGGCCGAGGTGAAGAAGAAGGTGGATGGGATGTGGGCGAAGTTGAAGATCGAGTAGAGACCTCAGCGCAGCCTGCGGACGCGCTCAGCGGCACTAAGTCTGCGATCTCCGGCTCGGAAGGTCGACGTTGTGGCGCGCCGCGCCGTCGGGTTCGTTGCCACCGGCCCATGGATCAGCCAGTGATCGCCAAAGGGGAGTACAAGAGATATCAGCCTGTACTTTGGAAAGCCACGTCGCGGTAGACCATGGCTGGAAAGGGTAGTCGATTGAAATATTTTTATCTCCTCGTTCTATTCGCTGCCGTGTCGCTTTCCGCGCAGGAAACTCCACGGGAAATCACGGGCTGGCAAATGCAGGATGCCGCGAAGGTCGGCGAGGCGCCCGCAATCGTATCCTCAGCTGCTTTTCGCCCAACCGGCTGGTACACGGCGACCGTTCCCGGCACTGTACTCACCACGCTGGTCGACAACAAGGTCTATCCGGAACCGCTCTACGGCGAGAACATGCGGCTGATCCCGGAAAGCCTCAACAAGGCAAGCTACTGGTATCGTGCGAGCTTACCCGTACCGCTCTCTTACCGCGGTCGTAAGGTCTGGCTGCATTTCGAGGGCATCAATTACTCGGCCGAGATCTGGGTCGACGGGCACCATGTGGGAAGCAGCCGAGGCGCTTTCCTTCGCAGCGACTTCGACATCTCGCTGTATGCCAGGGCGGGAAGCAAATGCATTGTGGCCGTTCTTGTAAGCCCTCAGCCTCATCCAGGTGTTCCGCACGAACATACGGTAGCGCTTGGAACCGGACGCAACGGCGGCGACACCGCGCTCGACGGAGCGACCTTTCTCTCGACGATAGGCTGGGACTGGATTCCCGCTATCCGGGATCGTGACACGGGAATCTTCCTGCCCGTTACCACCTATGCCACAGGACCGATCCTGGTAAAAGACCCATTCGTCGTCAGCAATCTCTCACCCTCGCATGACTCAGCTGACCTGACCATCAGCGCACAGCTGCAGAACACATCCGCGAAGAGCATCTCGGGGACCGTCATCGGAACCATCAGTGGCCCGGGAACAGAGATCACGTTCACGAAGGCTGCCACGGTCGATTCCGATACCTCTCTGCCGATCTCGCTCGATGCCGCGTCCACTCCGGCGCTGCACATCGTCTCGCCGAAGCTATGGTGGCCGAATGGGTATGGGCCGCAAAACCTCTACACCCTCAGGCTTCGATTCGATCCAGGTCAGGAGACTTCCAATTCACAGACGACCAGCTTCGGCATACGCAGGATCGAATATCAGGCTCCCGACTCCCAGAATCTCAGCTTGTCCGTCAATGGCGTGCGTGTGATGGTGCGGGGAGGAAACTGGGGCATGGACGAAGCCATGAAGCGTGTGCCCCGGGAACGGCTGGAAGCACAGTTCCGCATGCATGCCGAAGCCCATCTGAACCTGATTCGCAACTGGGTCGGGCAGAGTACAAGCTCGGACTTCTACGAGATGGCCGATAAATACGGAATATTGCTTTGGGATGAATTCTTTCAGCCGAATCCGAGTGACGGCCCCGACGTTGCGGACCTTGATACCTATCTGGCCAATGTGACCGACAAGGTCAGGCGATATCGCAACCATCCTTCGATCGCAGTCTGGTGCGCGCGTAACGAAGGATATCCGCCGGCAGCGCTCGATTCCAGATTGAAGGCGGTCATGCTCGAACTGGACCCTACGCGGCTTTACCAGTCAAGTTCCGCTGACGGCCGCGGCGTATCTTCGCACGGCCCTTACTTCTGGCGCAGCCCCAGGTACTTCTACGCTTATGGCGAAAGCTTCAAGACTGAGGTTGGCTCGGTTTCGATTCCAACCATCGAGTCGATCCAGGGGATGATGCCGGAGAAGGACTGGGAGACAATCAACGACGACTGGGCTCAGCACGACATGGCGAGCGGCGCCCAGCGAGGCGATGAATACCCGGCGAGCCTGGCCCAACGGTACGGGCCTGTCCGCAATGTCCGCGACTTCGTGAGGAAAGGTCAGCTCGCAAATTACGAAGCCTTCCGAGCCATGTACGAAGGACGCAACGCAAACATGTTCAGGACGACGACCGGCATTATCACCTGGATGAGTAATCCGGCCCAGCCGAGTTTCGTGTGGCAGCTTTATCACTACGACCTGGAGCCGAACTCGTCGCTGTTCGCCGTGAAAGCCGCTTCCGAGATGCTGCATGTCCAGCTCGATGAATCCAACGGAGCGGTTGAGGTCGTCAACAACCGTCCTGACGCACTCAGGAACCTGACGGTCCACGCAACGATCTACAGCTTCAACGGAAAGATTGTGGCGGAGCATGTATACGCGCTGGCGGATGTCCCGGGCAGTTCGACGATCAAGGCTGCACAGCTTGAGTACCCGGCGCGAGTGTCGCCGATCTACTTTGTCCGGCTCAGGCTGACCGATGCAAACGACACACTTCTCTCAACCAACTTCTATTGGCAGAATGTTGCTCAGGATGACTTCGTCCATCTGATGGATCTGCCGCTCGTGACCCTGGACGCGACTGCCACCATGAGGAAGGTGGAAGACAGGGTCTTCCTCGACGTCATCTTGACGAACCCGACATCCACAATCGCTTTGATGTCCCATATCCAGCTGCGGCATAGAGACTCTCAACTGCGCGTCCTGCCGGTCTTCTACTCCGACAACTACATCTCACTTGTACCGGGGGAATCGCGAACTGTGACGATCGAAGCCGCGGCAAAAGATTTACTCGACGAGCCGCTCGTAACGGTGGACGGGTTCAATGTAAGCGTTAATCCAGTAGTGAGTCCCATCGCAATCATGCCAAATCTGAACGCTCAGCCGCTGCAGTGGCCTGCAACGCAGTTGGTTCCCGCAAGAGATCGCTGACGACCTTCGATATTACTGGTGCAAAGCTGTTCTGCGTCCGCTTCTGGAACTCAGTCTGCTCGCGAGGAAGATCGCAGCCAGCGCCAGCACGAGCGGGTATGCCTCCAGCGAGTAGCGCGGCTCGGGGTTTTCCCGCGTGGCGAGCAGCAGGCAGCGGATGACGAAGTAGGTGGCGAGCAGCACCGCGAGCGGAGGTCTGCGGAACGCTCCGCCGATGGCCGCGACGATGTAGAAAAGATTGAGCAGCCCGAGGGCGATGGCTCCGGCGCTCTCCCACGGGTGCTCGCGGACGCGCCACCAGGTCATGCTCAGGTCAAGGCCTTCGGTGCGCGGACGCAGCCACATGTCGGCGACGCGCAGCGCGGGCACCCACACGAAGTAGCGCAGCGGATGGGATTTGACGCGGGTTTCGGCGAGCGCGGCGAACTGGTCGTCCAGCTCTTGGTTGACGTCCCTGGTCTTGTTGTAGGCCGCGAAGAGTGCGGCGGTTTGGGCGTACTGCGCTTCGGAGTCGAAGGCGCGCGGCGGCATGTCGCGCAGGGAGATGGTCTCGGCGCCGACCTTCCAGAAGACGAGGCCGGTGGTCTCGAAGTCGATGGACCAGGTGCGCAGCCAGCGATAGAAGCCGGAGTTGAAGCGTTCGCCAGGGTCGTTGGTAGTCGGCGGCGCGAGCGGCTGGAAGACATGGAACGTAACTTCGTTGCGAATGGCCCACGGCACCAGCGGAATGCAGGCAAGCAGGCCGAAGACTACGGCGGTGCGCACGGCCGCGACTGCGTTGGTGCAACGCATTCCGTAGACGAGCAACGCGACGGCGATGGAGAAGGTGAGGATGGCGCCGTCGGGCCGCAGCAGCATCGCGAGGCCCGCGCATGCGGCGAGAGGTATCAGCTGCGACCACGCTTTCGCCGTCAAGGCCGCGGGTTTGGCGAGCAGTTCCCCGAGGCAGTAGATGGCTGCTGAGACGGCGAAGATGGAGAGGCTTTCGGTGAGAGCGCAGGTCGCGTAGATCGCGGTGAAGAAGCAGGTCGTCGAAAGTGCGACGCCGGCCAGCGCGGCTTTGCGTCCGCAATAGCGATTCAGGAAGAGCGCGAGCAGCACGCAGCCCAGCATGTCGATCGCGGATTGCACGATGGCGATGAGCGTCATGTGGCCGCCGAGCGAGGCCAGGAAGATGGGGTATCCGGGCAGGCGAAAGAGCGCCGGCGAGACGATGTTGTCGTCGCCCATAAAGCCGTAGGTGCCGTGATGCAGCAGGTTGCGGCCGAGCTCGAGGTAGGCGTCGGTGTCGTCGTCTTTCGAGCGCGGGTAGACGATGAGCAGCGCGCGCAGCAGCACGCCCGCGATCATCCATAGGACGATCCAGCGGCGGTCGGACGGTTTCGCGTTCTCGGTCATTGCGGCGTAAGGATGCAGTGTATCGCATCAGGATTTTTCAATGTACGTACGGCAGCAGGAAGGAGTAGTCGTCGGACCATGCCTGCCGGCGCGGGTTCAGCGGGGGAAGCGTGGAGTGCAGCGCGATGGCGGGCTGCGCGAAAAAGGCTTCATGCGCGGTGACGAGAACCCAGATGGAGCGCAAGGCGCCGCTCTGCTTGTCCTCCGGACTCGAAACGACGCGCGCCTGCATGTGCGACGCGCGGGCCAGCATGTCGACCGGCTCGATGAGATCGACATACTGGTTGGAGACGTGGAAGGCGATGATGCCGCCGGGCGCGAGGTGGCGCCGGTAGATTGCCATGGCCTCAACCGTGAGCAGGTGCAGCGGGATGGCGTCGCCGGAGAACGCGTCGACGACGAGGATGTCGAAGTGCTGCGGAGCTTCGGCGGCCAGCGAGGCACGAGCGTCGCCCTGGGCGAAGCTGAGCTTCGCCTGCGAGTCGCGCAGCCAGGTGAAGAGGTTCTGTGCGATGGGCAGGACGGCGGGGTTGATCTCATAGAAGCGGAAGCTGTCGCCGGGCTGGCCGTATGCGGCGAGGGTGCCCGCGCCGAGGCCGACTACGCCGACGTTGCGTGGGCGCCCTGCGCAGCAGTTTGCCATGGCGAGCCCGATACCGGAGTCGGGTGCATAGTAGCTGGTGGGCACATGGCGCAGGTCGTTGGAGAAGATCTGCGTGCCGTGCTGGATGGAGCCGTTGAGCAGGGTGCGGATGGGGTCGCCGTGGTCGGTGACGCTTTGCTGCACGCGCAGGCTGCCGTAGAAGTTGCGCGTCGCCAGCAGCGTCTGGCGCAGGTACGAGGCGTGGATGGCGAAGACGAAGTAGAGCATCAGCACGCTGGCCGCGGCCCAGAGCAGGCGGCGGA
>CAXTMK010000226.1:0-5779 GCA_964245315.1 uncultured Acidobacteriaceae bacterium | reverse complement strand
GGCGGAAGAGGATCGTGTAGAGATTTATGACTTCATCGAGGCAGACAGGCGACATGCCGCGCTTGATGTCGATGACCTCATTCTCGAAGCGATCGGGTCACTTCAGCATTTTCCACTCAGGGGACGCCCAGGCAGGATCAAAGGTACTCGTGAGTTGATCGTTTTGGGTACTCGGTACATTGTTGCGTATCAGCTTCAGGATGAGGCAGTTCATATATTGCGGATTCTGGATGGTGCGCGGCGATGGCCAAGAAAGATGACGCGCCATTGAGCAAAGATCATGAAAATTCTTACTGAATGGCTCCGCACCTACCTGCCTGTCCTGGACGTCGACGACGACCGATTGGCCGAAGACCTGACGCTGCGCGGCATCGCAGTCGAAGTCGTCTTTGAGATCAACGATATTGCAGGCGACTCCGAAGCGGCGCTGTTCGATATGGCCATCACTACCAACCGCGTCGATGCAATGAATCACTACGGCATCGCGCGCGAGGTGGCGGCGATCTACAACGTGCCGCTGCATCCGCTGGATGTGGCGCTGCCCGCGGCTGCGCCTGCGGCGGCGTTTCCGGTGAGGATCGATGCGCCGGATCTGTGCGGACGGTTTACGGCAAGGGCGATTCGCGGCGTGACGGTTGCACCGAGCGTGGGCCTGATCGCGCACTACTTCGAGGAGCTGGGGCAGAAGCAGATCTCGAATGCGGTGGATATTTCGAACTTCGTGCTGCTGGGAATGGGGCATCCGAACCATGTCTTCGACCTGGACAAGATCGAGGGCGGTATTGTGGTGCGGCGAGCGTATGCGGGGGAGCAGATCAAGCTGCTGGATGGGAGTACGCGCACGCTGGTGGCGGACGATCTGGTGATCGCGGATGAGCGCAAGGCGCTGTCGCTGGCCGGAGTGATGGGCGGCTACGACTCGATGATTACGGCGGAGACGAAGAACATTCTGGTGGAGGCGGCGTGGTTTTCGCCGGCCGGGATTCGCGCGACTTCGCGGTGGCATTTGATCCATACCGACGCAAGCCATCGCTATGAGCGCGGCGCGGATTTTGCGGCGCCGCCGGTGGCGAGTGCGCTGGTGGCGAAGGAGATTCTGAAGGCGTGCGGAGGCTCGCTCGAAGGCGAGTTGGTGGATGTGATGGTGCCGGAGCAGGCGGCGAAGACGGTGTCGCGGCCGGCTGTGCAGCTGTCGATTTATGAGGTGCAGCGGCTGCTTGGGACGACGCTTGCGCCTGAGGGAATTACGAGCGGTCTGGTGGAGCGGTATCTTTCCGCGCTGGGCTGCAGGCTGTCGTTTGCGAGCGCCGGGGTGTGGAACGTGAAGCTGCCGTCGTGGCGCTCGGACCTGACGCGGGAGATCGATCTGATCGAAGAGATTGCGCGGGTGTATGGCTACAACCGCTTTGCCAACACGTTGCCCACGCCCGCGGAGGTGATCCCGCATGCGACCGCGCGGGCCGAGCAGGCGTTGCGTTCGCGGCTGTTTTCACTGGGCTTTTCGGAGGCGATTTCGAGCACGTTCGCGAGCGCGGCGGAATCGGATTTTTTTGCGGCGCATACGCCCGCCGTTGCGCTTGAGAATCCCCTGAGCGAAGAGGCTGCCAACCTTCGGCCGTCGCTGCTGCCGGGCATGGTGACGATGCTGGCGCACAACCTGAATCGCGATGTCGCTGCGGCACGATTGTTTGAGCTCGGCGCGATCTTTACCGGATCGGCGGCGCAGGTTGACGAGTCGCTTTCACTCTCGCTGGGGCTGACTGGCGCTGCGCCGGCGACGCCGCTGCACAGCGATGCGGATGCGCCGTTCTTCGAATTGAAGGGTGCGATTGAGTCTCTGCTGGCGCTGTTCGAGGTGCCGGCAATTGCGTTTACGCGTGAGGGCTTGTCGTCGGCGTTCGAGGCTTCGCGAGCGGCATCCGTTGTAGTCGGCGATACGGCGATCGCGAGCTTCGGACAACTTGCCGTGGCGGAGGCTGCACGACGGAAGTTGCGGCAGCCTTGTTATGTCGCGGAGTTGAATCTGGCCGCTTTGCTGAAGTATCCGCTGCGGCATACGACGGCGCGGGAGTTGTCGCGTTTTCAGGCGGTGGAGCGCGATTTCTCGTTTCTGTTCGCGGATGCGACGGAGTGGCAGGCGATTTCGGATGCGATTGCGGCGCTTTCGATTGCGTCAATGCGGAGCTGGAAGCCGGTAGAGGTGTTCCGCGATGCGAAGAAGCTTCCGGGACAGTACTCGATGCTGGTGCGGGTGGTGTTTCAGTCAAATGAGCGCACTCTTACGGATGAGGATCTGACGGTGTGGTCGGCGGGAATCATTGCGGCGCTGCAGGGGTTGGGTGGGGTGCTGCGAGGATAGCGAGTTCTGCGGCCCGACCTCAAACGATGAAGCTGTTTGAGATGGGGCACCCGAACAGTAGCAGGGGATGAGTGCGGATCCGATTCGTTTTATGCCTGTTTCCATTTGATCCGTGTTATGCATTCGTCGTGAACCAGAGTCGATACCGGCCCTGAAATCCACGTTAACCACCTCTATACTAGGTTAGAGGAAACACATACATTGGACGCCGCAGGCACCAGCGCACCCATCACACAAGACGAGTTCCAGGCGCTCGAGCAGAAGGTTCTGCGGGCGGTTGAGATCGTTCGCCGCGAACGCGAGGCTCGCGCCGCGGCCGAAGCCGAGGCCGCCGCACTGCGCGCGCAGCTGGAAGAGCTGACCAGCGCATCCAACGCCGCGCAGACGCAGCTGACCACGTTGAACCAGGAGCGCGAGGCGGTTCGTCTGCGCGTCGAAAAGATGATGCAGCAGATCGACGAACTGCTCTAAAAGGAGGCCGGATGTACGAGCGCGAAGACATGCCCCAGGAAGACAGGAGCATCTCGGTCGAGATCTACGACCAGGTGTACCATCTGCGCGGCACCGACCCGGCCTACATCGAGCATCTGGCGCGGCTGGTCGACGCCAAGATGCGCGCGGTTTCGGCGCACGGCGGCACGGTGGATTCGCTGCGCGTGGCGGTGCTGGCGTCGTTGAATATTGCGGATGAGCTGGTGAGCGCGCGCGAGCGCTACACCGCGCTGGCGGGCTCGATCAAGCAGACGCAGAGCAACATGCGCAGCCGCTCGGCTTCGCTGACCAGCATGCTGGACGAGGTGTTCGACGAGGCCGAGGCGCCGGTCCGGAGAGCAGGCTAGAACGAAGCTTCCACCCCGCGGCGGCGCGGGCAGGTCGAAAGAAATCCAAACGCTGATCTGCCGCATCCTACGCGGTCGAAGGTACAGGCCATTGGATAAAATCGCTATCCCCAGCTATGACGCACTTCCGCTCGATGCCATTGCGTCGGGCGTCTCCGGCCTGCGCATTGCGTTCGTGAATGTGTTCGGAGTTGAGAATGGTGACGGTACGTGGACGCTGATCGACGCGGCGTTGCCGTTTTCCGCATCGCACATCAGGAGTTGGGCGGAAGAGAAATATAACAGGCCGCCGGCTGCGATCGTGCTTACGCACGGCCACTTCGACCATGTGAGCGCGGCGCGTGAGCTTGCCGACGTATGGGATGTACCGATCTACGCACACACCCTGGAGTTCCCCTATCTGACCGGACGGCAGGAGTATCCGGCTCCAAACTGGAGAGCCGGCGGCGGCGCCATGTCGCTGATGTCGCCCACATTGCCGAAGGGTCCCATTGATCTAGGCGACCGATTGATTGCGCTGCCGGGAGAGGGCAGTGAGTTGAGCGTGGCGCAGCTTCCGGGCTGGACCGTTCTGCACACGCCGGGACATACGCCGGGACATTGTTCGTTCTATCGGAAAGAGGATGGGACGCTGCTGGTGGGCGATGCGTTCTGCACCACGAAGCCCGAGAGCTTCTTCGAGGCTGCCATAGCGCAGCATACGGAGCTGCATGGACCGCCGGCCTACTTTACCAGCGACTGGGCGGCTGCGAAGGCGTCTGTGCGCAAGCTCGCGGCGCTGGAGCCGAATACGGTGGCGCCGGGACATGGCAAGCCGCTCGGAGGACCGGATGTGGGGTTCGCGCTGCGCCAGTTGGCCGCGGACTTTGAGCGCGTCGCGGTTCCCGACAATATTAAAGCTGACTCGTGATCCCTGGCTTTTGGGGGCTTGACTTGCGTATCTGAGAGGTCCTGGGTAGCATCCAACCAGTTACAAGCTCGGAAGCCGGTCTGCAAAGTTGGTACGCGAACAACGCAGGTTGAACCAATACTTAATGAACAGGGGTCTGGTTCGTATATATGGCTCGGTGTGCTATGTCCGCCAGTCCGGAAAGCCTAAAGAGCCACGGCTGGTCCCCACCGTCTTAGACGGGTTCACCTGCGCATCGTCGTACGGCCCAGCGGATCGGCTTTTCTGCGTCCGGGCGAGCAAGAGTTGGAGTCCCCACTTCAAAGCGATGAACCCGTTTTGAGATGGGGCACCCTGAGTTGGGTAGTCTAGAGGATGTGCATCCCTTCCTGCTTCACTACGGACATTTCACGCTGCCGACCTTTGGGGTGCTGGCGGCGGTGGGGCTGATGCTTGCGCTGGGTCTGTCGCAGTACACGGCGCCGCTGACGGGTGTCGATCCGGATAAGCTTTGGGATGCGGGATTGTTCACGGTGCTGGCGGCGTTCGTGTCGTCGCGGGTGCTGCTGGTGGCGGCTAATCTGCGGACGTTTATGAGCTATCCAATGCTGCTGCTGGCGGTGCCTTCGCTGACGGCGATGGGATTGCTGCTGACGGCGATTGCGACCTTGCTCTGGATGCGGTGGAAGGGCATTCCGCTGCGGCCTGCGCTCGATGCGTGGGCTCCCTGCGCGACTTTGGTGTGGGCGTTTCTGGCGCTGGGACACTTCGCCGAGGACTCCGACCCCGGCATGCCGACTGCGCTGCCCTGGGGCCTGACCATGCCCGGAGATATGGTGCGGCAGCATCCGGTGGGGGTGTATGCGGCGGTGATCGCGCTCGTGCTGACCGGTGCGCTGTACGCGATGTTGAAGCGCGGGCGCGGGGCTGCGGCGGTTGCGCTGATCGGCGCGGGCGTGGCGCAGTTTTTGCTTAGCTTTTTGCGCGTGCCGGGATTGCAGTCGGTGGCGGGGCTGGATGCGCTGCAGGTGGTGGCGCTGGGAATGGTGGTTGTGGGGTGCGCTCTCTCGGCTACGATAAAGGTGAGGATGTAGCGATGCCATCGAAGAACATGCTGCCCAAGGGACATCGTCACCGCTCGGTGCGGGCGGAGTACGTGGCTACGCGCGGCGTCGAGCCCACCTCCCCGCCCATCATCCCGGTGCTGGAGTTTGAGGATGATGACGCGACGGTGCGGACCTTTGCGGCCGATCCAGCAGCGGCTGGTATGCGCGTGGACATGTACCTGGCGCAGGCGATGCCGGATATCTCGCGGGCGCGGGTGCAGATGCTCATTGAGGCCGGGCAGGTTCGCGTCGAGGGCGAGGTGCCTAAGGCCAGGGACAAGCTCAAAGGCGGCGAGACCATTGAGATTGAGGGCCAGCCGCAGCCGGAGCCGCTGCATGCGGTGCCGGAAGACATTCCGCTGAGTATCTTGTTTGAGGATAAGTATCTGGCGGTGATCGATAAGCCGGCCGGCATGATGGTGCATGCGGGCGCGGGCTCCAGCGATGATGAACGAAATCGCGGCACGCTGGTGAATGCGATTTTGTTTCATATGCAGAAGCTCTCCGATGTAGGCGGCTCGCTGCGGCCGGCGATCGTGCATCGGCTGGACAAGCAGACCTCAGGTGCGATCGTGGTGGCGAAGGA
>CAXTMK010000225.1:0-5990 GCA_964245315.1 uncultured Acidobacteriaceae bacterium | reverse complement strand
CGACTGAGATGGGGCACCCGGGGATCGTTCCGCTCCAGCCCACATCTCAGAATCGAGATGTGGGGCACCCAGTGTCGTTACCCTCCGTGCATTTGCTGGATGATGGGTTTCAGCATCGGCGGCTGGGGCGCGATCTGGATGTGGTGCTGCTGACCGCGGAGGACACGCGTGACTGGCTGCTGCCGGCGGGGAATCTGCGGGAGCCGCTGGCCGCGCTCGGGCGTGCGGATGTCGTCGTGGTCAGGGAAGACGAGCGGGCGGCGCTGGCAATGGTGGATATCGGGGCGACTCGCGCGGAGGTTTGGGTGGTGCGGCGGTCGTTGAAGCTGCCGGTTGGGAGGCCAAAGAAGCCGGTGGTGTTTTGCGGAATTGCGCGGCCGGAGGGTTTTTTCGCGATGGTGCGCGAGGCGCGCGGCGCGGCGGCGGGGGAGATTGCGTTTGCCGATCATCATCCTTATACCGGCGACGATATAGAACAGCTGGTCATGGCGGGCCGGCATGCGGGGGCGGACGGGTTTTTGACGACGGCGAAGGATGCGGTGAAGTTTTCGGCGGATATGCGGGCGCGGCTGGAAGAGATTGGGCCGCTGGTGGTGGCGGAGTTGGAGGTGCAGGTGCGGGATGAGGCTCGGGTGTGGGAGCGGTTGCGGCGAGTGATTGAGTAACCCCATGGTCGCCACGCGAGAAACCGCGCGACGGGCGCTCGCCGAAGGCACGGGGCACCCACGGGTTGGGGCGGTAAGATGAAGGCTTGCCCTTCGACCTGCAATTTCGGCTGAGTGACGATGCGGAGACGCCGCGGCTGAAGGTTCTGATCGTGCGGGTGGGTGCGATGGGCGATGTGCTGCATGGACTGCCGGCGGTGGCCGCGCTGCGGGAGAAGATTCCGGATTGCTTTATCGGATGGGCGGTTGAGCCGCGCTGGAGTGCGCTGTTGATCGCCTCGACACACCCGATCGTCGACAGGATTCATCCGGTGCCGACGCGGGAGTGGAAGCGGCGGCCGTTTTCGCTCGCGACGCTGCGCGAGATCGCCACGCTGCGGCGGGAGATGATCGCGGAGAAGTATGACCTGTGCATCGATCTGCAGGGGTCGATCCGGTCGGCGGTAATTGGAAAGATGGCGCGGGCGAGGCACTTTCTGGGATCGCGCCGGCCCGCGGAACGCCCGGCGCAGGCGCTGTATGGCGAGCGGGTGCGAGTCGAGGCGGTGCATGTGATCGAGCAGGCCTGCGAGCTGATCGGCGCGGCGCTAACCGACAGCTGGGATCCGGCGGAGGAGTTGCGGCCCAGGCGGGTTACGCTGCCGAGCGATGCGGCGGCGGAAGTTTGGGCCGATCGAAAATTGTCCGAGCTGGCGGTCGGCGAGGGAGGATTTGTTCTGCTGGCGACGACGGCCGGTTGGGGCGCGAAACAGTGGCCGGTGGAGCGTTATCGGGCGTTGGCGGCGCGGCTGAACACGGCCGGCTATACGGTTCTGGTGAACGCCGGGAGCAAGGCGGATTTCGTGGTGACGCAGGCGGTTGCGGCCGATGCGCGGGCCCGGGTCGTGGAGTGCGGGCTGGCTGAATTGATCGCGCTGACGCGCCGCGCGAAGCTGGTGGTTGGCGGCGATACCGGGCCGGTACATCTGGCGGCGGCGCTTGGACGCCCAGTCGTCGGGCTTTACGGACCTACCGACCCGCGCCGCAACGGGCCTTATTTCCCCGGGTCGCGGGTGCGGGTGCTGCGCCATGCGTCGAGTCGCCTGGACCACGCGCGGCATGCGCAGACGGAAGCGGGTCTGGCGAAGATTACCGAGGACGAAGTGATCGCGGCGGCGTTTGGCTTGCTGGGAGAGGGCAAAACGCATGGCTGAGAGAACGGCATGGCAGCGGACGGCGAAACGCATCCGGGTTCCGATGGGGTTCGTCGTAGCGGTGGTATTTCTGGCGTTCGCGAAGCCTTCGGGAATCACGCTGCTGTCGAGCCTTCCGATCGTCGCCGCGGGGCTTTGGCTGCGCGGCTATGCGGCGGGCTATGTGCGCAAAAATGCAGAGCTTACGACGTCCGGGCCGTACGCTCATACGCGCAATCCGCTGTATCTGGGGTCGCTGCTGATCGTGCTGGGATTCGGCGCGGCATGCGGAACGTGGTGGCTGATTGTGCTCCTGCTGGCCCTGTTTGCGGTCATCTACATCCCGACCATTCAGGGCGAGGAGCAGTTCCTGCGGGCGCACTTCTCGGGATTCGACGTGTATGCGGCTGCTGTGCCGAGACTGCTGCCCCGCTTCACTCCAGCACCGGCCAAGGGCGGGGCGGGCGAGTTTTCCCGCAAGCTGTACCTGCATCATCGCGAGTACAATGCTCTTATGGGTGCCGGCGCGATCTATCTTGCGCTGGTGCTGAGGCTCGTTTGGCAGAGTCGCTTTGGACGATAGGCTCTTCCTGGAGAAAGAGCAACGACAAGGCGAAACACGGGAAGCTTTCCCTGCGGTTCCCTTCAATTCAAAGTCCAGGTGATTGCCTTTGTCGAAGTTCCGCCCGCTGCTCCTCTTTCCTGCCTTGGCGTTGCTGTATACGTCCGCGCAGTGCCAGATTCTCGGTTTGGGTAAGCCTGCCCCACCAGTGGTGATCCCGACGCTCGAACCGCCGGAGCCGAACTTCAGCTTCCCGGCGCGCCAGACGCTGACCTACGCAGTCGACTACAGCGTCTTCAACTATGGCACGGCGGTCTTTCACCTGGAGCAGCAGGGTACGGTTGAGAAGGTTACGGCGACGGCGGATACGATCGGCAACATCAACATGGTGTACCCGGTGGTCGACAAGTTTGCGGCCGGATTCGATATGAAGACGGGCTGCTCGATCGGGTTCAGCAAGAATCTGTCGGAGCGGCAGCGCAAGGTTTCGAGCGAACTGACGTTCGACTATAAGAACGGCAAGCAGAACGAGGTCAGCAAAAACCTGGTGAAGGGCACGTCGAAGTTGCAGTCGGCGTCCATCCCGGCCTGTGTCGCGGATACACTTTCGGCAATCTTTTATGTCGCGTCGCGTCCGCTGGTTGTGGGTCAGACGGTGAAGTTTCCTCTGGCGGATTCGATGCGCACCGTCACCGTGACCATGAAGGTGGAGGGTAAGGAAGAGATCAAGACGCCGGCGGGGACGTTCCAGACGCTGCGCGTGCAGCCGACCGCGGAAGAGGGCGTGGTGAAGAACCGCGGAAAAATCTGGATCTGGTATACGGACGACGCCCGGCATATGCCGGTGCAGATTCGGGCGAGATTGTTCTGGGGCACGATTACGTTCCATCTGCAATCGTTCGAGGCGAAGTGATGGTCAAGCCGACGGCGGTGCTGTGCCTGTCCGGGGGAATGGACTCATGCGTCTGCGCGGCGCTGGCGGCGCGAGAGTATGAGGTTTATGCGCTGCACTTCGGGTACGGACAGCGGACCGAGGCTCGGGAGCTGCGCGCGGCCCAGGATGTGGCTCGGCTGACCGGCGCGAAGGAATTCATGCATCTGAGGATCGACCTTTTTCGCAGGATTGGTGGGTCAGCACTTACGGATGCGAGTATCGCAGTGCCGGAGGCGCATGACATCGGAAAAGAAATCCCGGTAACGTATGTGCCGTTTCGCAACGCGCATTTTCTTTCGGCCGCGGTGAGCTGGGCGGAGGTACTGGGCGCCCGGACCATCTTGATTGGCGCGGTGGAGCAGGATAGCTCAGGCTATCCTGACTGCCGGCCGGCCTATTATGACGCCTTCAACGAACTCATCAAAATGGGGACGAAAGACGGCGATATTCGCGTGGAGACGCCGCTCATTCGCATGCGCAAGCGCGAGATTGTGCAGCTGGGAGTTGAACTGAACGCGCCGTTGCATGTAAGTTGGTCATGCTATTCCGGAGACGAAGTGGCCTGCGGAGTCTGCGATAGCTGCGTGCTGCGGCTGCGCGCGTTCGAAGAGGCGGGGACGACGGACCCCATCCCCTACGCGGCCGGAATTCGCCGATAGTGTCGATTCGCGGATAAGATAGTGCGGGGGATGAAACATACCCGAGAATTCAGGAGAGACGACGTGATGAAGCTATCTGGAATGGGAAGAATTTTGAGTTCACTGGTATTGGTCGCCGCTCTGCCGTTCGCGCGGGCGCAGGCGCCGGTCGCGGCCATTCACGGTCATGTGCAGAACCCCGCGGGCCAGCCCGTGAAAAGTGCCGCGGTAAAGCTGACGCTGGACAAATCCGACAACAAGAACAAAGAATACAAGTTCTCCTTCACGACGGACGCGAATGGCGACTACAAGGGACCGGGCGTAGCTCCGGGCGACTACCTTGCCGTGGTTGTAGCCGACGGCAAGACCGCCGACTTCCAGGAAGTGACAGTGAAGGCTGGCGACGACAAGACCCTAGACTTCGACATGACGCGCGCCGAGTATCTGAAGGGCATGTCCGAGGCGGACAGGGCCGCGGTCGAAGAGTACAAGAAGAAGAACGCGGCGGCGTCGGCTGAGAACGGCAAGATCGCCAACATCAACAAGGTGCTGATACAGGCTCAGGACGATGAGAAGAACGGCAAGCCGGATGTCGCGGTGACGGAACTGAAGCCATTGGTCGAACTGCGGCCGAATGAGGCGATTGTGTGGTCGAGCCTCGCCCAGGCGGAGTTGCAGCAGGGCGAGGCGCAGGCCAAAGCCGCGGGAGACAGAAAGCCGGTCATCACCGATCCCGGAGCGGTGGCTTCGTACACCGATGCGGCCACGAACTACCAGAAAGCGATCGATCTGGCGACCGTGCCGGCCGCGAAGCCGAACCCGGAGAATCTCGCGGTGTTTTATCTGAATCTGGGGCAGGCGCTGGGCAAGATCGGCAAGTTGCCCGAAGCGGGCGCGGCGTATGAGATGTCGGCCAAGACCTCGCCGACGCGGGCCGCCGGCGCCTATTACAACGAGTCGGTGATCTATTACATCAACGGCAAGCTGCCGGAGGCGGTCGCGGCTTCGGATAAGGCGATTGCCACCGATCCCAAGCGCGCGGACGCCTACTACATCAAGGCGCAGGCGTTGATTCCGGGCGCCAGCGTGGACAAGGCGAACAATATCGTGCTGCCGCCGGGCTGCCTGGAGGCGTACCAGGAGTATCTGGACCTGGCTCCGGATGGCTCGCACGCAGCCGAGGTGAAAGCGCTGCTGGTGGATATGAAGCAGCCGATCAAGAACTCGTTCAAGGCGGGTAAGCCGCACTAAGAATGAAGGCAAATACGGAGATTCTGGCTGCGCCAGAATGACGGCTAATGTTTGGGAAGGCCCCGGGCGGTGACGCTCGGGGCTTTTTCATGGGGGACAACGATGGTTGTGGAGTTTGAAGAGGCGCTGCGGATTGTGCGGGCGGAAGCCGCCAGGTGTGTTCGTCCGAAATCGGAATTCGTCGCGCTGCTAGACGCCGCAGGCCGTGTGCTGGCAGAGCCGGTGAAGGCGGATCGCTATCAGCCGGGGTTCTATCGCTCGACCCGGGATGTCTTTGCCGTGCGGGCTGAGGGATCGGCATAGCGGAAGGTTTTGGGGATGGTGCGGGCGGGGGAGATTTGGGACGCAGCGCCGGTGGGTGCGGACGAGGCGGTCCAGATTATGACTGGCGCGCCGCTTCCGGCGGGCGCCGATGCGGTGGTGATGGTGGAGCATGTGACAGTGCGCGATGGATTGCTCACAGTCGCCGCAGGACGCAGCCTGGTTGCGGGTGAGAATGTAGTTCCCCGAGGCAGTGAGGCGCGGGCGGGCGACGCGGTTCTGGCAGCGGGCACTCGGATGGGCGCGGCGGAAATCGCGTTGGCGGCGGCTTGCGCGTTTGTGTCTCTGCCGGTCTTTGCCATGCCTTCGGTCGCGATTGTGGCTACCGGCGACGAGTTGGTGGAGGTGGATGAGACACCCGCGCCGCAGCAGATTCGCAACTCCAACAGCTATGCGCTGGCCGCGCTGGTGGCGGCACTGGTGCTATGGTCGGGATATGGTCTCGTC
>CAXTMK010000224.1:0-6105 GCA_964245315.1 uncultured Acidobacteriaceae bacterium | reverse complement strand
GACGAGTGTGGGGAGTTCGCTGTTTGCGCAGCCGCTGATGCTGCAGGCGGTGCCGCTGGACGATGGGCCGGTTGCGGCGTCGGAGTCGCCAGAGGTGCGGGCGGAGGGTGTGCTGGCGGAGCTCGAGACTCATGCGGGTTCGTCCCATGTCTCAGGTTCGAGACATGGGGCGCCCAGTGATGTCGCCACGCTGAGCGATCATCTTTCGCTGCTGCGCCGGTGGTATTACAGGCCGGAGAAGCAGCGCGCGGGTGAGGTTTTTCTGCCTAACGCGGATGGAAGCTGGCCGGTGCGCAGGATTCTGCGGGGCGCGGCGCGCATGGCGATCGGAGAGCCGAAGGCGATGGCGGAGACGCAGCGGGAGCTGGCGCCGGAGGCTAAGGTGAAGATTCTGCACGAGGGCAGGCCGGATGTGGAGCGAGTCGTGCCGGTGGTGGCATCGCGAAGGCGGAAGACGAAGGCAGAAGCGGATCCCTCCTCTGCGCTACGGAATGACACGCAAAGGATGGAATGACAAACAAAGTGGAGTCAGCGGGTAGACTGGTCTGAGGAGCCAAACTTTTGATTGAGCTTGCGTTTTCTATTCTCGCGTCGGACTTCGCGCATCTGGCCGATGAGATTGCCACGGCGGAGCGCGGCGGCGGCACCATCGTCCATGTGGATGTGATGGATGGGCATTTCGTGCCTAACATCACCTTCGGGCCGCCGGTGGTGAAGGCGATTCGCCCGCTCACGAAGCTGCCGCTCGACTGCCACCTGATGATCGAGAATCCGGATGCCTACATCGAGGACTTCGCCAGGGCGGGCGCGGATATGATCTGCGTACACCAGGAGGTCTGCCGGCATCTGCACCGCACGTTGCAGCTGATCGAATCGCACGGGGTGAAGCCGGCGGTGGTCATCAACCCGGCCACGCCGGTGGAGATGCTGATCGAAGTGCTTCCCATGCTGCATCATGTGCTGGTGATGAGCGTGAATCCGGGATTCGGCGGGCAGAAGTTTCTGCCGCTGGCGCTGGACAAGATCGCGCACCTTGCGGAACTGCGCGAAGACCTCGGACTGAATTTTCGTATAGAAGTTGATGGCGGCGTTGCTCACGATACGGTCGCTCAGGTGGTCGAAGCAGGAGCGGACATGCTCGTGGCCGGTTCGGCCATTTTTTCGCCGGTAAATTCCGCGCAGACGGAGAAGAATGCGCGCGAGTTTCTGGCGCTGGCTCGTGCGGCCGCGGCGGGTCAGGCAGACGGAAACGCCCAGGCAAGATAAAATAGAAGGAGTCTCGGCGCACTGTTTCGGGTACGCGGGACGGATGAGGTTTATACCAGCGTGAATGTTCGTTCCGTAGTCTCCCGCCGTTCGTTCTTCCCCACCCTTCGTGCCTCCCTGCTTGCGGGGGCTGCGGTCGTTTTCCTCGCCGCGTCTTCGGTGTCCGCGCTGGCGCAGGATCCCACGCAGACGCCGGTCAGCAGCCAGACCCAGACCAACGGCAACGTGACCACCACCACGACCGTGACCACCGATGCCAACGGCAAGCCGGTGACCAGCGTCGGCTCCGCCATTACCTTCAAGCGCGGCAAGAAGAAGGACGACCAGAAGGACGACAAGGTCGTCGCGTCCAAGGACACGAAGAAGTCCGAGGCGGATTCCAAAAAGTCGCTGAGGAACCAGCACAAGGTGGAATCGCTGGCCGGCGTGGACGCGGGCCATCCGGATAAGCAGCTCTTCGACAAGGCGATCGCGGCGACCAACAAGGGTCACTTTGACGTGGCGCGGCTGGACCTGCAGACGATGTTGAATACCTATCCCGACTCCGAGTACCAGATGCGCGCCAAGCTGGCGATCGCCGATAGCTGGTACAAAGAGGGCGGCACGGCGGCGCTGACCCAGGCGGAGAGCGAATACGCCGACTTCCGCGTCTTCTTCCCGAATGCGCCTGAAGCGGCAGAGGCGCAGATGCGTATCGGCGATATTTACTTCCGGCAGATGGACCGTCCCGACCGCGACTACGCGAAGACGCTGCATGCCGAGGAAGAGTATCGGCGCATGCTGACCGACTATCCGGATTCGACGCTGGTGCCGGAGGCGAAGCAGCGCCTGCGCGATGTGCAGGAGGTGCTAGCCACGCGCGAGAGCGATATCGCAGCCTATTATGCGACGCGCGACAACTACGCGGCGGTGATCGCGCGCTACCAGACGGTGGCCGACACCTATCCGCTGTATAGCCACATGGACGACGTACTGATCGGCCTGGGCGATGCCTACGAGGCGCAGGCGAAGTTCGTGCGCAACAACAACAAGATGCCCGAGGAGCCCAAGGCGCGCCTGTTGCAGCTGTATGACGGCGAGGCCGCCGACTGCTACCGCAAGGTGGTGCTGGAGCATGCGGCGGCGCAGCATGCGGAGGATGCGAAAGAACGTCTGGCAATGATGAATCTGCCGATCCCAACGCCGACCAAGGCCCAGTACGATGCCAGCGTGGCGCTCGAAAACAGCCGCAGCTCGTACAAGATTACGGACTACGCGAAGCTCTTCTTCATGCACGTTCCCGATACGGTTATGGCGTCGCACACGGGCGAGCCTCCGCTGACGGACGTGAAGGCGACGACCGCTCCGCAGGTGCTGAAGAAGGCGAACAACGAGTTTATGGCGGCGTTTACGCCTCCGCCCGCGGGCGGCGCGCCGCTGCCGGCTCCGAAGGCGGATGCCCCGGCGTCTGCTCCTGCCGCGGCGGTCGCTCCTACGGCGCCGGCTGCTCCACTTTCGTTCCAGGATGTTCCGACGGCGGCTTCGGGCGGTAATCCCTCGGGCACTGTCATGTCGGCTCCGCTGGGCAACAGCACGACGATGCCCGCCGGGACAGGGATGAGCGTGGAGATTATCAACCAGCCTAAAACCGCGTCCGACCTCAACAATCCGCTGAAGGCTGTGCGGCCTGCGGATCAGAGCGCGCTGCCGGATGCAGAGGCTGCTGCTCCCGCTCCTGACGTTCCGAACCAGGTGACGGCCGCAACACCGGCGGCACAGACTCCTAACCCCGACGGCAAGAAGAACCCAAAGGTGAAGACCGATAAGAAGACAGAGTCGGGCAGCACGGATAAGAACAAGACGGGGATTGAGAAGATTATTCCGCACCTGTAAAGCCAATACGGAGATTCTGGCTTCGCCAGAATGACGGCGGTGGCTGGGTGGAAGTTTGAGAAGGGGATGCGGCTTCGGCTGCGTCCCTTTTGCTTTCTGCGTCGGTGCTACCCTTAAAGGCAATGAGCGACGAACTGAATCCGAATGAACTGGCCAAGGCATACGATCCTTCGGCGATTGAAGCGAAGTGGGCGAAGTACTGGGTGGACGAAAAGCTGTTTGACACGGCTGTGCCGGTCGAGGGCGACGATGCCAAAGCCTTCACCATGCTGCTTCCGCCTCCGAATGTGACCGGACGCCTGCACATGGGGCACATGCTGAACCAGACGGAGATGGATATCCTGACCCGCTGGCATCGCATGTCGGGCGAGCGCGCGCTATGGGTTCCGGGCACGGATCACGCGGGTATCGCGACCCAGATGATGGTCGAAAAGCAGCTTGCGGCCGAGGGCAAGACCAGTCGCAAGGAGCTGGGGCGCGAGGCCTTTACGGCGCGGGTGTGGGAGTGGAAGCAGCAGTATGGCGGCGCGATCACGGACCAGATGCGGCGGCTGGGCGCGAGCGTCGATTGGAGTCGCGAATACTTCACGATGGACGAAGGCCTTTCGGCCGCTGTCGTGGAAGCCTTCGTGCGGCTGTATGAGCAGGGACTAATCTATCGCGGCGCGTACATCGTCAACTGGGATCCGGTGTTGCAGTCGGCGGTCTCCGATCTGGAAGTCGAGTCGGAGGAGCGCATGGGCAAGCTCTACCATGTGCGCTATCCGCTCGCCGACGGGTCGGGCTCGCTGGTAATCGCGACGACCCGACCGGAGACGATGCTCGGCGATACGGCGGTCGCGGTGAATCCGAATGACGAGCGGTATACGGCGTTCGTCGGCAAGATGCTTACGCTGCCGCTGACTGGACGGGAAATCCCCGTTATTGCGGATGACTGGGCGAACCCTGAGTTCGGGACCGGCGCGGTGAAGGTGACGCCGGCCCACGATCCCAACGACTTTGCGATTGGGCAGCGGCACAAACTGCCCAGCCTGGCGATTCTGGATCAGACGGCGAAGGTCGACCTGCCGGGCTCGAAGTATCACGGTCTGGATCGCTATGCGGCGCGCGAGGCGATCGTGGCCGACCTGGGCGAGTTGCTGGTCGAGGTGAAAGAGCACCCCATGACGGTGCCGATCTCGCAACGCTCCGGCTCCGTCATCGAACCCAGACTCTCGGATCAGTGGTTCATCAAAATTCAGCCGCTGGCGGATAAGGCGATTGCGGCGGTGCGTGAAGGCCACATCAGGTTCACGCCGGAGATGTACGCAAAGACCTACTTCGAGTGGATGGGGAACATTCACGACTGGTGTATCTCGCGGCAGCTGTGGTGGGGGCATCGAATTCCGGCGTGGCACTGCGGCGCGTGCAAGGCGATCACGGTGGCCCGCGGCGCGGTTACGGCTTGCGGGACGTGCGGGTCGACCGAGATTTTGCAGGAAACGGACGTCCTGGATACGTGGTTCTCATCCGGGCTGCTGCCGTTCACGGTCTTCGGCTGGCCCAGCGCAGATGGCAAGCCGACTGCGGATATGGCTGCGTTCTATCCCACCGACCTGCTGGTGACGGGCTTCGATATTCTGTTCTTCTGGGTGGCGCGCATGATCATGCTCGGCACGCACTTCATGCTCGACGTGCCGATGCCCGACGGCTCGCCGCGCACGCTGGCGGATGCGGTGCCTTTTCGTGAGGTGTATATCCATGCCCTGGTGCGCGACGCGCATCGCGAGAAGATGTCGAAGACCAAGGGCAATGTGATCGATCCGATCGACATCATTCAGCGGTTCGGCACGGATGCGGTGCGTTTCACGCTGGCCAGCATGGCCTCGCCGGGGACGGATATCGCGTTCTCGGAGGCGCGGACGGAGGGGTATCGGGCATTTGCGAACAAGATTTGGAATGCGGCGAGATTCGTGTTCATGAACATCGATCGAGCACCGAATTCTGGCATCTGGCTGAAGTTCTATGGTTCTCCGGCGACTTCTCCCTCGGAGAAGTATGAGGTTGTCGGCCCGACGCCCATTGAGACAAGCTGGATTCTGTCGCGCATCTCGGTCGTTTCCGAAGAAGTGGACCGTGCGCTCACAGCATATCGATTCGACGAAGCCGCAAATGCAATTTATCAATTTTTTTGGTCTGAGTTCTGCGACTGGTATCTGGAACTTGTGAAGCTCCGTTTACATTTCGACGATGGCGAGAATGTTCCGGGTCTCCTCACCCTTGGGGCTCTGATCGCGGTGTTCGAAGCTGCGCTGCGGTTGCTTAGTCCCTTCATGCCGTTCCTCACCGAGGAGCTTTGGCATGCGCTCAACGATGAGTTGGACGAGGGTGGTGTCCGATCAATTGCGCTCACCAGATATCCAGTGGCGGCCGATTTCCCGAGGGCCAACGATGCCGAGGCAGCCATGGCGTTCCTTCAGGAACTCATCGTAGCCATCCGTTCTGTGCGCAAGGAGTGCGGCGTGCCGGAGAAGGAATTTGCGCCGATTGTGGTCTTCGCTACAGATGCTCATGTCGGTGAGCTGGCAACCGCGAACGGCGATATGCTGGCGAAGATGGCCCGCGTGAGTGGGATTACGCTGGCTGCAGCACCGCTCTCCGGCAGTTGCGTCAAGAGCACGCCGAGCTTCGATGTCCAAGTCGTCTATGAGCGCGTGATCGATGTGGCAGCGGAGCGGGAACGGATGACGAAGGATCTTGTGAAGTACGAGAAAGGCCTGCTGGCCGCGAACAAGCAGCTCTCGAACGAGGCATTTATGGCTAAGGCTCCGGCGCATATTGTCGAAGGATTGAAGAAGCAGGCGGCGGAGAATGAGGCGTTGCGGGCGAAGGCAGAGGCGGCGCTGGAGGGTCTGCCGGCAGCGTAGCTAACGAAACACGAAGGCCGCAGAGCGGATTCGCCTGCGGCCTTCCGTGTTCCCGCTTCAT
>CAXTMK010000223.1:380-6111 GCA_964245315.1 uncultured Acidobacteriaceae bacterium | reverse complement strand
GTTTGCCGGTGAGTTTACCGCGAGGGTCACACCCGTTCCCATCCCGAACACGGAAGTTAAGCCTCGTTGGGCCGATGGTACTGCACGCGTAAGTGTGTGGGAGATTAGGTGATCGCCGGCATAAATCAAGAAGCCCCACCCCGAAAGGGTGTGGGGCTTTTTCGTGCTTCGACGGTTACGGAATCCACTCGTCGTTTGAGGACGAAGTGGTGCCAGGGAGAGGAAGACGGTGGTTGCTTCCGCAAACGATATCCCACGCTCCACCCCAGCGAGCAAGTGCGTCTCGCCGGGGCTCCGGCCTGAGGGATGAAGCCGCGTGAGGATGGGGCACCCAGCCGCACAGACGGCAAGACGGGTTCTTCGACAGCCTGGACGCTGGAGAGGTATGCGGCTACGGGGTCCGGACTCCACAGCGATCGTTCCAACTCAGGGTTGTACTCGTGGTTGTAAGGCTCTTCTGTTGGGTTATTCTCTCTGGTATCGACTTCGACGGCGGGGAGTTCGGTGACGGGACTGAGACTTTTGGGCGGTCCCATGAAAGTCAGAGTCTGCTGAGCCAGCTTAAGCGCGCGGAGCAGGATGGAGGCGCGGCGGGCGTCGAGGGAGCCGGCGGCTACGCGCTGGACGATGATGGCGATGGAGGCCTGTATGGCGCTGCGATCCTCGGGGATGGGAAGGTCGAATGCGGAAGATGCGTCGGCAAGGGGCGGGCCCTTGCGGGGCTTGCGGGTGTTGTGGTGGTAGTAGCAGAATTCTTCGTTGCGAAGGGCGGGAGAGCCGCAGGAGTGGCCGTCGTGGAAGATGTGGCGGCATTTGGCGTTCTTTGCGTCGGGCATGGGTGGCTCCTCTAAGGCAAATTTCCTGAGCTGTAAGTTATAAGCTGTTCAGCTGGCAGCTTTTTCGTAAAGTGTTCAAACGATGATGGTTAGGTCTGGACTTTGCGGCGCTTCGCTTAAACTTACAAATTCATGGTTGGAAAAGCAAAACCCCGGCGCGATGGCCGGGGCTTCTTTTCTTCAACTCTATTTTCAGTATACGTGAGTAAAGATAGTGAATGTGCAATCTATCTTTCGGAGGTAAGCGTAACGGAATGAACATGATCCGCTGGTTTGACTAAGTAGTTTGCTTGACAGGTTTGCAGACACCTGAAGGCGTGTAGCGTAGCCTTGAGGAATGCGGAAGCTGTTTTTATTCTTTTGCCTTCTTCCATGCCCTGTGCGCGCCCAAAAGCCGCTGAGGATCGAGCATGGCGTTTACCAGGTGCACTCGCTATTGCACGCCATCGGCACGGAGGAATACACGGTCGACGAGCTTCCCGACGGCCGGCGCGTGCTTACGTCGACGACGTCGTTGAACGATCGCGGTTCCAAACGCACCACGGTTGCCACACTGACCTACGGCGACCACTTCGAGCCGGAGAGGCTGGAACAGAAGTCGGCGGCGGTGGCATCGGAGACGGAGATCAGCGGGCGGACTGTCACCGTGAAGGAGATGGATCAGACGCGCACCCTGGCTAAGCCGGCTGTCGCGTTCGTCGGCTTCGGTAGCATGCCTGCGGCGCTGCAGATGATGATGATGCGCTACTGGCAGTATCACCACATGCCTGCACGGCTGCCTATCCCGCGGGTCAGCGACCAGGCGCTGCCGCTGGAGATCAGGCTGGTTGGGCATGAGGCGTTCGAGATCAAAGGAAAGATGGTTCGGCTGACGCGCTATACGGTCGCAAATCTCGTCTTTGGCCGCGAGATCCTATGGATGAACGATAGCTACCGCGTCGCCGCCGTGATGACGTTCGCGGGCGGACTGCCGCAGGAAGAGGTGCTCGACGAGTACGAGTCGGCTACGGGAAACATCTTTCAGAGCGGCGTGCGGCAGGAGATGCTCGACTTGGCGGATATCGACCTGCATGTGCCGGCCGAGGCCAGCGGAACGTACGCGATCGTGGGCGCGCGGATGATCGATGGGACGGGCGCGGCGGCGGTCGAGAATGCGACGGTTGTCGTTCGCGACGGGCGAATCGCCAGTGTTGGCAAGGGCGCGGCGCCGGCGGGCATGCGCACGATCCACGCGGAGGGTAAGTCGCTGCTGCCGGGGCTTTGGGAGATGCACTCGCACTACTCGGGCGTGGAGTTTGGGCCGGCGCTGCTGGCGCGCGGGGTTACGACGGCGCGGGATTGCGGCGGGGAACTCGACTTTCTGATTACGATTCGAAATGCGATCGAGCGCCAGCATGTGCTGGGTCCGCGCTTGCTGCTGGCCGGGCTGATCGACAGCGGCGGGCCGCTTGCGTTTGGCGCGATGGACGCGGAGACGCCGGCGGAGGGCGTGGCCGCGGTCGATCTTTACGCGGACACCCACTTCAACCAGATCAAGGTTTATACGCAGTTGAAGCCCGACGTGCTGCGCGCGATCGCGGCTGAGGCGCATGCGAAGGGCTTGACGGTTACCGGCCACGTTCCGGCGGCGGTGACGACGGAAGAGGGTATCGCCGACGGCATGGACCAGATCAACCATCTGCAGTTCGTCACCCGGCCGATGATGGTTGATGGCGCGCTGGACCTGAACTCCGACCGGAGCAGGAAGCTGCTGGCGCTGCTGAAGGAGAAGAATATCGTGGTCGATCCGACCGATAGCTGGGGCGAGATGTCGGGGCACCCGAAGAGCGAGGATGTGGCGAGCTTCGAGCCAGGCGTGGAGGCGGCGCCTTATACGCTGGCGTCGAGGTTTCGCGCGATGGGCTCGCCAGCGGCGGATGCGGCGAAGGCGCAGGCGCGGATGGAGGTGAATCGCCAGGTGATCGCGGCGCTGTATAAGGCGGGGGTGCCGATCGTCGCGGGTAGCGATACCGGGCTGATCGGCTACGGGCTGGACCGCGAACTGGAGCTGTATGTGCAGGCCGGGATGACGCCGATGGCGGCGATCCAGACGGCAACGCTGAATGCAGCGCGGGCGATGAAGCTGGAGGCGGATTCGGCCACGATCGAGGTGGGCAAGCGCGCGGATCTGGTGCTGATCGACGGCGATCCCTTGCGGAATATCAGCGATATTCGGCGGGTCTGGAAGGTAGTGACGGACGGGCGCATGTACGACAGCCAGCGGCTGGCACGGAGCGTGGGGTTCAGCCGTTAGTCAGCGACCGCCTTCGCCGACCTTTGTGCCGGCGACGGGAGAAGACGTTCCTGTACAGTTCAGAGTTTTGAGTTAAGGGTTTAGAGTCAATCGCAGACCAGCTCCCCGACTGCATGAAAATGCATCGGCACGACAAACACAGATTCCCTGCGGGAATGACAAAAGGAGAGGGCGAATCACTCCAGGAAAGGAAACAACCAAGCGGTGAGAGTAACTAGCTGGCCTGGGCCGACTGCCAAAAGAGCGGGATGGTGTTTCTTTGGGCGTCGGCGTTGCGGATGCGTGAGACGCCGGGCTCGCCGTAAAGACAGGCGGAGACCTGCCGCAGCATCTCGCGCGGATGCATCGGCTTCGCCATCAGCGGGAAATCGAACCCGGCGCCGCGGGCTTCGGCGAGGTCGAGCGACGAGGCGTGGGCGGAGAAGAGCAGAACCTTCGTCTCCGGCAAGGCGTCGGCAACCGCCATGGCGAGGTCTATGCCGTTCATTCCGGGCATGGCGACATCGGTCAGAAGCAACTGCGGCGTGGACGCCATGGCCAGTTCGAGGGCAGAGGTCCCGTTGTATGCCTTAAGCACGGAGAAGCCGGCCGTGCCGAGAATGGCGGCGAGGCTGTCGGCAATCAACGGCTCGTCGTCGACTACCAGCACGACCGGCTTGTCGTCGGCGCTGTCGTTCAGGGTGTCGTCCAGTCTGGGGTGAACTGTTTGTTGGACTGCCTCTGCGATTGGGATCACCTGGAATCTGAAGTCGTGGGCCATGGCTGAAAGTACCTCTAAACAAACCATAAGCGCCATGCTTCTATACGGGTTAACTCTTTTCAATCTGTCGCTTTGAGGTAATGATTGCGTTTCAGGGCGGTAGCGGCAGGGATGGGAGGGACAAAATAGATTGATGATAGCGTCAGGTTAGCGGCATCTTACGTTAGGGTTACGTTTGGCGGAGGTTACTGTGGAAGACAGGAAGGATCAGCCGCGAGATCCTATGAAGTTCGAATCGGTCCTGCAGGTGGATGTTCCGAAGGGCCGCGACGGCAAGCACAAGCGCATCATCACGCAGTTGCTGAACGATATCTCGCACCTGGCCGAAGGCTCGGCGCTGAAGATACCGTTGAAGCAACTGCCTGATACAAAGGAAAATATCCGCGCCGCGCTGAGCCGGGCGGCCAGGCAGGCGGAGATCGAGATTGCTACGTCGAGCAATGAGGAATTTTTGTACGTCTGGCGGACGAAGAATGGGAATTGAATTGGGTCAGACGTTGCGAATCTGATTCAGGCCATTGAATAGATGCGGCACCGTAGAAAGGCTTAATTGAAGAGCTGTAAGCTTGATAGCTGTAAGCCGTAAGCTCAAACAAGACCATGAACGCGGATTCAAGCTGGCGGCAGGGAACGCGCGGTTAATTGGGCGATGTCAAGCAGCTGTGGGGGCTGTTCGGTGACGGCGCCGAGCGCGTCGCGGAACATGGTGTTGCAGAACGGGCAGGCGGTGCCGATGGTCTGGGCGCCAGTATCTACGAGTTCTTTGGCGCGGACGTGGGAGACGCGCTCGCCGGACTCCTCGCCGAGGAAAGCCAGGCCGCCGCCGGCTCCGCAGCAGAAGCTGCGTTCGTGGTTTCGGGTGGCTTCGACGAGGGTGCCGGCCTGGGAGACGACGGCGCGGGGCTCGTCGTAGATGTTTTGGTAGCGGCCGAGGTAGCAGGGGTCGTGGTAGACGATGGACTCGCCGGATTGTTTGGGCAGACGATCTTTGTGGCGGGCCATGAACTCGCTGTGGTGCTCGATTTCGGGGGCGATGCCGAAGTCGCGCCAATCGGTGGCGATGGTGCGGACGCAGTGCGGGCAGATGGCGACGATCTTTTGGACTTTGGCGGTTGAGAAGGACTTCAGACCGGATTCGGCGAGGTTCTGGAAAACCAGGTCGTTGCCCAGGCGGCGGGCGGGGTCGCCGGTGCACTTTTCTTTCTTCAGCACGCCGAAGGTGGCGCCGAGATACGTCATGACGCGCGCGAAGTCGGCGACGATTTCGCGTCCTTTGGGGTCGTAGCCGCCCATGCAGCCGAGCCACAGGCAGTACTCCTGGGAGCCGTCGAAGATAGGGAGGGCTGCGCGCTGGATGAACTTGTCGCGGTCGCCGGCGGGCAGGCCGAGGGCGTTGCCGTTCTTTTCGAGCGCGAGGAAGAGCTTGGTGCCGTAAGGGTCTTCCCAGGCGCCGGTGTTGGTGGCGCCGCGGCGGAGGCCGACAATGATGGGCAGATGCTGGATGCCGACGGGGCACTGGAACTCGCAGGCGCCGCAGGTGGTGCACTCGAAGGCGGCTTCCATGGAGAAGTAATTGGCGGCGGAGTTGTCAGGGGAGGGATTGGCCGCTACATTGCGTAATTCGTTCAGGAGTGGGACTTCGGATCGGGCGCTGAAGGTGTTGAGGTAGCTGCGCGCGCCGAGGATGATTTCTTTGGGATTGAGGACCTTGCCGGTGGTCGAGGCGGGACAGTGCTCGGTGCAGCGGCCGCACTCGACGCAGGAGTAGGCCTGGAGCGAGATGATCCGGGTGAGGTCGCGGCCGGCGAGGAGACCGACGTGTTCGGGGTCGTCGGCCTCGTT
>CAXTMK010000223.1:0-370 GCA_964245315.1 uncultured Acidobacteriaceae bacterium | reverse complement strand
GAAGATGGTGAGCGGACTCAGGACGAGGTGCAGGTGCTTGGTGTGCGGGATGAGCGGGAGGAAGATGAGCAGGGCAAGGGTGTGGGTCCACCAGAGAGCTTTCAGGCCCAGCGGCGAGACCGGCAGCAAGGCCGCGAGGTAGGTGGTCATCAGGAGGAAGATGAGGAAGGCGATGAAGCCGGATTCGTATGATACTTTCTCGCCGAGCCATTGCGGGCGAGTGATGAAGCGACGATAGAAGAGGCCGACGATGGAGACCGCGACCAGCGCCGCCCAGACTGCGGCGAAGAGGAAGTAGAAGCGGCCGATGAGGCTTTCGGGCGGCAGGAATCCGAGGCGCAGGCCGACGAAGAAGTGGTTGAGCGAGACC
>CAXTMK010000222.1:0-6137 GCA_964245315.1 uncultured Acidobacteriaceae bacterium | reverse complement strand
GTGTCGAGCGCGATGGCGGTCTTGCCGGTCTGGCGGTCGCCGATCAGCAGCTCGCGCTGGCCGCGGCCGATCGGAATCATGGTGTCGATGGCCTTGATGCCCGTCGCCATTGGTTCTTTGACGCCCTGACGTGCGATGACGCCGGGAGCCAGCCGCTCGACCGGCAGCGTCTCGGTGGTGTTGATGGGGCCCTTGTCGTCGATGGGCTGGCCGAGCGCGTTCACCACGCGGCCGATCATCGCGCTGCCCACGGGCACGCTCATGATCCTGCCGGTGCGCTTGACCTGGTCGCCTTCGCGCAGCTTGTCGAACTCGCCGAGCAGCACGGCGCCGACCTGATCTTCGTCCAGATTCATGGCGAGACCCGATACGCCGTGTGGGAAGTCGATCAGCTCGCCGGCCATGACCTTATCCAGCCCATGCACGCGGGCGATTCCGTCGCCCAGCGACATGATCGTTCCAACCTCATCCACCTGGACGCGCTGCTCGTAGTTGGCGATCTTCGCCGTAAGCAGTGCGGTTATTTCATCTGCGCTGATCTGTGCCATGTCTTCCAATCCTGTCTCAAATACTCAAGCTTGTAACAACGTCTGTTTCATCTGCTCGAACTGCCCGCGCACGGAACCGTCGTACACCGTCGAGCCTATCTTCACCATCGCGCCGCCGAGCAGGGATTGATCCTGGCTGAACACGATCCGCACCTTGCCTCCGGCCAGCCTGGCGACCTGCTGCTCAAGCTGCCGGCGGTCGTCGTCGTTCAGCGCGAAGGCGCTCGTGACTTCCGCGTCGGTCACGCCGCTGTCGACATCCGCAACGCGATCATACTCGGCGATGATTTCATTCAGTTCAATCAGCCGCTGGTGATCCATGATGACGGCGATGAAGTTGCGCACCTCGCGCATCATGCCCAGGCGCTCGGCCAGGCCGTCGAGTACGGCCAGCTTCTGCTCGGTAGGGATCGACGGGTTTTCGAGAATTTCGCGCAGATCGTGGCTGCCGTCCAGCGTGGCGGCGAAGTCCTGCATCTGGCGCTGCGCCGCGGCGACGTCCAAATGTGCCGACATGGCGACCGAAGAAAACGCATGCGCGTAACGAATGGCAACTACACCCGCGGTTGGCATCAGTTCTGCCCGCCGTTCTGGTCGTCGCCCGTCAGGCGACGGGCAAAGCCCTGCACCAGCAGACGGTCGGTTTCGGCGGAGACGACCAGCTTGCGCGCCGCCTGCTCAATAGCAAGCTCCGCCGCGTACTTCTGCAGGCTGCGCTGCGCCATCATCGAAGCCGAGGCGATCTCCTGCTCGGCCGCGGCCAGAATGCGCCCACGCTCCGTTTCGATTGCGGCCCGCGCCCGCTGCTCTTCCGCTGCAACATCCTTCTCCGCCTGCGCGCGCATCTCGGCGATCTGCCCGTCGAGTTTGGCGAGACGATCTTCCACGCTGTTCAGCCGCGCGCTCGCCTCTTCAGTCGCAGTACGGGCGTCGACGAGATCCTTCTGGATCGCCGAGTTGCGGTCGCGAAAGGTCTTCGGCAGAATCTTCGCCGCCGCAAATCCGAGAGCCAGAGCAAGGACCGCGAAGTTTACGATCTCGAAGGTCGTGGCCGCGGCGTCGACGCTCATGCCCATCATGCCGCCGATTTTCTTCACCATGGCGGAGTGGCGATACGCGTCGTTCTCGTCCTTCTCTTCCTGATTAGCCTGCGGCGACACAGATTCGGGCGAACCTTCGCGAGAACCCGCGCGATCCGCCTGCGCGAAGACGCGATGGGCGGGCGCAAGGGTCGCCCCGGAGAGCACGAGGATCGCGGCGAACTTTTTCATGGAAAGGGTCATTGCGCAGCCCCCACGCCGGCCGGCAGAACCTTCGCCAGCACCTGAGCGCTCAGTTGTTCGCTCATGCCTTCGATCTGCTGCCGCGCGGACGCAGCGCTCTGCTCGATCGACAGCCTGGCCCCGAGCACCCTGGCCTGCGTAGTCGTGCGGGTCTCACCCAGCGCGGCCTCGCGCTCTTCCGCCAGCTTGTTCAACTTCTGCTCGCGCATCTGCATCAGTTCGAGCTTGGCCGCGCGCAGCTTGTCTTCGAAGACCGCAGTTTCGGCTTCAGCCGCGCTAATCGCGCCGCGCGCCTGCTCTACTGCCCCGATTGTGCGCTTACGCCGCTCGGCCAGAATTGCATCGAGAGGACGCCGCACCAGCAAGGCGTAGGCGATCAACAGCAGCAGAAAGAAGACGATCGTCGGCACGGAGCCCAGGATCAGTCCACCCAATTGATTCAATATCTGGTTCATGAATTGGAGACCGCCCGCTACAAACGCGGTCTCGAAACCTCGTCACTCATCTGCCGCGAAGCACTCGCAGGCTGCTGGATTTTCGACCAAGAAAGTCGTTCGGATACCTCTAAGTTTTAGCAAAGCGGAGAGTTGAGTGTCAAACCGGAATGGCGATTATCGTCCGTAGTGGACGGTAATCGCATCCAGCTTGCCTGCCCGTTACCCGGGCGGGATCGCGTCCGCAAGCGATACGAAGAGCGGTCAGATGGACGAGTTCAGACCTGAAGCGCCACTGGCATAATCGGCGGCAACGCTGCAGGGCCGACCTCGCCCGGTCTATTCGACCGCGCCGGGTACTGCGATGGCATGCTGTTTGCTGTCGCTGCGCGGATCGCCATGACCCGGCCGCCCGCTTACCACGGTCGAGATGGCATGTTTGAAGATAAGCTGTTCCTGGCTGTTGTTTTCGAGGAGGACGGAGTATTTATCGAACGAGCGGATTTTGCCGGTCAGCTTGACTCCGCTGACTAGGTAAATCGTAATGGGGGATTTATCTTTGCGGACTGTGTTCAGGAACGTGTCCTGAATATTCTGTGCCGGCTTTGATTCCATGGGGGCCGATCTCCTTAGCGCATTCACCAACATTTATCCAGAGTACACAAAAGTTCACACTCTGGCCCCGTGTGTGTATTCGCAACGATACGGATATATGCACCCAATATCAAATCGCGTGTCGCTTATCGGCTTGGATCGGCTGTCGTACCATTGCCTTTGTGCCTGAATCGATTCCTTACACTCCCGTTCCGATGCTGGATTTCTCTCGCCAGTTTGCTGTGCTGCGCGACGAACTGATGCAGGCGATCGAAGAGGTCTGCGTCTCGCAGCGCTTCATCCTTGGTCCGCAGGTCGAATCATACGAACGCGCCGCGGCGCTGGCCTGCGATGTGCCGTTCGCTGTCGGATGCGCCAGCGGCACGGATGCGTTGTGGCTGGCGCTGGCATCCGCGAACATCGGATCCTCCTCCTCCGTGCCGCATGCATCGCGGTTTGATCGCGGTGAGTGGGCGAGCGCCGACGCGGTGATCACCACACCCTTCAGCTTTTTCGCTTCAGCCAGCGCGATTCTGCGCGCAGGCGCAAGGCCTGTCTTCGCGGACATCGATCCCCTCACCTACAACCTTTCGCCTGACGCGGCAGCGGAAGTGCTGGCGAAGGACACGACAGTGCGAGCGATTCTGCCGGTACACCTGTACGGCCAGTGCGCGGACTGGGACGCCTTCAGCGCGTTGCAGCAACGTACGCCGGGGCTGCTGCTGGTCGAGGACGCGGCGCAAGCCTTCGGCGCGACGTGGAATGGCGTTCCGGCGGGCGCGCTGGGCGATGCAGCGGCGTTCAGCTTTTACCCGACAAAAAACCTTTCGGCAATGGGCGACGCCGGGCTGGTTACGACAAGGTCGTCCGCCATCGACAGGCATGCGCGTTCGCTGCGCGCCCACGGCATGCAGCGGCGCTACTTCCACGAGGAGGTGGGGTGGAACTCACGGCTGGACTCCCTGCAGGCGGCGGTGCTGGAGGTGAAGCTGAAGTATTTAGCCGGCTGGAACCAGAGACGACGCGAACTTGCGGCCAATTACAACCAGCTCTTCCGGGCAGCCGGGATTGGCGTGCACACATCGCCGCAGAATCCGGCCACGATCGCCGATGGAGTGGTGTTGCCGTACGTGCATCCGCGGGGGCAGCATGTGTTTCACCAGTACGTGGTGCGAGTACCGCGCCGCGATGAGCTGCGTGCGCACCTGACCGCGTCGGGGATCGGCAGCGAGATTTATTATCCGCGGCCGCTGCATATGCAGCCTGCGCTGCGCCATCTGGGTTACGAGCCGGAGGACTTCCCGGAGGCGTACCGCGCCGCTGCGGAGGTGCTGGCGTTGCCTATTTATCCGGAGTTGCGGGAGGAGGAGCAGGAGGTTGTTGTGGAGGCGATTAAGGACTTTTACGACTGAGCCCTCCCCAGCGATGCCGTCATTCTAGTACCGTGACCACGCAGAGTCGTACTCCAGCTTGATACTGGCGCGGGGCCTGTTTTTGGGCTGAAGTGAAGGGATGGGACGTGGGATTCGGTTGCGGTTGTCGTTGGGTGTGTCGGATCGAGAGCGGGTAGAGGAGTTGCTGAGCGGCGGCGTGCAGGATGTGCGGACTGTACTTCGCGCCTTGGCGCTCCAGCAGTTGGATCGTGGCCTTTCGACTCCCGCGGTGGGGTCGGTGGTCGGGCAGGCGGGCAAGACGGTGCGGCAGATCGGTCAGCGGTATCTTGCGGGCGGGCTGGAGCGGGCGTTGTTCGACGCGCCGCGTCCGGGGGAAGGATTTGCGCGCTGGTCCGTGCGGCTGCCGGCGGCTGAGACGGTGCGGCGCGGGATCGTTCCAACGGTGAACCGCGAGGTCATTCGCATGCTTCTCGAAAGCCACGATCTCAAACCGTGGCGGGAAAAAAATGTGGTGCGTCGCGCAACTCGATGAGGCTTATATCGAGCGCATGGAAGACGTGCTGAAGCTATACGAAAAGCCTCTGTCGGCATAGGCTCCGGTGGTTTGCCTGGACGAAAAGCCGGTGGTCCTGCACGCCGACACGCGGCCTTCGGCGCCGATGAGCCCCGGCCACGCCGCTCGGCGGGACTACGAATACAAGCGGTGCGGAACAGCCAACGTGTTTTGCGCCGTCGAACCCAGGGCGGGACGCCACTTCACCAAGGTCACGCCGACCCGCGCGTCGCCCGACTTCGCCGAGTTTCTGCTGGACATCGCCGCCGCCTGTTCGACCGCCGAC
The DNA here is from genome assembly GCA_964245315.1 of uncultured Acidobacteriaceae bacterium. Taxonomy (GTDB): domain Bacteria; phylum Acidobacteriota; class Terriglobia; order Terriglobales; family Acidobacteriaceae; genus Edaphobacter. The sequence continues at coordinate 1,045 of CAXTMK010000222.1, read as the reverse complement.
ACCATCCACCTGGTGCTCGACAACCTCTCGACGCATACGCGCAAGGCCGTGACCGATTGGTTCGGCAAGCGCGACGGAGGCTGGCTCTGGAAGCGGTTCACGGTCCACTGCACCCCGAAACACGGAAGCTGGCTGAACCAGGCAGAGATCGAGGTCGGACTGTTCGGCAGACAGTGCCTCGGCAAGCGAAGGATCTCCACCATCGAAGACCTCGACCGTAAGGCCGACGCATGGAACCAGCGCACCAACCAAAACAAAACCACCATCGAATGGAAATTCACACGCAAACAAGCCAGGAAAAAGCTCAAGTACACTTTCGCGCGGTCGAGATACTAGCCTTCGTTGCCATAATGTTTGCCAGCGCCTTCGGTGGTGGTGGGACTGAATGGCCTTCATTGCTGCTGGGTGGTGTCTTACTGTCATTGTTCACATTTGTATTGACAGCATCTTTACGTGCAACTATGGTACCCCCCCCCCGAGAGCTTCATGATCGGCGTGGGTCATTGTTCGTTCCACTCTTGTTGATGACCTTCGGCCTTGTTGTTTGTTTCAGTACGTCGTATGGGCGCACATGCGGTGGCCTCGTTCTGGCGACAGCATACCGTTACGCGATATACGTCGAGCCCGCAATGTTAGGCGTATTTCTTTTTTTCAACTCCTTACAACGACCAGGGTCCGGAAGGCCTGTTTGTTCGTTTTCGCATTAATCGCAGTCGGCATTTCATTCACAGTAGATACGGCAGATATTCGACACCTTTCCGAGGGGAAGGCGAAGTGGAAGGAGTGCTATCTTGCGAAGGGCGACATTAACGTGTGCGATACGGAACAGGCTTCGTAATCTATACACACCCACCGCAGCGCACCCCCATTAGCGATAAGTATCGGCACTTGAGGCCGCACATCTGAACTTTGCTCATCCTTGACCCGGTGTGAAAGGCGCGAAAGGAGCGACTGAATTCCAATTTGACTGGTCAAACGGAAAGGCTCAAAAGGGAGCCTTCTCAAATTGCCATGCGCCTCTTGGATATTCCCTACGCTCGTGGAG
>CAXTMK010000221.1:0-6174 GCA_964245315.1 uncultured Acidobacteriaceae bacterium | reverse complement strand
TTTTTCGCGAACGCCGCGAGGCCGCCGCCGCTTGGTTTTGGCGGCGCAGGCGCTGCATCCAGCTGTTTCTGATAGATGGCGGCGTACTTTGGAAAATCATCCGTGCTCACCGGGCGGTAATGGGCTTCCCCGCTCAACTGGTGGTCGACATCGGTGATGGCCGCGGCCGCGAGGATGGGTGCGATGGTTGCGTCGAAGTCGCGGGTCAGATCTTTCACGAATTGATCCAGCTGAGTTGAATTGCAGTTCTCAACCGGACGGCATACAACAGGGCCGGCGTCAGGTTTGCCCGGAACGCCGGAATAGTGAAATCCGACGTTGAACTGCGAACTCGTCTTGCTGAAAGTAGTCGTACGATTCTCGACCGGACTGTAATCCCCGTAGGTGATAAAGACATCGTTGTTCGGGATGGTGTACGCCGAAGCTTTAGCTTCCCTGGCGGCGCCTTTTTCCATGACGTAGTGGCCATTTTTGGGATACCAGCCGGCATTCCACTCCAGCAGATAGGGATCGAAAAACAGCGCGGTAGGAGTAATGATTAAATTCCCCGCGCTCCAGTTTCCCGGTTTGGCACCATCATGAATGTGTTGGGCAGGGATGCGAATCGCGGGCTTTCCCTCATAGGCAACCAGGAAAGCCTGGTTGGAGTGAGTTCCGTCCGGAAACAGAGTAGGTGTCTTTTCGGCGAACTGAAGATAGGGGTCTCCCGCAGCGGTACGGCGAAGGGCTCCTGGGAGCGGTTGCGCCGCCGCCGTCGCAGCTGCCGCAGCGTGAGGCGCCGCCGCGAGCGGGGCCGTGAACGCCTCCATCTCCGCAGGAGTCGCTCCGATGGCTTTGAGCGTAATCAGGGCGTCGACCGACGTATCCCAATGACCTGTGCCGGCCTTGATCTTGTCGATGATGACGGCCTCGGGCAAGCCGGCTTGAATCATTCGCAGAATGTCGGCGTTAGGAGAAGGCGTCTGCGCGTGAGCGACAGGAAAGATGAGAGCGGCGAGAGCCAGCGCCGCAAGTGCGCGTTGGAGAGCAGAACTCGGCATGGCAGAACTCATAATCATGCCAGCATACCAGCGACAAGGCCAGATGCATTCTTTTGCGACACCAGATGGGCCTGAAGCGGCAAACTAAGGGCAGACGGTCATTGCGATGGGGCTGGAAACAGGAACGACGGCGCGCAGGATAGATCTGCTCCGATCAGAAGCGTCTCCACTCGCGCACTCGCATCTGCACCACCTGGGTTTCCGCCCCATTCAGTTCGATGAACAGGTTCTCTCGTTCCCCGTCCCGGCTTCGCATCGGCAGCAGCGTGGGAACCCTCGTCCTGGCCAGGGAACTGGCACAGGCCAGAATCGCGGCTGCGACGAGCACGAGGCTCTTCAGCATATATTCCCCAACCAGCGTCGGCGCGTAGGGAAAGTGCTTCCAGAGCTCGCCCCGGAACAGAATCAGCAGCAGAAATGTTCCGAACAGGTACAGCATCAGGCAGAGGGTGACCACCCGCATCCAGCGGCCGGCGATCAGGCCGACGCCGATTCCGCTCTCCACCGCAGCCAGGATACGGAGGCAGATCTTTGCCGGAATCAGCCCGAATGTGAGCAGTTGCATCGTCTTCGCGGTCGGCCATTCGACATCGCACAGCCCGGGGCAGAACTTGAGCAGGCCGAACCACACGAAGACGATGCCGAGAGCTACCCGCAGTATTGCCAAGCCGTGCGCCGAAGCCCATGCTCCAAAGGCTTCTTCCACTTTTGTCAACTTATTGCTCAATGTGTTCGACATCCGGGGCCCCCACTGCAACGTAAAACACGCACATCGACTCAGACCCGGCACACAGTTCAACGTTGTCCGCAACCTTCCTGAAAAGTTGGTGTCGCGAAGCAATACGGTACTGAAATGAGTCCGTTGTCTTCTCTGGCACGTCTAAATAGACACAGACCCAGAATCGAAACCACGCTGTCCGGTAAACTGAAAACGTGATCTTTTCCATTCCACGCCTTCTCCAGAGCGCCTCTTTGGTTCTCGCGCTCTTCGGCGTTCAGGCCTCCTCCGCGCAGTCGCTTGACCTTTCTCTCTCGCTGCCCGATGCGCCTTCGTATTCCAGTTCCGTGCAGCAACCGGCCCAGATACCGGCACCGAAAACCCCGACTACTCAGACTCCGGCGCCCCAGACACAAGCCCCTCAAAACGAAACCGAGGAGCAGCGCAAGGCGCGCGAGCAGCGCAAGGCGCGCGAGCAGCGCGAAGAAGCCGAGCGCGAGGTGAAGGCTGAAGAAAAGCAGCGCGTCGGCGGCGTCATGCCGGAGTTCAACGTGGTGATGAACGGAAAGGCCGTTCCGCTGACTCCGAAGCAGAAGTTCGATCTGTCGTTCCACACCATCATCGACCCCTACACGGTTGCGCTCGCCGTCATCTTCGGCGGCGGACTTGGGGAATTGGAAGACAGCCACACCGGGTACGGACACGGTCCCGCAGGCCTCTTCAAGCGTATCGGCGCCAGCTACGCGGATAACGTGGACGGAAACCTGATCGGAAATGCGCTGCTGCCCATCATCCTGCACCAGGATCCGCGCTACTTCCGTAAGGGCGAAGGGTCGGTCAGGTCGCGCGTCTACTACTCGGCAATGACCACCTTCATCTGCCACAGCGACAAGGGCAAACTCCAGTTCAACTATTCGAATGTTGGCGGAAACTTTATCTCCGGCGCAATCTCGAACGCCTACTATCCGCAGGACGAGCGCGGGGTCGGCCTGACGATTGACAACGCCATCTTTGTGACGCTGGAAGGCATGCTGGGGGCGCAGATTCTGGAGTTCTCGCCCGATATTACGGACAAGATAAAGCGTCACAATCAGCGCAAGCGCGACGAGAAGGCTGCAGCGGCTGCAGCGGCGGCCGGGTCGCCCGCTCCGGCAGCCCCGCCGCAACTGTGACGTTGGACTGTTAGTATCGTTGCGATATGACAATCGTCGATAATGAATTCGCGGACATCTCCACGCCCACAGGCCCAATGCGCACCCACATCGTGCGCCCTGCCGCTCCCGGCAACTACCCCGGCATCGTCTTCTACTCGGAGATCTTCCAGGTTACGAACCCCATTCGCCGCACCGCTGCGATGCTGGCCGGCCACGGCTACATCGTCGTCATGCCGGAGGTGTACCACGAGTACGAAGCGCCCGGCGTCGCCTTCGCCTACGACCAGGCCGGCTCGGATCGCGGCAACTTCCTGAAGACGCACAAGCCGCTCGCGGCCTACGATGCGGACGCCCGCGCCGCCATCGAGTACCTTCTCGGACGCCAGGACTGCACCAACAAAATTGGTGCAATGGGCATCTGCATGGGCGGGCATCTGGCGTTTCGCGCGGCGATGAACCCGGAGGTGTCGGGCACGGTCTGCTTCTACGCCACCGACATCCATTCCGGCTCGCTGGGCGAGGGCAAGCACGATGATTCGCTGGCTCGTGCCGCGGAGATCAAGGGCGAACTCTTTATGGCGTGGGGCCGGCAGGATCCGCACGTCTCCGCCGAAGGCCGCATGAAGCTCCTGGCTCGGCTGACTGAGCTGAACACCCGCCTCAACTGGCACGAGGTGAATGGCGCGCATGCATTCCTGCGCGATGAAGGCGTCCGCTACGATCCGGCGCATGCGCTGAATCTGATCACGCTGGCGCTGGCGTTCTTCCATCGCAGGCTGGGTGCGGGCGATCTGGATGCGATGCCGGTCGGCGGCACCGAGACCCGCCACTAATTGCGCAACAGCCCTTCAACGAGCGCCTTCCACTCTTCGCTAAGCTCTGGCCGCCGATACTCTCGTCCCGCCAGAGCATACCAGTAGTCGGCGTTCCACTCCGCGCCTTCTTTGCGATGCAGGTAGGCATGCACCGCCATTCCGTCGCTGCTGCTCAGCTCATCTACCAGCGCGTGCGCCGCGGCCCAGTCACCCTTCGCATCCCACCACAACGCGATCAGAGGAGCGTCCAGTTCAACGGGTGGGTTGGTCTCTAAAAGCGATCGCTCAAACTCGTGTGTCGTCATCGTCACCTACCGCCAGCTTACCGCCAGATGCCACCGCAAGCCGCGTTCTTCGGTCTTCGCCAGCACCCGCGCATACTGTTCCAGTTCTTCAAGCACCTGAGGCCCCTCGGTCCCGAGCTTGAACGGCTCATCGCGCAGAGCTTCGAGCAGCGCCTCCACGGTCGCCAGCCCCTCGCTGCCGAAGTACCACTGCGGCGGCGGCAGGCGCTTCACCAGTTCCTTGTTCCCTGCTCCCTCCTCGATGAGGAGCGACATGGAATTCTCGTCGGCGGAGAAGAACTCGATGAGTGGGCGGACGCCGAGGGAAAGCGCCAATTTTTCTACTGCATCCTCATGCCGAGCCAGAGCCCGGCCATTTACAAAGATATCGAACCCGGGGTCGTCGCCTTCGACGACGATATACATGGAAGCAGCCATAGCCAGAGTGTATCGCCGCGCGGGCCTCGGCTCAAAGCATCTCGCTTGAGTGTCGCAACATTCGGGTGCCCCATGTTCGACGGCTTCATCGCCGACCATGGGGTCAATCCCTGAGCAATCCCACGGCGCCCGCCAACATCAACATCAATCCGAGACCGCTGGTCCAGCTCAGCGCCGGTCGGATAAAGAAGAACCCCTCGACGATGGTGACAAGTGGGACGAACAGAAGCCGCGATGCGAAGCTGGTTGGAGACATCTGGCGCAGCAGCCAGACTGTCAGCAGCAAAATGGGCGCTTCGAGTACGACGCAACGCACCCCTTCGGCTGCGGCCAGGTGAGTATCCCATGCGGGCAGGCCGGTCCAGTCGACGCGGCAGAAGACGGCAGCGGTGAGGCTGGTCGCGGCACATGCAATTGCAGCGGCCCGGAGCACGGAAACGCCCTTAAGCCACGCGTGCATCTCCACCGCCGCGATCGCCGCCAGGATCGCACTCACCACCATCGCCGTGAGCCAGAGCTTGCCGGGTAACGTCGCCGGCCAGTCGCATTCAAGCAGCAGAGCCGCGCCTCCAAGGCCAGCGAGTGCGGGAAACAGCAGGCGCAGAGGATTCTCGTCGGCTCCAAAGGTGGACTTTCGCTGCGCCACGACGAGGACGATAACGGCCGGCACTAAAAGGAAGACGAGGACTTCGTCAAGGCTCGATACCCCGCCGCCCGCCGCTGCGAACAGAACTTGCGGGATGGCAAAGATCGCACCCGCCCCAGCCGCGAGCTTTAGCCACGGTGCAGGCCGTCGTGGTTGACCAAGGCTCGCGAGCCAGAAACCGATACCAAGAAGTCCGTCGTGGACTGCCAGACGCGTAAGACCCTGAAGAAGCCCCGGCGCGCCCTGATCGAAGATCCACACGGAGCCCGATACCAGGCAGAGCGTCGCAAAGCCGAACCACACCCGGCGCCTCATCGCCACACATGCGGCAACGCACCGGCCGGAGCTTTCCCCTGAATCTCAGACTGAGTGGCTTCAATGTCGAGCGTCACATCTTTGGGAATCCAGTTGGCGTCGCGCTCGGGCAAAGAGATCGCGGCGCCGGTTGCGAGCTTTGAGGCGACGGCCGCGTACAAATCGACGAGAAACTGCCGCTGACCGGTGAGGATTTCGATCCCGCCGCGAGGCCCGTGGCCGGGCAGCACGAACTCTGGCTGAAGGGCAATGGCTTTGTCGAGCACCTTCGGCCAGTTCTCGACCCACGCGTCCGCCAATTTGTTGCGCGGGCCCTTGACCGCGCCGTCGCCGGTTGCAAGTACACGCTCGTGCGGAAGCCAGACGTAGCCATCGCCCGGCGTGTGGCCCCAGCCCAGGAAGAGGAAGTCGACCTCGCGCTGTCCGTCGCTCAGAACGTACTTCTCGCCGTGGAGCAGCTTCTTCGGGCGCTCGACATCGTTCTCGCCCGTAGCCTTCACGTCGTCGCGTTTGGCGAGCGCGGCCTGCCAGCGGCCCGGCTCCCAGCGATCCATCTCCCTGGCGACGCCGTCGAACGCCATCGTGGTCGCACCCGCCTTGGTCCATACCGAGTTGCCGTAGGAGTGGTCGCCGTGGGCGTGGGTGTCGAAGACGTAGCGGACGGGCTTTGGCGAAAGCTGCGGCATCAACGCGATGAGTTCGTGCGCGCGGCCGGGGTAGTTGGCGTCCACAACCACCAGGTAGTCGCGCATCTCGATGACTGT
>CAXTMK010000220.1:4004-6267 GCA_964245315.1 uncultured Acidobacteriaceae bacterium | reverse complement strand
AGGGGACATTTCTATCGAGGAGAATGCGGGGACATTTCTATTGTGGTATGACACAATGAGGGAATGGTGATTGACATTCGAACACGGGGGCGTGAAAATTAAAAAGACGTTTAGTCCTGAGCGGGACTGGAACCGCTCAGGGTTTAGTGAAACGTTAGATGTTCATTGATGCAACATCAGGAAAAGCCTTGAGCAGCAGGAAGATGAAAATCTCTCCCGACAGTTCAAGTTTGAACTTCCCCCATTCGATTCGTATCAATCGCATGGACCGTACCTCCTTCAAAGATCGCCTCGGGGTTGCCGCCCCGAGGCGTTTCGCTGTTCAGGGCGAAACCTGGTGTCCCCCGTGGTGGCCCCTGGAGCGTCCAGACTTTGAAGTGGCCGGAATCGTATCGCATCCCGTCTCAAAGGTGGAACCGTTGCGATGGGGAGCCCGACCGTCTGTGGCAGCCTCCATCTGCTCGTGCGTGTGCATCTCAGGGAGGGTCGATTGGGACGCTCGGGTGCAGCTTGCGCGGAAAGTCTCTATCCTATAGTTAGTCTTATCGCCAAGTGAGGAACCGAGACCATGTGGATCGTCAGGCTTGCGCTCAACCGGCCGTATACCTTTATCGTTCTCGCGATCCTGATCCTCATCGCCGCGCCGGTGGTCATCTTCCGCACGCCAACCGATATCTTTCCCAACATCAATATCCCGGTCATCTCGATCGCGTGGCAGTACACGGGACTCGAACCCGAAGAGCTCGAAGGCCGGCTCACCACGCCTTACGAGAAGGTGTTGACCACGCTGGTCGACAATATTCAGCACATCGAATCGACGACGCTGCGTGGCCAGTCGATCGTCAAGGTTTATCTGCAGCCGGGCGCCTCGCTCGACCTTGCCAACTCCCAGGTGTCAAGCGCTTCGCAGTTCCTGCTGCGCTCGCTGCCGCCGGGCACGCTGCCGCCGCAGATCATCAACTTCTCCGCGTCGTCCGTGCCGATCATTCAGCTTGGCTTGTCGGGCAACGGACTGTCGGAGTCGCAGCTGAACGACATCGGCCTCAACTTCATCAGGCCGCAGCTGGTGAGCGTTCAGGGCGCCGTGGTGCCCAACGTCTACGGCGGCAAGCAGCGCACCATCATGATCAACCTGGACCCCAAGCAGCTACAGGCGAAGGGTCTATCGCCCGCCGACGTGCTGAACGCGGTGCAGGCACAGAATGTGGTCCAGCCGGGCGGAACGGCCAAGATCGGCCTCGACGAGTACGACATTCTGGTGAACTCGTCACCGCCGTCCATCGAGGGACTCAGCAACCTTCCCATCAAATCGGCCAACGGCACCATTATCTTCCTGCGCGACGTCGCGACGGTCGCCGACAGCAGCATCCCGCAAACCAACATCGTGCGCCAGGATGGACAGCGCGCGGTGCTGCTGGTGGTCCTGAAGTCCGGTAACGCGTCGACGCTTTCGGTGGTGAAGGGCGTTCGCGATACGCTGCCCAAGATCAGGGAGATCGTCGGCCAGCCCAACCTGAAGATTACGCCGCTGGCCGATCAGGCCGTGTTCGTCAACGCGTCGGTGCAGGGCGTCATTCGCGAGGCGGTGATCGCGGCCGCACTCACCGGCCTGATGATTCTGCTCTTCCTCGGAAGCTGGCGCGCGACCCTGATTATCGCGGTCTCGATTCCGCTCTCGATCCTGACCTCCATCATTCTGCTCGGCCTGCTGGGCGAGACCATCAACATCATGACGCTGGGCGGCCTGGCGCTCGCGGTCGGCATCCTGGTCGACGACGCGACCGTGACAATTGAAAACATCGAGCGCTATCTGGAAGAGGGCGCGGAGCTGCACGAGGGCATCCTCGAAGGCGCCGCCCAGATCGCGGTTCCCGCGCTGGTATCGACGCTCTGCATCTGCATTGTGTTCCTGCCGATGTTCTTCCTCTCCGGCGTCTCGCGCTACCTGTTCGTGCCGCTGGCCGAGGCTGTCGTGTTCGCCATGCTGGCGTCGTACATGCTCTCGCGCACGCTGGTGCCGACGCTGGCGATGTATCTGCTGAAGAAGCACGACCATCACGCCACGCCTTCCCGCAACCCGTTTGCCCGCTTCCAGCGCGGGTTCGAGCATGGCTTCGAAAAAGTGCGCAGCAGCTACCAGAACCTGTTGTCGCGGCTGGTCGAAATGCGCATGATGTTCGTGCCCGTATTCCTGCTCTTCTGCCTTTGCGTCTTTCTGCTGGTGCCGTTCCTGGGCCAGAACTTCTTCCCCGCGACCGACAAC
>CAXTMK010000220.1:0-3994 GCA_964245315.1 uncultured Acidobacteriaceae bacterium | reverse complement strand
CCCCTCGAACAACCCCTTCGCGAAGTTCCAGCGCGGCTTCGAGCGCCAGTTCGAGAAGCTTCGCTCCTCCTACGAGTCGCTGCTCAACAGCCTCATCGCCATCCGCAACCTGTTCGTGCCCCTCTTCGTACTGCTCTGCCTCACGGCGGGCATCCTGGTGCCGTTCCTTGGCCAGAACTTCTTCCCCGCGACCGACAACGGCTCGTTCCTGCTGCATCTGCGTGCGGCCGATGGAACCCGCATCGAGGAAACCGCCAGGCTGGCCGACCAGGTGGAGAGCACGATTCGTTCGGTTGTTCCGGCCGCCGAGTTGGACAACATTCTGGACAATATTGGGCTGCCTTATTCAACGCTCAATACCCAGCACGCCACCTCGGGTCTGTACGGCTCCGGCGATGCCGATGTGCTGGTCTCGCTGAAGGAAAACCATGGCCCCGCCGCGAAGTACGTCGCCGAACTGCGGCAAAAGCTGCCGCACGCATTTCCCGGCGCCATTTTTTACTTCCTGCCATCCGATATCGTCACACAGATTCTGAACTTCGGTCTGCCCGCGCCCATCGACGTGCAGTTCGACGGCGATACCAGGAAGAATCGCCAGATCGTCGACGAGACGCTGACCGACCTGAGGAAAATTCCCGGCCTCGTCGACCTGCGCATCCAGCAGCCGGACGACTACCCCGCGCTGATGATCGACGTGGACCGGACCAAGGCGCAGCAGGGCGGCTACAGCTTCCGCGATATCGGCGGCAGCCTGGTCAACATCCTCAGCGGAAGCTCGCAGCTCTCGCCTATGTTCTTCCTCAGCCCGAAGAATGGCGTGACCTACAACATCGTTGCGCAGGCTCCGCAATACACCATAGAGTCGATGAACGACCTGGCCAATGTGCCCCTGGCCTCGACCACGGCGACCCATCCCGAGATTCTGGCCGATGTGGCCAGCATCTCGCGCACCACCGAGATGCCGATCGTCAGCCACTACAACATCCGGCGCACGCTCGATATCTACGGCAACGTGCAGGGCCGCGACCTGGGTTCGGTCAGCCGCGCCATCGACGAAGTGGTGGCGAAACATCGCAGGGAACTGCCAAAAGGCAGCTTCGTCACCGTGCGCGGACAGGTGGAGACGATGAAGGCCTCCTATATCGGCCTGATCGGCGGCCTCGGCTTCGCCATTGTGCTGGTCTATCTGCTGATCGTCGTGAACTTCCAGTCGTGGCTCGATCCGTTCATCATCATCACGGCGCTGCCCGCCGCGCTCGCAGGCATCGTGCTGTTCCTGTTTACGACCGGTACGACCCTGAGCGTGCCCGCGCTGATGGGCGCCATCATGTGCATGGGCGTCGCGACGGCGAATTCGATCCTGGTCATCTCGTTTGCGAAGGTGCGCTACGAGGAGCATCACGACGCGCTGCTGGCCGCGATCGAAGCCGGCGGCACGCGCTTCCGGCCGGTCATGATGACGGCGCTCGCGATGATCATCGGCATGATCCCGATGGCGCTGGGACTGGGCGAAGGCGGCGAGCAGAACGCTCCGCTGGGACGCGCCGTCATCGGCGGCCTGAGCGCCGCGACGCTGGCCACGCTCATCTTCGTTCCCGCCGTGTTCGCGCTGCTGCACGGGGCTAAGAAACCAGGTGCCGCCGCTGGGAAATCTCACGCGACCGCACTGGAACATACGCCACAACACATGACGGCTGGAGCCTAAGACTATGGCAAAGACTGAAATCCCCGAGAGTTTTGAGCAGGATACCTACCCACGCGACACGCCCATCCATACCGGTGCGGCAGGCAGCGGCGGCCATGGCTACGACTCAACGACCACGCGCGACCTGGACGCAGACCGCATTGCGCAAGGATCGCGTGAACCGGTCGTGACGAAAGGGAAGCTGGGCGCAGGCTTCTGGATCGGCCTCATCATCTTCCTCATCGTGCTGGCCTGCATTGTGGTCTACGGCATCCATGCGCGGGCGACCACGGACCAGAGCCTCGTGGTCGAAAACAAGAAGGACTCGACCCCGGAAGTGAGCGTAATTCATCCTTCGGGCACCGGTACCTCGGGCATGCTGGCGCTGCCGGGCAACACGCAGCCCTACGTCGATACGCCTATCTTCTCGCGCACCAGCGGCTACCTCCAGAAGTGGTTCTTCGATATCGGAGCGCGCGTAAGAAAAGGCCAGTTGATGGCGACGATCGAGACCCCGGAGCTCGACCAGCAGCTGCAGGTGGCGCAGGCCGATCTGAAAGCCTCGCAGGCAAACCTCGACCTCGCCAACATCACCAGCAATCGCTACCAGAATCTGCTGAAGTCGAACTCGGTATCGAAGCAGGAGACCGACCAGGCGATGGGCGATGCCGCGAGCAAGCAGGCCGCGGTCGAGGCTTCCATGGCCGCCGTGCGCAGGCTACAGCAGCTGCAATCGTTCGAGCAGATCTACGCGCCCTTCGACGGCGTCGTAACCCGTCGCGACACCGACATCGGCGACCTGATTCAGGGCGGAACCACCAGCGGCAACGCCAAGGAGCTCTTCCACCTCGCCTCCATCAACGAACTGCGCGTCTTCGTCGCGGTGCCCGAAGCCTACTCAAGCGTCGTCCGCGATGGCGGCACGGCAACGCTGACGCTGGATGAGTTCCCCGGCCAGTCGTTCGAGGGCCGCATCGCGCGCAATGCCAATGCCATCGATCCCGCATCGCGCACCTTGAACGTCGAAGTGGACGTGCCCAATCCTACCGGCAAGCTGCTTCCGGGCGCCTACGCCACTGTCCATTTCAAGGTACCTGCGACCGGCGGCAACCTGACGATTCCTTCGAACACGCTGCTCTTCCGCGCCCAGGGAATGCAGGTGGGCGTGGTGCGCGACGGCAAGGTGCAACTGGTTCCGGTAAAGATTTCGCAGGACCACGGTGCGACGGTGGAAGTGGCGTCCGGCCTGAGCCCGAACGATGTGATCGTACTCGATCCGTCGGACTCGCTGCAGTCCGGCGCGCCGGTGAAGGTGGTGAAGGATGCGGGAGCGGCGAAATGACCATGCCCCCGCGTCTTTCAGGATTAGCCTGGGGCTTCAGCCCCACGAACACAGCCAACGGAAAGAGGGCGGCTTTAGCCGCGGGCCTGTTGTTTGCTGCCACGTCAATCCTATCCGGATGCATGGTCGGCCCGAAATACGTCAAGCCTGTGACGCCAACCTTCCAGGCGCCCGATGCCTACAAGGAATCCGATCCCAACTGGCACCCCGCGACGCCCGCCGACGCGGCCAGGCGCGGCGACTGGTGGACGCTCTTCGGCAACGCCGAGTTGAACGATCTGGAGATCAAGGCAGTCGCGCAGAATCAGGACCTGAAGACCTACGAAGCGCGCTTTCGCGAAGCCCGCGCGCAGATCGGCATCAACAACGCCGACCGCTATCCGACTCTCTCGACCGGGCCCTACGTCAACGGCGTCCGCTTCTCGGCCGAGCGCCCCTACTTCAACGCGCCTCCCAACAACAACGGCGTCGCCGACATCCTGCTGCCGCTCACGCTGAACTACGAGGTCGACCTCTGGGGACGCGTCCGGCGCGGCATCAACCAGGCCAAAGAGGAGGCGCAGGCATCCTCCGCCGACGAGGCCTCGGCAAGGCTCTCCATCCAGGCCGAACTCGCCATGGACTACTTCGAACTGCGCGCCGACGACGCCCAGGCAAAGCTGCTCGGGGACACCGTAAAAGACTACCAGGAGGCGCTGCGCATTACGACCAACCGCTTCGAGGGCGGCGTCTCCGCCGAGTCCGACGTCTTTCAGGCGAAGACGCAGTTACAGCAGGCCATCGTGCAGCAATCGGACATCGCCGTACAGCGCAGCCAGTATGAGCATGCGATTGCGGTGCTGATCGGGCAGCCGCCAAACAGCTTCTCGCTCTCGACAGCTCCGCTCGACTCGCCGCCCCCGGCCATCCCCGCCAGCCTGCCATCGCAACTGCTCGAGCGCCGCCCCGACATCGCCGCCGCTGAGCGC
>CAXTMK010000219.1:4392-6384 GCA_964245315.1 uncultured Acidobacteriaceae bacterium | reverse complement strand
GCTGATCATTTCGCTCAGCGGGGCGACCCAACCTGCGTGTCCCGGCACCCTTTACCTCCCCGCCATCGATAGCTGCACCCGCGTCGAGCAATCGGCGCTGCTCCGCACCCTCAAGACCCTCCCCCGAGACACCCGCCTGATCGTCGGCAGCAGCCACAGCCTGAAGGGCATGGCCGCGACCGGCCGGATGCTGCCCGCACTCTTCGAAGCGCTCGGCACCGTCGAGCTCCGCCTGCCCACCCCGTCGCGCGAATCGGCGCCCGCGCGCCTCGAAGAGGTCATGCAGCGCCACGTTATGGATGTCCTTGAGGGATGTTCGGGCAACAAACTCCGCGCCGCCGAGCTGCTCGGCATCAGCCGCTCCACCCTCTACCGCATGCTCGAATCCGCCGTCTAGCGTGCTTCACAAGCCTGTCCCAACAGCCCGGGTACGATAAACTCCCCACATGCTCAGAAGTTCGTTGCTGGCCGCCGTCCTTGCGTTCTCGACTCTCCCCGCTTTTGCGCAAACCCCCGATCCTGACGCCGCGCTCGGCGTCCTCTTCCACGACGTTTGGGAGGACCGCCTGACGCGCTCGCCCGTATTCGCCTCCTCCCTTGGCGACCTGCGCTATAACGACCAGCTCCCCGACCTCTCGCCTCGCGCCTTCAACGACCGCATCGCCGCCGAACACGGCTTCCTCATCCGCGTGCTCTCCATCGATCCCACAAGCCTCTCCGAGCAGCAGCGCCGCTCCGTCGACTTCCTGCAGCGCGAGTTCGTCAAGGACATGGAAGCCGCGCCAGCCAAAGAGTGGGAGCTGCCAGTGGGTGAGCTGCACGGCATCCAGACAGACCTGCCCGACATGGCCGACAATCTCCCCTTCGCCACCGTCAAAGACTACGACGACTACATCGCCCGCCTGCACCTCATCCCGCGGCAGCTTCGTCAGGCGAGCGAGAATCTGCTTGCCGGCATCGACGCCCATCGCGTTCAACCCGCCTCGATCCTTCAAAATGCGCTGCGGCAGACCGAAGAACTCGCCAACCAGGCGCCCGCCGCCAGTCCCTTCGCGCGCCCGCTCAAAAAGTTCCACGCGACCATCGACGCCGCGCAGCAGAGGCGCATCTCCGCCGATCTGCTCGACGCAATCCAGACCGATGTAATGCCCGCCTACGTCCGCTTCGCCAAATTCCTGCGCGTCACCGAGATTCCCGGCGCTGCCCAGGCCTCCCCGGACCTTCCCAGCCGGCCGCTAAGCTACGCCCAGGACGAGGCCATTATCCTTGGATTGCGCGCCAAGGCCATGTCCACACTAGGGTCCAGGTTCGACCTGAAAACCTTCCACGACATCGTGGTCAACCACGGCTTTCTCCCCATGGACGTGCTAAATCAGCAGGTAAGCGCCTGGATCGCCACTTCCAGGTAGTTCTATCGAGACGCTATCTCGTTATTTCGGTCCCGGATACCGAATCGCAAACTCGCTGAACACCACGCTATTGCCGACCGGGACCGATCCCGACCAATAAGCTCCCGCGCCGCCAAATTTATTCGGCGCAATCGTCCCTTTCAACGACAGCGTCTCTCCATCCACGCTATTGCTCCCCTTAGCGGTAAATGTATTTCCGGCCACCGACAAAATCATGGTAGTCTCCGGCTTGAATACTCCGGTAAGTTCCTGCTGATCGCTTACCGGCGAACCTACTCCATCCACGATCCTGTAGAGCTGGAACATACATTTCTCAGCCGACTGGATCGTCCTCCAGAAACGCAACGAGTAACCCGTCTTAGTCCGCGGATCGTACTTGATGAATAAATCCGCTCGCTGCGTTCGGTCTCCATCGTCCGGCCCGCCCGCTATCCCAAACCCCTGCCCCGCCGTCTTCTCCGGCGACATCACCACCGTAACCTGCATGTCACCTGTTGGCTCATCCAGCTGATACAACAGCGCCGCATGCGGATTCGCCGGCCTGCCAGCTGCCTCCGGCTGAGTGGGCCCGTTACTCACGCGC
>CAXTMK010000219.1:0-4382 GCA_964245315.1 uncultured Acidobacteriaceae bacterium | reverse complement strand
GTCCATAGCCGTTCACCAGGTTCTCGCCGGTCGACGAAGTCCACGTTCCGAGTACCGTCCACTCGCCGCTTATATAGTTGCTATTCGGAGTGGTAACGAAGTTCCTGAAATCAGGGGAAACAATTCCGGCACGAATATCCTGCATTTTTACCGGCGCGGAGGAAATTAACGTCTTTTCCGGTCCCGGATCGCTGATATTGTGCTTAGGTTGAATGCTCGCCTTAATGTATTTCCCGGCGTCTCCAACACCCAGCGTGTAACTCGTCAATGGGCTGTTTCCACGACTTACAGCAACCTCGCGCGAAGTCGTACAAGCCGCGTCCGGACACTGGTACCAGCTGATTACCGACTGATCTTCCCTTCCGCCCAGATCGAGCGAGTAAATCAGATGCACCATCCCGTTCGCGGGAGCGCCGATAACAGGGGCCTTCACAAAAGCCGGAGGATCGATGTAAGCGGGCTCCACATAGACGTACACGGTCGCGTAAAAGCCATCCGGCGCCGTGGCCCGTACCGGAACATACTCGGCTCGATTCGTCGCATTATGTCCGGTGACCATCACCTCCGGCCCGGCGGTCATACTCAGGCTCACCATCGGCGAAGCACTTGTCCACGTAAGGGCGCTGCCCTTCGCACGCGCGGGTGAAACCGTCGCCGCAAGCTTCGCAGCTTGCCCGCCAGTTCGGATCGTGGGCGAAACCGCTACGCTCACAAACGGACCCGCACCCGCATCCGCGCTGGGTCCGCCGCCGCTGACCGCCATGCGAAAGACCTTGTTGCCGTCGCCCTCATACTTCGCCCGCGCATCCGCGGGATCCCAGTCGTCCGCTTCTCCGTTCGGTGTCGCTCGCAGCAGATTCCACGGGTTGAACGCCTTCGCCTCTTCGTCGCTCAGCTCCCGCGACAGCGTATATACCGGCGGCCCGACGATGCTGTCCGGCAGACGCAACGGCTTCCCGCTTGCATCCTTCACATGGTAGGTAAGCGAGTAATAATTCTGTCGCACCGGCGGCTTCCACACCATCCACGCCGAACCCACCGGCAGTACGCAATCGATCAGCGCACCAGGATTGCGAAAGCCTTTGTAGAACTCCAGCCCTTTCGCCGCCTTGAAGACCGTATTGATGAACGTAAGTCCCGAAGCCGACATCACGCCACTTCCAGTCGGAAAATATATCTCAGAATCCTGAAATACGCCGACCTGTCCGCCACCCAGGAAATCGTCGGTCCCTTCCACATAGACATTCGTGAAGTAACTCCGCGCAGTCTGAATAAACATAGTATCGAGCCTGCTGAGGATAGCGACATGCGAATAAACATGCTTATCGCCCTGCGCCTGCAAGGCCACGGCCTGTGTAATAACCGGCGACCGCATCCTTAGATTTTTGCTCGCATCGCCCGGATACTCATAGTCCATGTTGGCAAAGTTCACGATCGACAGGTTCATCGCGGTAAATCCCGTGGCATTGGCAATAATTACGAAACCATTATTCGTAGCGCCCTCTTTATTTCCGCGATTGTCCGCGATCACCACCTTGCGCCGGTCGTCGGTCAAACCCAGCAGCGTTACGTAGTTCTTGGTAATCGTCAGGCTTGCCGCGGCCGACTCACCCGCGTGCAGCAGATAGACATCCGGCTTGATCCCGATAACCGTTCGCTTTGCCTCGGTTCCCGCCGGAGCGGCCGCGTAGGCAGCCTGCAGGGTCTTGAACTTGTGGCCCGCGGGATCATCCTGCGCGAGTCTCGAATCGACCAGATAGTCATACGCATAGCCGGTCGTGTCGAAAGCGACCCCCGTATAGCCGTTTACGCGCTCGTGGCTGTTCAGATTGTCCTGCGCCCCGGCACTCACAACCAGCCCCGTTACCAATACCGCCAACAACCTACGTAGCCTCACAGCACGCTCCTCAAGTGGTCCGACCGCTGCGCAGTCACGATAGGAGCGCACGCACTCCGCTGTCAAACCCCTGCTCTGGTAGCCTGTTCAGATGAGCACCGAGACCTACGAAGCGCCAACCCCTGCCCCCGTACTGCCCGACCTTCGCGTCGCCATCCTCGGCGCCGGCAAGATGGGCGGAATCCTGCTGCAGGGCTTCCTCAAGAACAACCTCTTCGCCCTCGACCACGTCGTTGCCACGGTCCAGCACCAGGACCGCGCCCTCGCGCTCTCGGCGCAGTTCGGCATGACGGTCACCACCGATAATCTCGCCGCCGCCGAGTTCGCCGACGTCATCCTGCTCGGTGTAAAACCCGTTCAGGTTCCCGCGCTGGTCGAATCCATCAAGCCCGCCCTTAACAGCAGCAAGCTGCTCGTCTCCTTCGCCGCTTCGGTAACCACCGCGTCGATCGAGGCGGCCGCCGGCTGCGAACTCGCGGTCGTACGCGCCATGCCCAACACCCCCGCCATGATCGGCGCCGGAGTCACGGCCGTCTGCGCCGGACGCTTCTGCACGCCGGACAAACTCGCGATCGCGCAACGCGTCTTCGCGACCGTGGGCCGCACGGTGGTGGTAGACGAGAAGCACATGGACGCGGTCACCGGCCTCTCCGGCTCCGGCCCGGCGTTCCTGTACATCATCATCGAGGCGCTCGCCGAAGCCGGCGTCAACGTGGGCCTGCCGCGCGATGTCGCCACGCTGCTGGCGGCCCAAACTACCCTCGGCTCGGCCCGCATGGTACTCGAAACCGGCTACCACCCCGCGCTCCTGAAGGACCAGGTCACCACTCCCGCGGGCTGCACGGTAGACGGCATACTGGAGCTTGAAGAAGGCGGCCTGCGTGTCACGCTGATCAAAGCCGTCAAGCGAGCCACGCAGCGCGCGAAGGAACTTGCCTCCGCTAAATGACTCAGGGCGGCGGCAGGTTGGAATTGCTCGTTGGCGCCTGCGGGCTCGGCGACTTCGGCACTGCCACCGGCGGAATCAGCCTCACCCCCGGCTCGGGCACAGGGTACGGCGCCGACTTCATGCCGACGTCCATCCTGCAGACGCTCTCCTGCCGTGTGCCAACCTCCTGCACCAGGATCTCCATCTGAAGACCCTGTTCCACCCAGCGCGCCTGGTAAATATCCGTCCGGTTCCGTCCCAGGGCCAGCCGTATCGGACATTCGTTGGCAAAGTCGAACCCCTGCGCGGGCGGCCCGATTACATTGCCATAGCCCTCGGCATGCGCCCCCGCCATGCTGCTTGACCCCGACGACATAATCCATAGCTGGAGCCGTAACGGAAAGTTCGGGTCCGGCTCCGTGACCGGCACTGCCGGCCGAGCCACCGGCATCGATCCCAGCCGGATACCCGTGCGCAACGGATTCAGCTCATACGGCTGCTCCTGCATCGCAACCTTCAGCTCGCACGCGGTAACTTTATCGCTGCCCATCTCCTGGATCAGTACTTCCAGCCTTTGCCCTTGTTTTTTCCAACGCGCACGGAAATACTGGTCGCCCTCCGGCCTTGGCGCAAATCGCTGGTTGCAGTCCTGCGTGTAGTCGAAGCCCTCGACCGGCGGACCCAGCACGTTGCCGTGCCCGTAGCCAGTCATCTTACGCAGCCCGCTGGAAGTCGATCCGGTCTCCGCCACCTGCACGCGCAACGGGTAATCCTGATCCTTTACGATCGCCGGCACCGCCGGAGCCTGATTTTGCAGCAGGATTAAACTAAACGCAGCCAGCACCGGCAGCATCGTCACTCACGTCACCTCAGCGTCTGGATCCAGGTCGTACAATCGTATCGAAGCCTCGAACGCACGGCAACGTAAAACTCTCATGGCCACAACCGCAATTCCCATCCCGACGCGCACAACCCGCGCAGTCACGCGGTTCGCATGGATAGTCGTGGCTTACAACATCTTCGTCGCCTTGTGGGGAGCTGTGGTCCGAGCCACGCAGTCCGGCGCCGGCTGCGGCAACAACTGGCCGCTTTGCAACGGACAGGTGCTGCCCGTCTCGCCCACCTGGCACACCGTCATCGAGTTCGTCCATCGCCAGACGGTCAGCGTCTCCATCATCACCCTGGCCGTGCTTGTCGTCTGGACGTGGCGGGCGACCGTGAGAGGCCACGCCGCGCGCGTCTTCGCCGTGCTCTCGACCATCCTGCTGCTGAACGAAGCTTTCCTCGGGGCTGTCCTCGTGCTCAGGGGATACGTCACTGGCAACCGCTCTACCGGCCGGGTGATCGTGCTCGCCATCCACTTCAGCAACACGCTGCTGATGATCGCCGCCATGACCCTGACCGCGATCATGCTCGGCACCGGCCAGCGCTGGTCGGACCTCCGCTCTCGCGGCCGCGACAAGACAATTACCATCGCCGGCCTCGCCGCCACGCTCGTCGTTGGGGTCAGCGGCTCGCTCGCCGCGCTCGGCGACACGCTGTTCCCCGCGTCCAGCC
>CAXTMK010000218.1:1087-6398 GCA_964245315.1 uncultured Acidobacteriaceae bacterium | reverse complement strand
CCTCAAAGACCGCCTGTAGCAGGTACGAAACCCTCTCATCCGGACCGAAGACGCGAAAGTTTCTCTGTGCCTGATTCAGCCTGGCAACGTCCCGCAGGAACGATCCCAGCACGAGCGTATCCTCAATTTCGACCGCTCCTGGCGATTTCACGATTACGGCGTGGTCATGGAAATCCGGCATCACGAGATCGCGCAGAAGCATGCCGCCATTGGCATGTGGGTTGGCTCCCATCCGGCGGTCGCCCTTAGGCGCCAGCTCCGCCAGTTCGGCATTCAGCCGGCCATTCTCGTCGAAGAGTTCTTCGGCCTTGTAACTCCTCATCCAGGCTTCGAGAAGCGCCACATGATCGGGATGCTGGGGATCGACGAGCAACGGCACCTGATGCGCTCGAAATGTCCCCTCAATCTGCAAGCCGTCGACGACCTTCGGCCCCGTCCAGCCCTTAGGCGATTTCAAGACGATCATCGGCCAGCGCGGCCGCGTCGTATCGTTGCTGGTACGCGCATTGGTCTGGAAGCGATGGATATCCTCGATAGCCATGTCCATGGTGGCCGCCATGAGTTCATGCATCGCCTCCGGTTCATCGCCTTCTACGAAGTATGGCGTCCACCCGTAGCCTCGCAGCAACTGATCCAGTTCGTCATGCTCGACGCGAGCCAGCACGGTCGGGTTGCTGATCTTGTAGCCGTTGAGGTGCAGGATCGGCAACACCGCCCCATCGGTCCTGGGATCGAGAAACTTGTTGGAATGCCACGAGGTGGCCAACGACGCCGTCTCCGCTTCGCCGTCGCCGATTACGCAGGCGACGATCAGGTCTGGATTGTCGAACGCCGCGCCGAAAGCATGGCTGAGCGAATAGCCCAACTCACCGCCTTCGTGGATCGATCCAGGCGTCGTCGGCGCAACGTGACTGGATATACCACCGGGGAAGGAAAACTGCTTGAAGAGCTTCTTCAGTCCAGCTTCATCCTGCGTGACGTTCGGATACACCTCGCTCCAGGTCCCCTCGAGGTACACGTTGCCGACGATCGCGGGGCCGCCATGTCCGGGGCCGGCGATGTAAAACATGTTCAGGTCGTACTTGTTGATGATCCGATTCAGATGCACATAAATGAAATTCTGCCCCGGCGTAGTTCCCCAGTGTGAGACCACCAGCGGCTTGACATGTTCGAGCTTCAATGGCTCCCTCAGCAGAGGATTCTCATAGAGGTAGATCTGTCCGACCGAGACGTAATTTGCCGCGCGCCAATAGGCGTTCATGCGGCGAAGCAAGTCGGGTGTCAGTGTCGCACTAACGTGCAGCGACTCCTCCTTGGCAATTGCCTCAGGCGTCTCGTGGAGCAGGTCTTCGATTGTGAGTAGGGCGGTCGACATTGGTGACTCTCCATTTCTAACTGGTGATACGGCTAGGTTGCGTCGTTCGTCGGCAATCCGAGGGAGGTGAGCTTTGCGCGGGTCGATTCAAGATCGACGTGATGAATGCTTCGCATCCCGAGACCTTCCGCGATCTGAACGAACATGGGTGTGTTGTCGATGAAGACGGCCTGCGCCGGGGCGGTCTGGGCCAGGTCGAGAGCGAGCCAGAAGATCTGGATGTCAGGCTTTCGCATCTGCACGAAGCACGAAGAGATGAAGGTGTCCACGAGCTTGTCGAGCCCAAAGGCGCGAATGCGATGGGCATTCACTTCGCGCGACTCATTGCTGATGACGACAACCTTCAGGCCGTGCTGCGCCTTGAGTTGCGCAACCAGGCCAAGCATCTTTGGATACGGCTTCGATTGAGCGAACATGAAGTCGCGAAACTGGTTCTTCGTAAACGTCCGCTTCTCATGGAAGACCACCCAGCCCAGGTATTCTTCGAAAGAGAGTTTGCCCTCCTCATGCGTCTCGAAGACGAGACGATGACGCTCATCCATCCCCGCCCAATTCAGCTTGAAGTGTTTTGCCGCGCGTCTGCGCTCAAGATGGTCCCATCCGTTGGTGAGCAGTACCCCGCCGACATCTACAAACAACGTCGTAATTGGAAGAGACTTTTCAATTTTCCACCACCCGGCCAGAATCTACTTTGTGCAGAGCGAGTGACCCTTGGTCGTACTGTTGCTCGGTTCGTCCACTTCGCTCGGCGAGGTTGCCTGCGACACGATCGAGTCGTCTCTGCGATAAGGTACGTTCAGGAATCGTGGATTCGAGGTGTCCCGTCTCGGCTCCCTGTGGGACAACTGAGTTCTCCCCAACTGCCATTGCGGGTTCTTCGGCAACAAGTCCCCGTCGATCCGCCTGGAGCAGAAGCATAGTGCAGTTCGCTTGTTTGATGATGTGTTCCGCGATCGAGCCAAAGATCAACGGATGCCAGCCGGACATGCCATGAGTCGAGATCACGACCATGTCTGTGTTCTCACGTTCGATCACTTGCATCAAGCTTCCGACGATGTCGTTCCCCAAGTCGATACTGAAAGACGAGAGCACACCCTTCTGCATCAGTTGCTGCCGATACGCATCCAGCTTCTGTTCTATCGTCTGCTTGCGTTCCTGAAGCACCGCGGTTGCCGGAAAGAAGCCGGAGCCGTTCCAGTCCGGTATCTCCGGGATGATGTGGACAAGGTGGATGCCGGCATGGAACTGCTCAGCCAGGCCGGTTGCCGCTTCCAAAGCGGCCTCCGAGGACGGGCTGAAATCGATCGGTAGCAGAATCTTCGTGGCTGAAAAAGCAGCCTTAGGACTATTCGACACTGGAAACTCCTGGCTCGGGTGCAACGTAGGTTGAATATCGAATCGGCTCAGGCGTGGCCGTTTGGCGCCACGCCATTCGGGGCCGGCGCCTCGGGCGGCAGAGTCAGCTGCGGCTGATTGTTGGCCGCTGCAAGTGCCTTGTCCTGCCCGATTCCCATGGTTAGGGCAGTCAGGCCGGCGAGCCCGCCCAGCTGCATCGTGTCGATTGCGGAACTTGGAACGATTACGATGGTCGAATTCGTCTTCAGACCCTCGTACAACATGTTCATCGCGCGCAGATGGAGTGCGACCGGATTATTGGCGTACGTTTTGGCTGCCTCACCAAAACTCAACGCGACCTGCAGCTCCGACTCGCCCAGGATGACCCGGGCCTGACGCTCGCGTTCGGCCTGAGCCTGCATCGACATCGCGTCTTCAAGCGAAGGGGGAATCAGCACATCCTTCACCTCGACCGATTGAACGCTGATGCTTCAGGGTTGTGTCCGCGCGTCGATGATGGTCTGGAGCACAGCGCTGATTTTGTCTCGCCCTTCCAGCATGTCCGAAAGCATCGTCTTGCCGATCACATCGCGCAGAGCGGTCTGCGAGGCCCAGCCGATCGCGCTCTGGTAATCCGCGACGGCAAGGGCCGCCTTCTCCGGCTCCACGATCTTCCAGAACCGCACGGCATCGACATCCACGGGAACCGTATCCTTCGTCAGGGTCTTCTCCGCCTTGAACGAAGTGGTGAGGACACGGGTATCGATCCAGTATGGAATCGTATCGATGAGCGGAATGATGAAAAAGAGACCGGGCCCCTCGAGAGCGCGGAACTTACCAAGCCTCAGGACGACGGCCTTACTCCATTGGTCGGCCACTCGGATGGCAGATGAGGTGACGGCAGCAAGAAAGATTGCAATGCCGAAGGCGATAAATGCGAAATATTCGTATCCGGCTGAGTGCAGGCCGAAACCAAGAGCCGCGCCCACACCCGCAATCACAATGAAGATCAAAGTCGGAAACGAACCATTCGTTTTCATTTGAATCCCTTTCTGCCCAGCATGTACGTCGCTGGAGCCTGCTCCGCGATACAGGCCCCAGACGACTGCGTGCAATCCGTACTTCGACCTACGCCATAACCAATTCGTCATGGACGGTGTACGAGTGATGCTCCGTTCCTTCGATGATGTGCCTCGCATGATCCACGGCTTCTGGAGTGCCATGCACGACGAGCACGAACTTGTCGGTTTTCAGCGCTGCGTCGTATTCGATGATGCTGTCCTTGGGCACTCCAATGCTGAACAGTCCCGCACCGATGGCGCTCGCGCCTCCGACAACAACTGCGCCCTCGAGCGCTCCTACGATCCAGGCCACCAATGGCCCGGCGACGAGGATGGGTCCGATTCCCGGTATGGCGAAG
Source organism: uncultured Acidobacteriaceae bacterium (assembly GCA_964245315.1). Classification (GTDB taxonomy): domain Bacteria; phylum Acidobacteriota; class Terriglobia; order Terriglobales; family Acidobacteriaceae; genus Edaphobacter. The sequence continues at coordinate 2,268 of CAXTMK010000218.1, read as the reverse complement.
ATGGCAGACCCAAACAACAGTCCCCAGAATCCTCCCCAGAACGCGCCCAGCTTGCCCCAACGCTTCATGCGATCCCCGGCGTTGTAGTAGCCGACAACATGTTCGTCGGTATGAGTGTCTTTGCCGGCGATCGAAAGACTTTTCATGTCGACGCCGGCTTCTTGTAGTTCCTTGATGGCCGCTTCGGCCTGCGAGTGGGTGTTATATACAGCGACAACTGAGTTCATTGTGGACATTGCATTCTCCTTTGTTCTTGTGGCCGGCGATCTGTCTTCTCATCTGTGCGGATCGGCGTTCAACCGAGACTGAATCGATTGTGGGCGCGACGACGCCAGGAAGCAGAGCACTATTGCTCTACCCCTCTTGGGCTCAGTATGTTCATCTATCGCGCACCGCGAAGCAGCGCGTCGTACTTGGGCTCTGGAATTTCGCCGAGATGGGTAACGTAGATTGCCAGAACTCCGGCGTTGATCAAGCCTGGACACCTCCATCAAACGGCTGCCGAGGCGCACAGGGCCATGTGCCCAAGTGCTCAGACAATGCCATCACTCGCAGAGCAGGCTCTAACCGAGGTAATCGAGTGATAGAGATCATGAACTTCTTAGTTGCTGCCGTGGGTGGAGTGTTCCTGCTTTCGCTTCGCAGGCAAACAAGTGCTACAGCACCGGTCCCACAGACATATGCTGGAATTCGGCAGGATGAACGACGTCGGCACGAGTTCCGTGCTCTGGAACTCGTACCGATGTCTCGCTCCAACAGGATCACTTCTGTGCCGACAGGGTGGAGTTAAAATAGCCCCAGTAGGCCGCCGCTTGACGAGAGATACACCGGTAAGGCGCGCACAAGCGGCGGCATCAGGCGGCCAATCTTCGACCGGGATAGATGCCGAAGTTCCTGGCGGTACGCCGGCGAGGCAGACGGTGCGACATCATGTGGAGAGTTGCAAGTGCGAACTTGGCCTGCACGCGCACGAGGCGTTCGTCCCGCAGAGTTACGACTGGGGTCTCGAAGCAAAGTCGACTGGTACGACGCGTATGCCGCTGTCGATAGCGAACGGGTCAAGCTGCGGGTGTTTTCGAGGCGTTCGATTTTTTTATGAGTGCGGTACCACCGTTTTTATCACATGGGTCTTCCGGATGCGCAATAGGCCTGAGGATTGCTGCGTCCACGATGTCGATGTA
>CAXTMK010000218.1:0-1077 GCA_964245315.1 uncultured Acidobacteriaceae bacterium | reverse complement strand
GATATTCGGGTCCAATAAGCGGCCCCAGGGATAATCGCGCTCGATTGGTACAGGTTAACGTCAGAGCCATAGCTGGATCGAACGAAGCGTGTGCGACCGGAACGCCCGCAATCGGGCCGTGGCAACGTTAATTCCATTTGATACATTTTCTTCGATGAAACCCCGGAAAACACGAGAGAATCGGGCGCATTCTAGCCAGTTGTAAACCTGCCACAACTCGCTAATTCTATTGCTTTTATCTTATCATCAACAAGATAAAGAGGCTTATGGCGGAGAGAGTGGGATTCGAACCCACGTTACCTTGCGGTAAACACGCTTTCCAAGCGTGCGCCTTCAGCCACTCGGCCATCTCTCCGCTAGCTGCGCTAACCTCTTGAATTTATCATATTGGAGCACGCATTTCGGGGCGCTTCGTGGGACATGAACCGGCCACAGCAGACGAATACGAATATCGCGGCTTCGCCTGAATCGAGGGGAGCGAGCCTTGTCGAGCACCAGCGACGTGATCTAACGGCTCTTGGCGCGAGCCTCGATGAGGAGCGGCTGGTTTGGGTCGGCAGTCTTCCAGAGCTCGAGCAGGCGGCGGTAGGCCTCGGCGCTGTTGCCCTGGTCGCCGGTGTCGGCGAAGGCGCGGGCTACGCCGATCTGCGCGGCCGGGTAGCTGACATTGCCGACGATGAACGGCACGCCGCGATGCGAGAGCACGGTCTGGAAGTCGACGATGCCAATCTGCACCTGGCGCAGCGCCACGTGGGCGCGGCCGCGCAGCAGCGGCGTCAGCGAGATGAGGTCATACTGGCGGGCGGGTTTCAGCAGGTTGATGGCGGTGTCGGGATCCTGGTCGTACAGCGCAATGGCGGCTTCGATGTCGGCGATGTAGAAGCCCCTGACGGCGAAGCTCTGCGGATATTTCTGCCTGAGCTGGTCGGCGGCCTGCCGGGCTCGGGGCGAGTTGCCGCAGAACGCGCCAGCCATGCCGACATTGAACAACGCGGTAGGGCCTTCAGGGTGGGCGTCGGCCTCGCGCGCCATGGCGGTGCCGCCGGCGCAGTCGCCAAGCAGCGCGCGGTCGACGGC
>CAXTMK010000217.1:0-6429 GCA_964245315.1 uncultured Acidobacteriaceae bacterium | reverse complement strand
CCATAAGCAGATCTTCTCGAGCATCCGGCCGGACTGGCGGCTGGCCAAGCTGCTGCTCAGCCTGCGCACGCGCTCGACCGATATGCTGCTGGGCGCGGTCGCGAAGGTGCTCGGCGATGAAGGCATCGAGTTGATCTCGTCGACTGCGTACCTGGAGCCGCTGCTCGCGGTCGCCGGTGTGATGTCGCGCCGAGCGCCGAACGAAGACGAGCAGCGCGACATCGCCTACGGTCTCACCGTCGCGCGAGCCATCGCCGGGTACGATCTCGGCCAGACCGTCGTCGTCGCCGCGCAGGCCTGCGTGGCGGTAGAGGCGATGGAGGGCACCGACGCCACCATCGCCCGCGCCGGCGAGTTGTTCCGCACGCTCGACCCCGGCGACTCGACGCTCTCGCGCGCCTTGACTGTGGTGAAGGTCGCCAAGCCGAATCAGGATATGCGCTTCGATGTGCCGGTAGTCGGCGTTGCGACGATCCTCGCCATGCAGTCCGCCGGCGCGACGTGCCTCTGCGTCGAAGCGGGGCGCACGCTGCTCTTCGATCGCGCCGCGATGGTCGCGGCAGCGGACGCGGCCGGAATCGCGTTCATCGCGCAATAGGGGCAGAAGCGTAGAATTACGTTGCTCCCGCATCCGTCCAAAGGCCGCGCCGGAGCGCACACATCACATAACGATTTTCCTGAAAGAGGATGCACATGCGTAAAGCACTTTCGATCTTCGTAGCCGCCGGACTTCTGACCTGCGGCTTTGTTGGCCTTCGCGCCCACGCCTTCGCCGCCGGCGATCCGCTTTCGCCGGGCACCGCCGCGCCCAACTTTTCGCTGCCCTCGCAGACCGACAGCATGGTCAGCCTGAAGGACTACAAGGGTAAGTATGTCGTGCTCTACTTCTACCCCAAGGACATGACCTCCGGCTGCACCATCGAGGCGCACAACTTCGAGCGCGACACGGCCAAGTACGCCGCGCTGAATGCCGTCGTGCTGGGCGTCAGCCTGGATACAGTGGAAAGCCACAAGACCTTCTGCAGCAAGGACGGCCTCAACTTCAAGCTGCTCGCGGACCCGGACCACAAGGTCATCGACGCCTACAACATCCCCATCCAGACCTCGGGCGACAACAAGTTCGCCAGGCGCGACACCTACCTGATCGGACCCGACGGCAAGGTGCTCAAGTTCTGGGAGGTCAAGAGCGTGCAGACGCACAGCGACGACGTACTGGCCGCGATCGAAGAGTTGAAGAAATAAACCTGCCAACGCAGAAAGGCCCGGTTCTCTCGTGAGAGGGACCGGGCCTTTTTGCTTGCCTGTAATACAACTACGTTGCCTGTTGCGTTGCCGTTCGAATTACTTGGTCTTCTTGGCCGCGACTTTCTTGGCCGGAGCCTTCTTCGCTACCACTTTCTTTGCCGGCGCCTTCTTCGCGACGACCTTCTTTGCAGGGGCCTTTTTCGCTACGACTTTCTTTGCTGCTGCTTTCTTGGTTGCCAAGGTAGTACCTCTCGTGAGTGGTTTTTTGCTGCTGGTGCTCCTGGTGCCGGCCGCCTTCTTAGGAGCAGGCCTCCCGCCGCGCAGAGCACTGACCTTCTTCGCGGCAGATGCTGTTTTCGAAGCGGAAGCGCCCTTCTTTGCAGGCGTCTTCCTGGCCGGCACCTTCTTGGCAACGACCTTCTTCGCGGGGACTTTTTTCGCAGGAGCTTTCTTCGCTGCGATCTTCCTGGCCGGAGCCTTCCTGGCCGGCGACTTCCTGGCTGGAGCCTTCTTTGCAACCACCTTCCTGGCTGGAGCTTTTTTGGCAGCGTATTTCTTCACCGGAGCCTTCTTAGCAGCGACCGGTGTGATCACTTCAGCCACGGAAGTTTCGGCCTCGTTTTCCACGGGCTCTGAAGAAAGTTCCGTCGGAGGCTCGTAAGGATCGACCGGAGTAGACGGCATCGAGGTCAGGATAGCCTCTTCGGCGTGCGTCGAAGGGGACTCGTCTTCATCCTCTTCGTTCTCGTCCTCTTCGTCATCCAGATCGTCTTCTTCATCCTCGTCGTCGACATCATCGTCCTCGTCATCGTCCGACGATGTGAGCGTGACCTCTTCTTCTTCATCGTCTTCATCATCGTCGAAAGCACTGTTTCCAGAGGGTCTCGCGTCTATATCGTCATCCGCGTTCGCGCCTGACCTGATGACTTCGTCGAACTCGTTGTTGTCGCTCATTGCTCTCATCCTCTGCCGCTTGAATTCTGCTGCGTGGCTCTGACACTCTTCCATGCCTTATCGACGTTGCACACACTTTTGTGCAACATCATTTCTAGCAACAAGCTAGACCACTGCGACAACGATTACAAGCACTCTTTTTAGAAACGAAACTTATTTAGCAGCCTTGCGTTTCCAAGTGGACTTCTTCGACTTCGCGGAGCGGCTCGAAGACGGCTTGCTCGCTGCACGCGCACCACCCGATGCGCGCCTGCCATGCGCCCCACGGGCCGTTCCACGAGTAGCCCCACGCGCTGTGCTGCGTCCACGCGTGCGCACCGAAGGCGCCAGCCGCACCGGCTCCGCGACATACAGCGTATGTCCCGGACGCAGGCTCGACTCGCTCAACGAGTTCCACTTGCGCAGCTCTTCGATCGACACGTTGAAGCGATCCGCCACGGTCACCAGCGTGTCGCCGGCGCGCGTCGTATAGTGCTGCGGATTGCTGACCCCGGTCGCGGACTGCACCGGCACCACCAGCTCATCGTCGACCCCCATGGGATCCTGCGCGGTGATGCCGTTGGTCTGGGCAATGTCCGGGACACGCGCATGCAGCGCGCTCGCGATGCTCTCGAGCGTCTCGCCCGGCTTCACCACATGGAAGCGCCAGCTCGCCCGGCGATCTTCCGGAATGTCCTTCAGCCGATCCGCGTACAGGCTCTTCGTGCCGGGCGGAAGATGCAGATCGAACGCAATGTCCGGGGGCGTGGAGAGCCGCAGCATCGACGGGTTCAGCTCGATCAACTCCTGCAGCGGCGCGCCGGTTACATCGCTCACCAGGCGCAGGTCGATCGCATAGGTCGTCGTGACGGTGTCGTAGATGACAGCCGGCGAAGGCACCAGCTTATCGAGGCCATAGCGCTCAGGATTCTTCGCCATCAGGATCGCGGCGAGAATCTGCGGCACATACGCGCGCGTCTGCGCCGGCATCAGGCCGCGCTTATAAAACTCCCAAAAGTCCGCGTAGCCGGTGCGCTGCACGTCGCGCTGTATGTTGCCCGGACCCCAGTTGTACGCGGCCATCGCCAGGTACCAGTCGCCGAACTGGTTGAAAAGCTGCTTGATATAACGGGCGTAGGCGCGCGAGGATTTCTCCGGGTCGAAGCGATAGTCGAAGTACCCGTTGCGGGTGAGGCCGAACTCCGGCCCGGTGTACGTCATAAACTGCCACATGCCGCCGGCGCCCGACTGTGCGTTCAAGGCCTGCGGCTGAAAGCCCGACTCCGCCACTGCCAGGTAGATCAGATCCTGCGGCACGCCTTCTTCCTTCAGCACGTTCTGGATCAGGCCACGATACTTGCCCACGCGCTGCAGCGACGCGGCCATGTGCCTGCGAAAGTTCTCCGAGCCGGAGAACGCGCCGATGTATCCCGCGACCTGATCGTTGATGACGAGCGGCAGGTCGGAGGTCGTATTCAACTCCGTCTTCAACTCAGCCACCAGTCCCGGGTTCGGCGCGAAGGTCAGCTCTTCGGCCACTTCGAGCGGAGCCTCTTCCACCTTCGCCGAAAGGCCATTGCCCTGCTTGAGTGCGTCGAGCTCCACTGCGTTGATGGCGTTGAGCAGATGGTCGAGCTCATCGGCCAGCGGACCTTCGGCCTTCAGGTCCATGCCGCTCGACAGCATGCCGTCGACCGCCGTATCGAAGTCCAGCCGCGCCGCGTCCAGTCGGTTGGCGCGGTAGTTGCGTACGCCGGAGTTGTAGCTGGTCTCGGCGTTGGCGATGATCTGCGCGGCCTTCGCGTCGGTTGCCGCCGGGGCGGCACTGGCGTTCGGTTGCGCGGCCTGCTGGGCGGTGGCAACCGTGGGGATCGGCTTGGCTGTCTGCGTTGCCCCGGCAGTCGTAGGTGCGGTCGTGTTGGGCGAGGTCTTCGACGGCGAGCCCGCAGTTCCGGCCTGCGGATCGGGACATCCGGCCAGCAGCACGCAGGCCAGCGACATGGGCACGCAGAGAGCGGCAAGCGGGAGAAGGCGTCGGACGTTGAGCAAGGTCATCAATAGATCGATCTGGATACGTTCTGAACACGTCTCGACGCAGTCTGGACGCGTTCGCCGGAGACGCTCTACGGCTTCTTCGATTGTAAGACGTAACCCGTGGCCTGCGAGTCCTGCGCACGAAGCAAAATGACGGCGTCGCGATGGTAGCATCGAGCTAAGCGGCTTTTCGTTCTCCCTTATGGATCCAAAGTACATCCGCAACTTCGCGATCATCGCGCATATCGACCATGGCAAGTCCACCCTCTCCGACCGGCTGCTGGAACTGACCGGATCGCTGACCCAGCGCGAGATGCAGGCGCAGGTGCTCGACGCCATGGACCTCGAACGCGAGCGCGGCATCACCATCAAGGCCCACACCGTGCGCATGATGTACAAGGCGCACGACGGCATCACCTACCAGCTCAACCTGATCGACACGCCCGGCCACGTCGACTTCAGCTACGAGGTCTCGCGCTCGCTCGCATCGTGCGAAGGCGCGCTGCTGGTGGTCGATGCCTCGCAGGGCGTCGAGGCGCAGACGCTCGCCAACGCGTACCTCGCCATCGCCGGCGGGCTGGAGATCATTCCGGTCATCAACAAGATCGACCTGCCCTCGGCCGATATCGAGCGCACCAAGGAGATGATCGAAAAATCGGTCGGGCTGCCGGCCGACGACGCCGTCGCGGTGAGCGCGAAGACCGGCCTCAACGTGGAGAAGATCCTTGAAGCCGTAGTGACGCTGCTGCCGCCGCCGAAGGGCGATCCCGAAGCTCCGCTGCAGGCGCTCATCTTCGACTCGTGGTTCGACGCCTATCGCGGCGTCATCGTGCTGGCGCGCATCATCAACGGGCGGCTGAAGAAGGGCATGAAGATCAAGGTGATGTCGAACGACCGCCAGTTCGACGTCGACTCCATGGGCGTCATGACGCCTAAGCCCATGCCGCTCGACGAGCTCTCGGCGGGCGAAGTTGGATTCTTTGTCGCGACGATCAAGAATGTGGCCGATACCAAGGTCGGCGACACCATTACCGAGGTGGAACGGCCCTGCGCCGAGGCGCTGCCGGGCTTCGAAGACATCAAGAGCATGGTCTTCGCCGGGCTGTATACCGTGGACTCGCACGAGCACGCCATGCTGCGCGACGCGCTCGAAAAGTTGCGCCTGAACGACGCCTCGTTCTCCTTCGAGCCGGAGTCTTCCGTCGCGCTCGGCTTCGGCTTCCGCTGCGGCTTCCTCGGCCTGCTGCATCTTGAGATCATCCAGGAGCGCCTGGAGCGCGAGTACGATCTCGACCTGATCACCACGGCGCCCGGTGTGCGCTACAAGATCCTGCTCACCGACGGCTCCGAGATCGAGGTCGACAATCCTTCGCGCTGGCCGGATACGACCGAGATCGAGGCCATTGAAGAGCCGGTAATTATCGCCAAGATTTTGACCAATGAAGAATATGTCGGCGGCATTCTGAAGCTGGTCGAAGAGAAGCGCGGCCGCCAGAAGAACATGGAGTACGTCTCCGACACGCGCGTGCTCATCACGTACGAGCTGCCGCTGAACGAGATCGTGCTCGACTTCTACGATCGCCTGAAGACCGTCTCGCGCGGCTACGCGTCGCTCGACTACGCGCTGGCCGGAAGCTGGGTCTCGCCGATGGTCAAGATGGACATCCTCATCGGCGGCGACCCCGTCGACGCGCTCTCGATCATCATCCACAAGGACTTCGCGCAGAACCGCGGACGGGCGCTGGTCGCGAAGATGCGCGAGCTGATTCCGCGCCAGATGTTCGAGGTGGCGATCCAGGCGGCAATCGGCTCGAAGATCATCGCGCGCGAGACCGTCACGGCCATTCGCAAGAACGTCATCGCCAAGTGCTATGGCGGCGACATCAGCCGCAAGCGCAAGCTGCTGGACAAGCAGAAGGAAGGCAAGAAGCGCATGAAGCGGATCGGCAAAGTGGATATTCCACAGGAAGCGTTCCTCGCCGTGCTGAAGGTCGGAGAAGAGTAGGGCCTGACGCCGATTTACACCGACTGAACCGATAACAGCGGATAAGGAAAAAGCGGACAAGACTCATGCTTCGAGTCCTGTCCGCCTTTCTCCGTTCTTCCGCTTTGATCCGTGTTAAGTAGTTCTAGTTGTGGGGCGTGGTAGCAGGCCTGGGCGCTGCCGGACGGGCCGGCTGCGGGCGGGCCGACGGAGCCGCCGGCGGCGGGGCCGCA
>CAXTMK010000216.1:0-6449 GCA_964245315.1 uncultured Acidobacteriaceae bacterium | reverse complement strand
GGGGGCCCGGCCTGCCGCGCGGTGAAACTGCGCGGCGAGGATGGGGCACCCGATCGCTGCCGACTCGGTGCAAAGGAATCAGGGTGTATACGGGCGGTGGAAAAGCAGGGTGTTCGAGCATGGGTGTTGATGTCAGAATTAACTCTGAGAATTCTGCTTCAGGAGCCCTTCCAGCCTATGTCCCTCGACCAGAACCAGCCGAATGAAAACGACCTGCGCATCCAGTACGACGAGACTCTGCCGCGCCATGCCCGGATCAAGGTGATTGGCGTGGGCGGCGGCGGGAACAATGCCGTCAATCGCATGATCGCGGCGAATGTGGAAGGCGTCGAATTTATCGCCGCGAATACGGACGTGCAGGCGCTGCAGAGTTCCAACGCCGCCGTAAAGCTGCAGCTGGGCGTGAAGCTGACCAGCGGCCTGGGCGCGGGCGCGAATCCCGACGTGGGGCGGCGCGCGGCGCTCGAAGATTCGGACAAGATCATCGAGGCGCTCGAGGGCGCGGACATGGTCTTCGTCACGGCCGGACTGGGCGGCGGCACGGGCACGGGCGCGGCTCCGGTGATCGCATCGCTGGCCAGCGAGATGGGCGCGCTGACCGTGGCGGTGGTTACCCGGCCATTTGCGTTCGAAGGCAAGCGCCGCATGATGCAGGCGGAGCGCGGCCTGCAGGAGCTGCTGGAATCCGTCGATACGGTTATCGTGATTCCGAACGAGAAGCTGCTGGCGGTGGCGAAGGACGCGGGCTTTTTCGAGTCGTTCCGGATCGCCGACGATGTGCTGCGCCAGGGCGTGCAGGGCATTACGGACATCATTACGGTGTCGGGCGTCATCAACCGCGACTTCGCCGACGTGAAGACGACGATGGCTGGCATGGGCTACTCGGTGATGGGCACGGCGCTGCGCTCGGGGCCGAATCGCGCGGTGGACGCGGCGATGGCGGCGATGGCTTCGCCGCTGCTGGAGGCAGGCGCGATCGACGGAGCGCGCGGCATCCTGATCAACATTACGGGGTCGTCGAGCCTGAAGCTGAGCGAGGTGAACGAGGCTTCGACCATCATCCAGAACGCGGCGCATGAGGATGCGAATATCATCTTCGGCGCGGTGCTGAATGAGTCGATGGGCGACGAGGTGAAGATCACCGTGATCGCGACCGGCTTCCGCCATCAGGAGGCGATGCCGCCGGAGTCGCAGGCGCGCAGGGACCGCATGCTCAGCGGAACCGGATATGGAACGGCATGGCCGGCGATTCACTATGATGTGCCGATCTCGCGCGTGGCTGCGGCGCGGGCAGAGTTCGTCGCGGAAGCGCCGGAGTTGCCGCAGCGGGTGGAACCAGCGGAGGAGTCGCAGGAGATTTTGACCGAGGCCGAGCTCGAGTTGGCGCACGAGGATGAGAATTTGGAGGAGCCGGCACACGAAGGGGAAATCTCGCAGGAGCTGGTTGGGGCTTCGCATCCGGAGGAGCCACAGGGTTACACCCCGCACGTCGCGCAGCCGCAGCTGATTCCGGTGCCGCGTTCGGTCTTCGACGACGATTTCTTCCGGGTTTCGGCGCGGGAACTGCTCGCTCAGCCGTCCGAGACCCGCATGCCTTCCGCGCGTGGATTCGATTCGCCCGACACGCCGCGACCGGTGCGTCTGCAATATGAAGAAGCCAGCCGCGTGCTCGACAGCGTGCTCGATGCCGAGCCCGCGGTCGCGGAGCCGGCGATTCGGGTGCCGGTCTTCAGTGGCGCGGTGGCACGCGAGCCGGCAGAGGCGGATGAGCTCGATATTCCGGCGTTTCTGCGGCGCAGCCATTAGGGGTTGGGATCGTGGACCCCATCACAATTGCGATGGAACCGCGATTGAGATGGGGCACCCGAAGTTCGTGTTCGGGATTCGTGTTGGGAAATTGTTAGAGCACGGTAAACTGGGTGCACCGGCTTTGGTTCTAAACGTGCAGCTATCGCAAGGCGGCGGATGCGACTTTTCCGCGAGACAGAAGTCTATTTCGAGGGATATTCGATGATGCTACGAGCTAATGGAGTGCGCGCAACCATCCTTTCCACACTGCTCACGACGGCGTGTGTCGCGCAGGCGGCGTCGACCCCGGCAAAGCACGCGCATACCGCTGCTCACCCTGCGGTCAAAGTCCACGCGACCCATACTGTAGCTCTCACCAGGAAATCCGCCAGCCTGCATGCGGTCACGCGAGGCAAGGCCGCCGTTCATGCCGCGCGAGTCACGGCGGCTGGCAGGAAGCGTTTGGTGGTTGGAGCGAATGGCCGCCTGGTGCGGGTCACGGCGAAGCATGCGGCGGAACGCTTCTATGCCAGTTCCTTCGCGGACGATACCTCCATCGGCGACGTGACCGACGGCGAAGACCCGATCGTGCGCGCAGCGGCGATCGAAGCGCTGGGCAACATGAACGGGACGGCGATCGCGATTGACCCGGCTTCCGGCAGGATTCTGGCGATGGTGAACCAGAAGCTGGCGCTTTCGAGCGGCGCGGAGCCCTGCTCGACCATCAAGCTTACGGTTGCGCTGGCCGCGCTACAGGAAGGAATCATCAAGCGCGACACGCCGGTTGCCCTGGGCGGCGGCTATCACCTGACTCTTACCGACGCGCTGGCGCACTCGAACAATCTTTATTTTGAGACGCTTGGACGTGCGCTGGGCTTTGAGCGGGTGAAGCACTATGCCAACCAACTCGGTCTGGGCGAACTGGCCGGCTACAACCTGACCGGCGAGCAGCTGGGGACGTATCCTGATACGGAGCTTCCGGCGTCCATGGGTGGCGTGGGGCGGATGTGCTCGTTCGGCGAGAGCGTCAGCATGACGCCACTACAGCTGGGCGCGATCGTCTCGGCGATTGCGAATGGCGGAACGCTTTATTATTTGCAGCATCCGACGACGCCGGACGATGTCGCCGCGTTCGAGCCTAAGGTGAAGCGGACACTGGAGATCGGTAACCTGCTGCCGGAGATGCAGCCGGGAATGCTGGCGGTGACGCAGTACGGCACGGCTCGCAGCCTGCGCGCTAACTTCAAAGAGTTTCCGGTGATGGGCAAGACCGGGACGTGTTCTAACAATGGCACGCGCTTTGGCTGGTTCGGCTCGTATGCGGACACGCCAAACGGACGCATCGTGACGGTGATCTTCCTCGAAGGCGGACGCCCGACGTTTGGACCGAAGGCGGCGGAGCTGACCGGGCAGTTCTACCGCGGGCTGTACGACCGGAAGTATTTTGAGCCGAAGGCGGCGGCAGTTTCAAGCGCGGCCGGAGCGCATTAGGCGGTTGGCTGACGGCAGCCTATTCAGGGAAGCTACTACTGTGCCGAGGCCTGTAACTCGTCCAGCTTCTGCGTCTGATCCGGCGTCATCTCTCTGCGAATGAGCAGCAGCACGTGCGCATTTGCCTTTTCGAGCTCGCCACGAGCTGTGGTGACCCGATCGATCTGCTGGAAGATTGCGTTTTCGTCCGGCTCGCGATTGCGGGTCAGTTTCTGCAGCTGCGATTCTTCGTGCTGCAGCGTTTTATAGCACCTGGTCAGCATGTCGCGGTTGGCGGTGAAGACATCGTCCATGCGGCGCGTCTGCTTTGGATCGAGACCTACCGTCCTTGCGAGGGTTTTGTCGTCCCACCAACGCAGGGGCGGTCCGAGCTGCAATCCTCCCTGGGTTTCGTGGGGCCGGGGTATGACGGGGATCACTCTGGATTCGCCGGGGAGCGCGCCATGGCCCATGCCCATTCCGCCCATGCCTCCGCCAGGCGGATGCCCCTGGGCGGCGGCGGAGATTGCCGCTCCCAGCAGAAGCGCCAGGCTCGGGGCTAAAGCCCGGTTACCCTTTGGCGATTTGTTCGTGGAGCTGAAGCCCCACGCCAATCCCAAAAACTGCATCAGTCTCTCACCCGCGGAGCAGCGAGTCGCGGTGCAGGGGTCTTCACCGGCTCATAGAGGCCGAAGCGGTCCGGACGCGGGGTACCGATCTCGGAGTCGATGGCCCGTAGCATTTCGTTGTCGGATGCGATCTCGTGCTGATCGTCTACCGCGACGGTGACAGTTACGGCCGGCGCGGTTGCTTCATCGGCCGCCTGCAGCGAATGGCGCATGCCGCCATGAACGCCGAGAGCCACAGCCATTACCACAGCAGCGGTTGCGGCGTGGAGTGCCCCCAGCGTGAGGCGCGGGGTAGGCTTGTGCGCGGCGAGATCGCGGCTGATGGTGTTCGAGCGCGCCTCCGACCAGTCGAGCGTGGCCTGGTTGTAGCGCGACATCTGCGCCTGAAACGGAACGGAGAAGGCCGCGTAACGCTCTCCGCAGGGGTCGCAGGCGGCCAGGTGCGCGTTCTGCGCCGGCGAGCCGATGCCCATCAGGATTTCGTCGAGATCGTCTTCAGTCAGGTGCGAGTTCATTGGCTTGCTCCGAGCTGGGCGCGCACGGCCTTCAGCGCGCGGTGGAGGTGAGTTTTCACGGTGTTCACCGGCATGCCCATCGCGGCGGCGATGTCGGCCAGGTCCATCTCGTCCGAAAACTTCATCAGGAAGACGGTGCGCTGGTTGGCGGAGAGGGTGTCGATGATGCCGGAGAGCCGCGCCACCTGCTGCTTGGCGATCAGGCGCGTCTCCTGCGTGGATTCGTCGGTGGCGATGAAGCTGGCGACGTCGGTCACGTCGACCGCGGAGGCGCGCGCCTGCTTCCAGAACTTGAACTTCTGGGTGCGCTGGTGATCGCGGATCAGGTTGACGGCGATGGAGGTGAGCCAGGTGTTCAGGCTGGAGTCGCCGCGGAAGCTGGCGCGGGCGTTATAGGCCTTCAGCAGACAGTCCTGCGTGATGGTCTCGGCCAGGTCGGGATCGCCGGTCGAGAAGGTGACGAAGCGCAGCAGGCGGGCGCGATAGGTCCGGACCAGCGCGTCGATGTCGTCCAGTTCGCCGATGGCACGGCCCTCTTGCTGCAAAGGCCATTCTAGTGCGGATAGGGTGGCAGGGTAGGTATGCAAGTCGATTTCTCCGGATATTGGGCGAACTTCGCCTTCATGGGAGTAGACGAGGATAATTTTGTCACAGATTACCAGAACGTCATCGGAAATCGGTGTGTCGCCGAACAGGGAGATTTCCCCACTCATCGCAGAGGCAAGAGCGCGATGAATGGGGCACAGATTTCGCGATTTTTGGAGCTTGTTGAAACAAGAATTGTGCAGTGCCGATAGGAGCCCGGGGCTAAGGCCCCACGCTGATCCCGAACGGCAAAATCAGACTTCCCCGGCAAGCTCCTAAGGGATGAGTTCGGTGGCGCTGGCGGCGGAGAGCTGGTGGATGGCCAGCCAGGTCTGCTGGTAGGCGTTCAGGGCGTTGGCGGTGGAGGTGCGGGCGTCGCGCAGGGCGTCGAGGTAGTCGATCAGGGCGATGCCGCCGTGCTCGAAGGCGAATTGCGCGATCGAGAGAACGTCCGTCGACTCGTCCAGGTAGTGTTCGGTGTAGCGGTCGGAGAGTCGTTTGGACTGCGTGTAGCTAACGAAAGCCTGCGCGACATCGGAGGCGACCTGGTTGCGGGCGGCGGCTTCGGTGAAGCGGCTGGCGTCGGCCTGGAAGCGCGCGGTCTCCTTGTTGCCCTGGTTCTTGTCGAAGAGGCGCAGGGGGATGCTGACCGAGACGCCGACCGAGTTTTCCGTGCCGGTGCGGTCGTATTCGGCTTCGAGCGTGGGGTCGGCGGTGCCGTTGGCGATGGCGAGGCGGTAGTTGGCCTGGGCCGCGGCGACGGCGGCGTGGGTGGCGGCGAGGTCGGGGCGGGCGGCGAGCGCGGCCTGAATGAGCGCAGCCTGATCCTGCGTGACGACAGGCGGGACTACCTCGCCCGTTATGTCGAAATCGTCCCTCGGGTTGTCGATGCCCATGAGGGTCTGGAGCTGGTAGCCGGCCTGGTGGAAGGTGACGATGTCGTTGGATTCGTCGGACTCGAAGCTGCCAAGCTGCAGGTCGAGCCGCTCGAAGTCCAGCTTGCCGAGATCGCCGGCCTGGTAGCGGTCGTTCGAGATTTCTACCTCGTGGCGGAAGTCCTTCAAACTTGCCGAGGCGAGTTCGAGCGCCTGCTTGGCGATCAGCATGTTGGTGAATGCCGTTTTGAGGGTGAGGATGGTGGTGCGGATGGTGTCTTCGAGCTGCGCGGAGGTCTGGGCGGTGGTGGCTTTGGCGTCGTCGATGCGCCAGCGGCGCTTTTCGCCACGCTCGAACACGCGCGAGAACTGCGCGGCGATGGCGTAGGGGTTGTTGTAGTACTCGGGCTCGGTCAGGTTCGTGCTGTTGAGCGAGAAGGTGGGATTTACGTGGACGGCTGCCTGCAGTTCCTGCGCGCGGACTGCATTCAGGTTCTGCTGGGCGGCGAGGAAGGCGGGGTTTTTGGCCCTGGCGAGGTCGATGACCTGCCGGAGGGTGAGCGCGCCCGGTTTGGCGGGGGCGGGTT
>CAXTMK010000215.1:0-6460 GCA_964245315.1 uncultured Acidobacteriaceae bacterium | reverse complement strand
GAGGGGACACTTCTATCGAGGACAACAGGGGACACTTCTAATGTGCTTCAACACGGATAAAAGCCATACATTCGAAGCGGCACTGAATGATTGCTGTTATCCGTTCTCTATCACCTTGATCCCTGCTGTCTTTCGTCTCAAGCTCACTGTCGTACAATCGTCGGGTCTACCGAACCGGAGTTTTGATGCCAGAAATCACCCGCCGCAACGTCCTCCGCACCGGTCTCGCGCTCTCCGCAAGTCCGCTCCTCGCGCACATCGACACCCTCCTCGCGCAGTCTCCCGCAACTCTCGCTCCGCGCGAGAAGCTGCTGCTCGACTTCGGCTGGAAGTTCACCTTCGGCAACGGCAGCGACCCCGCCAAAGACCTCGGCTTCGGCAAATCGCAGGGCGACTTCGCCAAGTCCGGCGACTTCCACTTCGCAACGGAAAAGTTCGACGACTCCAAATGGCGCTCTCTCAACCTGCCCCACGACTGGGCCATCGAGCTGCCGTTCGTCAACGACAAATCGCTCGACGGCCACGGCTACAAGCCGCTCGGCCGCGCCTACCCAGAGACCAGCGTCGGCTGGTATCGCCGCCAGTTCGACCTGCCCGCCTCCGACGCCGGCAAGCGCATTTCCATCCAGTTCGACGGCGCCTTCCGCGACGCGCTGGTCTTCCTGAACGGCTACTTCATCGGCCGCAACGACAACGGCTACGCGCCCTTCGCCTTCGACCTCAGCGATTTCTGCGTCTTTGGTACGAAAGACGGGGGCGCGAAGAACACGCTGGTGGTGCGCATGGACGCGAGCTTCGGCGACGGCTGGTTTTACGAGGGTGCGGGCATCTATCGCCACGTCTGGCTCACCAGGACGGATCCCGTCCACCTGGGTCGTTGGGAAAGCTACGTCCGGTCCGAAGTTTCCGGCAACGCAGCAGCCCTCAGTCTCGGAACCGTTGTCCAGAACGATGCTGCCGCACCTGCCAACTGCCGCGTAACCTGGAAGATCCTCGATGCCGCGAAGAAGGTGGTCGCTACCGGCGAATCCGCACCGCAACCCATCACCGGCCGCTCGTCCGCGACATTCACAGCCTCCGCGAAAATCGCGTCACCGGCGCTCTGGTCGCCTGAAACTCCAACGCTTTATTCCGCTGTGGTATCGGTCGAATCGAACGGCAAGACTCTCGACGCCGAGGAGATTCCCTTCGGCGTCCGCAGCATCCGCTTCGACGTCGACAAAGGCTTCTTCCTCAACGGGAAATCCGTCAAGATCAAGGGCACCTGCAACCACCAGGACCACGCCGGCGTAGGTGCCGCGCTGCCCGACGCCCTGCAGTATTACCGAGTCGGCGTGCTTATGAGCATGGGCGGCAACGCCGTGCGCACCTCGCACAACATGCCCACTCCCGAGTGGGTGGAAGCCTGCGACCGCATGGGCATGATGATGATGTGCGAGACCCGCATGGAGAGCTCGAACGACGAAGGCCTCACGCAGCTCGAGACCATGATCAAACGCTTCCGCAACTCGCCTTCGATCATCATCTGGTCCATGGGCAACGAGGAGGGCAACCTGCAGCGCCAGCCGCTTGGCGAGCGCGTGATGGCGACCATGGTGGCGCGCAGCCACTCGCTTGACCCGACGCGCCTGTGTACAGCGGCCGTTAATGGCAACTACGGTACCGGCATCTCGAAGTCGCTCGATGTGGAGGGCTTCAACTACAACCTCAAGGATATCGAGCCGTACCACGCGTCGCATCCCACGCAGCCGCTTGTCGGCACCGAGACTGCTTCCGCCGTCTCCACGCGCGGCATCTACTCGACCGACAAGCTGCGCAACTGGGTCGAAGCCTACGACACCCAGCATCCACCATGGGCGGAGCTTGCGGAGGAGTGGTGGACTTACTATGCCACGCGCGACTACCTGCCCGGCGGCTTCGCCTGGACCGGCTTCGACTATCGCGGCGAGCCTACGCCGTACGCCTGGCCCAGCATCAACTCGCAGTTCGGCATCGTCGACATGTGCGGCTTTCCCAAGGACACGTTCTTCTATTACAAAGCCTGGTGGCAATCCGAACCCGTCCTGCACCTGTTCCCGCACTGGAACTGGGAAGGGCGCGACGGCGAGACGATCCGGGTCTGGGTGCACTCGAACCTTGAAGAAGTCGAGCTGTTCCTGAACGGCAAGAGCCTCGGCGCGCAGAAGATGAAGCCGCTTTCTCATCTGGAATGGAAGGTGCCCTACGCGCCCGGCACACTCGAGGCCCGCGGCAAGCGCAGCGGCGCCGTCGTCGAAACAGCCAAGCGCGAGACCACCGGCAAGACCGCCTCGCTGAAGCTGACACCCGAGCGCCCCACCATCGACGCCAACGGCGAAGACCTCGCCATCATCCGCGTTGAAGCCTTCGACGCGCAGGGCCGCAGCGTATCGACCGCCGACGAGACCGTCACCTTCAAGGTCTCGGGCGCGGGCGCGTTCCTCGGGGTAGGCAACGGCGATCCCAACTGCCAGCAGTCGGATATCCAGCCCAAGCGCAGCCTCTTCAACGGCCTCGCGCAGCTGATCGTGCAGGCGACCAGATCGCCCGGCGAGATCGTCGTCGAAGCGACTGCCGGGATGGGCATCACCGCTGCCAAATTAACCATCCCCACGAGATCCGCCGCAATGCGGCCGACCGCGTAGAAGGTGACAATCGTGAGCTATAAACTTAAAGCTCTCAAGCTTATAGCTCCCGATCAAGCTTTTCTACCCACCCACTCTCCGTCCTTGCTAAACTGACTCTCATTCGCTGTTTACCGGAGATCCTTCTAAGAATGGCTTGGCCGCGCAAGCTCGGAGTCGCTCTCATCCTCATGGGATCGCTCCTGCTCGGTGTCTGGGCCGTCCCGACCGTCTACGGTGCCGCCATGTCGCATCTGGCCATCGCCCAATTTCGCGCGCAGAGCCCTGCTAACCGAGAGTGGGATTCCGCCCGCATCCGCGCCTTCCAGCACTCGCTCGCGGTGAAGTTCCCGCCACCGGAGGCTGTCCTCCGCGTCCAGCGCGTCGGCCTCGAAGTGCCTGTGCTCGAAGGCGTCGACGACCTCACCTTGAACCGCGGCGCCGGCCACATCCCCGGCACAGCGCAGCCCGGACAACCCGGCAACGTGGCAATTGCGGGCCATCGCGACGGCTTCTTCCGCGTCCTCAAGGATGTCGTGCCGGGCGATATCATCGAAGTACAGCGAGCCTCCGCAGTCGATCGTTACACCGTCCGCAGCATCAAGCTGGTGCTGCCGTCCGACACTTCCGTTCTCAAGTCCACCGCAGATAACACGCTTACCCTGGTCACCTGTTATCCGTTCCACTATGTAGGCGCAGCGCCCCAGCGGTACATCGTTCAAGCGACTCTCATTCCATCCATCCAATCCACACCAGGAGCCTGATCCCATGAAAATGACCCTCGCAATCGCCGTTCTGTTCGCCGCCTCCGCGGTGCCGATGCTCGCGCAGGCACCCAGCTCCGGACCCACCTCCACCGTCGTCTACGTCGGCGGCAACGACCTGGTCATCAAATCCTCCGATGGCAAGCTGCTGAACTATACCGTGCCCTCGGGCGTGAAGTTCACGTCCGGCGGCAAGCAGGTCGGGCTCTCCGAACTGCATCCCGGCACTAAGCTGGGCGCGCCCGTCTCCACCGGGTTCGATCCGCAGGTCGTCTCCGGCGTCGCGGTGGTGAAGGGCAAGGTTTATGCGGTCACCCCGCCCGATGGCGTCACGCTGCTGCTGAGCGAAGGCGTAAAGGAACTCTCCGTGCCCACCGGCACGACGTTCATGGTCGACGGCAAGCCGCTGAAAGTCGCCGACCTGAAGCCCGACATGATGGTCGAAGCCACCATCGTCACCACTGCAGCGCCTGACGCCACCAGCGCCTCGGTCACGCCGCCGATGTCCGGCACGCTGCTGGTCGCCCGGACCGCCAGCGCAGACGACATGCCTGCCGCCGGCACCAACCTGCCGCTCTACGGCGTCATGGGAGCCATCACGCTGCTCTTCGGCATCGGCCTGCTGGCCTTCACGCGCAAGCCAGCGCACCAGCTGTAAAACAGTACGCAACGAGGATCAAAAGGATAAAAGCGGGATAAGAGTGGAGCCTCTTAGGTTCCTTCTCTCATCCCGCTTTTTCTCCTTCTCTCCTGGTTGCGTACTATCTCGGCTTTACGCGCCCCGCCCGCACCCGTGGCTGTAGACGATCGGCTTGCGCCACTCTTCCATCGTCGCGTACGCAATGCAGCTCGTTCCGTTGATCGTATCGATCCGGTAGGTCAGATCTCCCTGCCGATACCACTGATATGTTCCGCTGCCGCCGAAGCGCACACCGTTCGGCGCATAGGGATACTGTGTATCCGTCATGGGCACGGTGGCCGGCGTGGCCGGGGCCGGCGGCGGATAGCTTACCGGAGCTGCGGGTGCCGTCGTCGCGGTGGGCGGAATCGGATACCCTGAAGAGACCGGAGCCCGACCCAGCGCTGCCATCCCACCCGGATTACCCGCGGCATCTTCTCCGCGAGCCGTGTTGTTTTTGTGCTCGCTGTTGCCATCCGCGGTTTCGCCGGAGTTCTCCTTGTCGAACGCCGCCTTCTGCTCCGGAGTCGGCTTCCCGACCTCCCAGTGGACTGCACCGTCGGCCATCTGGCTTTGGGGCGAATAGTAGTGCTGCCAGACGTAGTAGCCGCCGATCGCTGCGACGACCAATACCAGAAACCAGAAAATCCTCGTCCCCATCGAATTCCTCCGTCTAGACGTCCGCGTCTGCGCCATCGGGGCGAGCCGATCGGTCACATCAGAATTGAGGTCGAGACGCCATGCGCTCCCTGCCCCAGTCCCGGTGCATCCCTTACCCACTATCCCCTGCCGCAATGCTTCCGTCGAGTATAACCATCATAAACTCCAGTGACTATCTCGCCATCCGCGCGGGTGGCCGCGTTATCATGGTGAGGTGCTGAAATATTCCATCGTCGTGCCGTTCCACAACGAAGAGGACAACGTCACCGCCCTCTACGACCGGCTGAAGGCCGTGATGGAGAACGTGCTCGCCGAATCGCGCGACACCTTCGAGCTGGTCTTCGTCGACGACGGCTCGCGCGACCGCACCTTCCGCCTCCTCGAAGAGATTGCGGCCGTCGATTCGCGTGTGCTGGTCATCAAGCTGCGCCGCAACTTCGGCCAGACCAGTGCCCTCGCCCCCGGCTTCGACCACTCCCAGGGCGAATACGTTCTCGCCATGGACGGCGACCTGCAGCACGATCCGCTCGAAGTCCCGCGCTTCCTCGCCAAGCTCGAAGAGGGCTACGATGTCGTCTCCGGCTGGCGCTCACAGCGCGGCGACAACATGCTGCTGCGGCGAATCCCCTCGGGCGCCGCGAACTGGCTCATGGCTTGGCTCTCCGGCGTGCCCATTCATGACTTCGGCACCACCTTCAAGGCGTACCGCCGCGATATCATCCAGTCCATCCCGCTCTACGGCGAGATGCACCGCTTCATCCCCGCGCTGGCGAGCTGGTACGGCGCCAGCATCTGCGAGATCCCCATCTCCAACCCCAAGCGCGTGGCCGGCAAGAGCCACTACGGCATCTCGCGCACCTTCCGCGTCTTCTTCGATCTGCTGACGATCCGCTTTCTGCTGAAGTACATGACCCGTCCGCTGCACTTCTTCGGCTCGATCGGCGCGGCCGGCATGGTCTCCGGCGGCCTGATCGCCGCGTCGCTGGCCGGACTGAAGCTGGCCACGCATGGCGACGTCTTCACCGATCACGCTCCGCTCTTCCTGATCGCTGTCGTGCTGATCCTGGGCGGCATCCAGATGATGGGCATCGGGCTGCTGGGGGAGTTGCAGGTGAGGCACTTCCATTCCAGCGATCGGCGCGCGCCGTATGCGGTGGATCGCGTGCTCAGGCTGCGAAGCGAAGAGACGCTGCTGCACTGAACAATTCCAGCTACTGTTCGGTTTCCTTCGGGAGTTTTGCTGCTTCCGCCTGCGCTTCACGGATATCTTCCACATCCAGTAGGTCGCGAGGTCTGCCGGCGGCAAGCTCATTGGCGATCAGCTTTTCTGCGGAGATGACGGGAACCTGGAGATGTCCGTTGACCGTGGCGTAAATGCGCGAAGCCCAACAATCGTCGAACTCTATTCCGTCAATCTTTTGCAGGACATCGATCCGCTCGGGCGGGAATCCCATCTGAAACCATGACCTGCCGTCGTTGAATCTGCGGGCGTCATTCCTGACAACGGCGCGCCGACACTAGCGAGAGCGCGAAAAACGGCAACGCTGTTCTCCTCATCCGCACGGATGTAAACATCCAGATCCTTGGTCGTCCGCGGCTCGGAGTGAAAGCCGACGGCGTATCCACCCACGACTACACGCTTCACGTCATGGTCGTTCAAAGCGGACAAGAGTGCGATGTGGTATGGGCTCAGTTTGACCTTTTCTTTCTTTTTT
>CAXTMK010000214.1:0-6461 GCA_964245315.1 uncultured Acidobacteriaceae bacterium | reverse complement strand
CACCCCACCTGCGCAACCCCCAACCTCCGCACCGGAGCCAATGTCCGTCCCACCCGCAATCCTCGCCGCCCTCAAGACCATCCCGGCGCAGGACGTAACCCTCGATACAGCCGACACCGCAGTCCGCATGATCCACCGCAAGCTCGCCGACGCCGAGGTCTATCTCTTCTTCAACGAGAGCGCGCAGCCGGTCAAACACACTCTCAACCTCAGGACTGTGCCAGCAAGCATTGAGGTCTGGGATCCGCAGACCGGCACCGCGAAAGGATCATCACCGTCGCTTCAGCTGGCACCTTATGAAAGCCGCGTCCTCGTCGTGCGTTAGCGAAGCAGAATTCGTTACTGGAATTTCCCAGGAGTTTCTCCGCGAAATGAGATCGCCAGGATCGCAATGTGATCGTCCATCACGCGAAAATAGATGGTGACACGCCGCTCAAATCCTGTCATTCGTACGCCCGATCCAAGTTCCGGCCGCAGTGTTCCACGCTCGGGCGCCAGAGCCAGCGAATAGCAGGACTCAAGCAGGCGCTGTACGAACTTAGCCGCGTTGTTAGGATAGAAGCGATCCGCCAGGTATTTCTGCAGACTTCAAACTTGCCGCTTCGCACGCGGCGAGAGGATGACGGTGCGCGGCATCAAGCTACCTTCGACTTCTCGCGCGGTGGAAGCCCAAGATCGATCCACACTTGATCGAGTGGAATGAACGTCTCAGGCGCATCGATAGATTCCTGATAAGCCGCCATCACTTCTTCCCACTCAAAGCGCCGCTGCTCCTCGGCTTCGAGTTCCACCAGTTCGCTGACGGCATCACCCTCGGACGCAGAGTCGCCACGCTCCACCATGGAACGCACAAACGACAACGCCTCACGCGACAATCTCACTTCCACTACTGTCGACTCCGACATCGCACACCTCCGCTCACCGCAATTCTACCTGTAAGATGACCGAGTATCCTCCACTACCTACCCGCCAGGAGCCACCCCCTTGATCGAAGCGGTCGCAACCTCGAAGCCCCGCTTCATCCGCACCCTCTACTTCCGCGTCATCGTCGGCATCGTCCTCGGAGCGCTCACCGGCATCTTCTTCCCGCACTTCGGCGCCGCGCTCAAGCCCTTCGCAGACGGCTTCGTCAAGCTCATCAAGATGCTGATCGCGCCCATCATCTTCTTCACGGTGGTCGCCGGCATCGCGGGCGTGGGCGACCTGCGCAAGCTCGGCCGCATCGGCCTCAAAGCCCTGCTCTACTTCGAATTCGCCTCGACACTCGCGCTCCTGATTGGGCTTTTAGTCGCGACAGTCGTCCAGCCCGGACGCGGCATGAACATCGACCCCAAGACCCTCGACACAAAATCTATCGCGCAATATACGTCCGACAGCGTCCACATGGGCGCAACCGATTTCCTGCTCAACATCATCCCAGACAGCTTCGTCGGCGCGTTCAGTAAAGGCGAGATCCTGCAGGTGCTGCTGCTCGCCATCCTCTGCGGGATAGCCCTTACCATGATGGGTGCCGACGAGAAGCTTACCGGGCTCATCCAATCGCTCAGCCGGCTCTTCTTCAAGCTGGTCGCCCTGGTCATGGAGGCCGCGCCGCTCGGAGCCTTCGGCGCCATGGCCTTTACCATCGGCAAATACGGCGTCGCCACGCTGCTCTCGCTGGCCAAATTGATGGCCTGCTTCTACCTGACCAGTGTCGCCTTCGTCTTTCTCGTGCTGGGCGCGGTCTGCTGGGCCAACGGCATCAACATCTGGCGCTTCCTCGTCTACATTCGCGAAGAGCTGCTCATTGGCCTGGGCACCTCGGCTTCCGAACCCGTGCTCCCGCGCCTGATCGTCAAGATGGAGAACCTCGGCTGCTCGCGCGTCATCGCCGGGCTGGTCATTCCCGCCGGCTACTCGTTCAATCTGGACGGCACCAGCATCTATCTCACCATCGCTGCGCTGTTCATCGCGCAGGCCACCAACGTGCACCTCAGCTGGAAGCAGCAGGCCTTCATCCTCGCCGTGCTCATGCTCAACTCCAAGGGCGCGGCGACCGTCACCGGCGGAGGCTTCATCACGCTGGCCGCGACGCTGGCCGCGCTGGGGACGATCCCGGTCGCGGGGTTGACGCTCATCGTCGGCGTCGACCGCTTCATGTCGGAGATGCGCACGCTGACCAACATCGTCGGCAACGGCGTCGCGACCATCGTCGTCGCGCGCTGGGAAGGGCAGTTCGACGAGGAGCGCGCCCGCCTCGTGCTCAACTCGCCGGCGGCGCTCGAAGCCGCGATCGACTGAGAACAGACGCAGGGAACTCTCCGGAGGGGAACCTTCTTAGTCCTGAATCTCCAGAAATCGCCGGCGAATTTCCGGCAACAATCCGGCATACTGGTCGCAGGCCCCGGAAATTCCTTAGTCGCTCCCCAAATCCAGCCTCGAGGTTACGCCCATGAGACCAGGCTCCGCACGCCTGTCCGCCCGACTGCTCGGCCTTGCGCTCGTCTCGCTCGCGGCTTCTCTGCCCGCGGCCCGCGGCCAGGCTAACCCCGCCGGGTCGGGTGGCCCGCCCCTTTCGCGCGTTGACATCTTCGCGGGCTACGCCTACATCTCGCCCTACAAGGTTTTTATTGATAAGTTGAACTACGAGATGTTTACTTTCGTGTTGGTCGGCAGCGTCAGCGGCTACTTCAACAAGTATCTGGGCGTGCAGGTCGAAGGCAACTACTCGCCGAACGGCCCCACCGACAACAACTGCGTCTACACCGCGCAGGCCGGCCCCGTGCTGCGCCTCCAAAAGAGCCGCTTCGTGCCCTTCGTCCACGCGCTCGGCGGCGGCGTCATCTTCGGCGGACCGCGCGCTCAGAAGTGCAACGTCTGGGGCTGGGGACTCACCGGCGGAGTCGGCCTGGACATCATCCTGCCCATCTTCCATGACCACATCGCCTTCCGTCCCATCCAGGCCGACTTCCTCTACTCGCGGATCGATAACGGCCCCATCCTCGCCGGCGGATTCTACGGCGGCGACGCCGAAATCGACGCCATCCGCGGCTCGGCCGGCATCGTCTTCCGCCTGGGCGACATGAACCCCGTCGTCAAGGAAGCCGCTACCTTCAACTGCTCGGCCGATCCCGGCGATCCCTTTTCCGGCGATCCCGTCGCCATCTCGTCCAGCACCATGAACGTCAACCCCAGGCGCAAGCCGACCTTTCTCTGGACGGCGAGCGCAGGTAAGATCGCCGTCACCGGAGCCAACGCCACCGTCGATACGGCGGGCCTGCAGCCCGGCACCTACTCCGTCTCCGGAAAGCTGGTCGAAGGCGACAAGCAGCGCGTGGTCGCGAGCTGCACAACCTCTTTTACGGTGCGCAGGTACGAGCCGCCTAACGTCACCTGCTCGTCCGACAGAGCCGCCATCAACTCCGGCGATCCGGTCGCGATCACCGCCTCCGCGCGCAGCCCGCAGAACCGCCCGCTCAGCTACAGCTACACCTCCACGGGCGGCGTGCTCGCCAACAACGGACCCTCCGCCACGCTCTCCACCACCGGGGTCAGCCCCGGCAATTTAGCCGTTACCTGCCACGTCGCGGACGACAGAGGCCAGACCGCGATGGCGACTGCCTACATCGTTGTCGCCACGCCCCCTCCGCCGCCGGCGGCCACGCTGCCCACCCTGCAGCAGCTGTGCACCGTCAGCTTCGACCGCGACCGCAAGCGGCCCGACCGCGTCGACAACGAGGGCAAGGGCTGCCTTGACGACGTAGCCCTGAACCTGAATCGCGCCAGCGAAGACAAGCTGCTCATCATCGGCAGCCATGGCCCCGGCGAAAACAACCGCAACGCCGCGGAACGCGCCCTGAACGTCGCCGACTACCTGATGCACGAGAAAGGCATCGATCCAGGCCGGCTCGATCTCCGCATCGGGCCCGACAGCTCCAGGTCCGTCGCCCTGATGCTCGTGCCGCCCGGCGCGGCCGTCGACGCGGGCGCCGCAACCAGCTTTGACGTCAGTTCCGTTCACCGCTCCGGCCAGCCCTACGGCACGGCGCACGCACCTGCCAGGCGCAAGCTGAAGAAGCGCAGAAAGCCGGTCGTGCCTCCGCTGTAACTCAGCTCAGAACCAATTGGAGGCCCTCTCCGGAGGGCCTTCCCTCTTAACTCTCGATTCAAAACTCTTTACTCTCAGACCGAGCCTTTCTGCTGTACCCTTTCCTCAGGCCTTGCGGCTCATCCTCACGCCGCCATCTTCGTCCTCCGGAGCCGCCTCATGTCGACATCCCGCCGCAACTTCCTGCGTTACGCCTCGCTCGCCGCCGCCGCGCCAGTCTTCACCGAGGCTCGCGCCGCCCAGCAGCAGTCGGTCTACACCTTCGGCGTCAACCACCCGTTGCCGCCCGACACCGTGCTCATCAACGCCAATGAGAATCCCCTCGGCCCATGGCAGGGCGCCATCGACGCCATGGCCAAAATCGCCCGCGCCGGCGGACGCTACGACATCTACAACCACAACGAAATCCTGATGAAAACAGCCGCCTCCCAGCTGCAGCTCAAGCCGCAGTACATCGCCCTCTATCCGGGCTCCTCCGAGCCGCTGCACTACACCGTCCTGGCCTTCACCTCGCCCACCCGCTCGCTGGTGACCGCCGATCCGTCCTACGAGTCGCCCATGGTCGGCGCCATGGTGACCAAGGCGCACATCAACCGCGTCCGCCTGACCGCCGACTACGCGCACGACGTCAAGGGCCTGGTCGCCGCCGATCCCAATGCCGGCGTCATCTATATCTGTAATCCCAACAATCCGACCGGCACCATCACCTCCAGAAAAGACATCCTCTGGGCACTCGAAAACAAGCCCAAAGGGTCTATCCTGCTCGTGGACGAGGCTTACATCCACCTCTCCGACGCCGAGAGCGTCGTCGACATGGTGGCCGCCGACAAGGATCTCATCGTCCTGCGCACCTTCTCGAAGATCTACGGCATGGCCGGCATTCGCTGCGGGCTCGCGCTCGGCCGCCCCGACCTGCTCAAGAAGATCGAGGTCTTCAACGGCGGCAGCGCCATGCCTATCACCGCGCTGGCCGCCGCCACCGCCTCGCTCAACGATCCCGACCTCATCCCCACGCGCAAGAAGATCATCGGCGACACCCGCCGCGAGACCATCGCGTGGCTGAAGGCCAACAACTACAAGGTGCTCGGCGACTCCCAATCCAACTGCTTCATGATCGACACCGGCCGCAAGGGCCGCGCCGTCATCGCCGCCATGCAGGAGAAGGGCGTCATCATCGGGCGCACCTGGCCTATCTGGCCGCTGGCCGTGCGCATCTCGGTGGGCACACCGGCGGAGATGGCCAGGTTCCGCACCGCCTTTAAGGAAGTGATGGACGCACCTGTCGTCTCCTCCGCCGAACTGCACGATCCGACGCCACATCTGAGCGACCTCCGCACGGCTCGCATCGTGGCGTAGAGCGCTTTTGCTGTAGCAGCACATCCCTTGATTTGTCATTCCCTACGGGAATGACGAATCGGGAGTGCAGGCGGCTCCCGATTCACCTCTCAAGGAACCTGCGGACCCTCGCTTCCAGCTTCGCAAGCTTGTCGATCTCGCACTCCCAAACGGTTAGGACGCGCCACCCAAGTTTCCTGAGTTGCCGACCGACCTGCCGATCCCTCTCAGCATTTCTGGTGAGTTTTGGAATCCAGAACTCGCGCCGCGTAGAGGGAAAGGTCGCTCTGCGGCAGCCGGTATGCTGATGCCAGAAACAGCCGTGAACGAGGACGATTACATGCTTCGACGGCATCACAATATCCGGAGTACCCGGAAGGTCTTTCCGGTGCAGTCTGAAGCGGTATCCCATCGAGTGCAGAAGGCGGCGGACGGCGATTTCAGGTTGAGTATTTACACCCTTGATCCGCCGCATGTTCTCGGATCGTTTAGGATCGATAGCGGATATAGATGGGCTTTTCAAGCTGCGCCTATGGTTTCATTTTCCTTCCTGAAACTTCTTCTGAAGGTATTGGAACACGGCCAACTGCTCGTCTATTCCGGCTCTGCGGACCTGAGAAAGTAGCCAGACTTTCGTCGGCTTTTCGGGTGTGATATTTTTCGCGCCTTGATTGCAGGTTGAGCAAAGCGCCCGGAGGTTCGAGATTACATCTTTCCCGCCCAAATTCTTATCCACGATATGCCCAAGATGCAGTCTAACCTTCCGGCCAGTGTAGGGGTCGATGTCCTGTGGGCTTACCCCGCACATTTGGCACGTGAAGCCGTTCCGATCAAGAACTTCGGCCCGCAGCTTTTGTGAGATTCCCCGACCAAACTTTACACCCTTTTCCGGTGGCAACCCGTCAAGAAGGTATTGTCCGGGCTTTAAGTCAGAGCGGTCGTGATGGCTCAAAATAGGCCACTTTTCGTCTTCTCGTAATTCACGGAGGCGTCGTGCCCACTCGCTCGCGTCAGTTCCGATGGCGTCTCTGATTTGGAT
>CAXTMK010000213.1:0-6675 GCA_964245315.1 uncultured Acidobacteriaceae bacterium | reverse complement strand
GACAGTACAAAGAAAAACGAAATCCGAAGCCCATCTATGACCGACAGACTCCTAGAAGAAAGTGTTAAGTGGTTAGTCTTTTCACTCTGCATTTACCCCGAACTCTCAACTCAAAACTCTCAACTGTACAAAGAACGTCTTCAGCCCGTCGCCGGCTGACTTACCACTTACCACTGACCACTGACCACTCCTATGACCTTCGACCCCAACTATACCCGAAGCCTCGCCTCCGCCATCTCGCAATCCTCCGCGACCGAGCAGACCCTCACCAACCAGCTTTCGAGCGGCCTCCGCGTTACACGGCTCTCGGACGACCCCGTCGCCGCGGCCGCGAATGTCGGGCTCGCCAGCTCCATCAGCCGCCTCGACTCATTCACGCAGAGCGCCACGTCGCAACAGAGCCGCATGCAGGTGGCCGACAACGCGCTCGGCGAGGTCGTCTCACAGGTCACCTCCGCGCTCTCGCTCGCCGTCAGCGCCGGCAACGGGACCATGTCCACGGCGGATTTGCAGTCCGTGCAGACGCAGGTCTCGAGCCTCCGCGGCAGCGTCGTCGCGCTTGCGAACACCAGCTACCAGGGCCAATACCTCTTCGCCGGAAGCAAAGGCAGCACCACTCCCTTTACGCTCGACCCCAGCACCGATCCCGCGACCGCGACCTACAACGGCGACGCCGTCACCGAGACGATGCAGACTCCGGACGGCCAGAAGATCCCGGTCAACGTGCCGGGTTCGAGCGTCTTCACCGCCGGCGGCGCCAGCCTGCTCGGAACGCTGAACCAACTCGTCAGCGATCTCGGCTCCGGCTCGGCCGCGAACATACAGGCCGACTCCACCGCGCTGACCGCGGCGCTCGGCGCGGTCACGGGTCAGCGCGCCACGCTCGATAGTGGCCTGAGCCGGGTGACCTCGGCGACCACCTACGCGTCGACGCAAGCCACCGTCTATCAGGCGCAGCAGAGCACGCTGCTCTCGGCCGACCCGGCCACTCTGGCGACCGACCTGAAGACTGCCGAAGTCCAGCAGCAGGCGCTGCTGGGGGTGACCGCAACGCTCGAAGGCCAGCAGAATCTGTTCGCCTACTTAAAGTAGGTGCACCAAAGTTGGTTCAGAGCTAAGTTCTTTCGTTGCAGGATTTTGCGCGAAAACTCAAGGGGGAGGGTCAACCACGATCTGCACTCGTCTTCTTTCCTTATACTGAAGATGTGCTCAAGGCCCTCGTCAGCGCGGTGCAGTTCTGGTGGAGATCGAGCGCGGGCCATCGTCTCCGGCCCTGGCGCAGTCCATACCTGCGCTGGCGCGTCGAAACCTATACCGGCAAGCCCGCGGGCACGCTTCGTCTTCGCGACTTCCTGCGCTTGATGATCTCCGAGCGCCGCCAGATGAGCCGATTCTTTCTCTGGAGTGGCGATCTGAAAAATCAGGCTGCCGGGAAGAAGCCTTGAAGACTACGCGCCGAACATTCCTCGCAGGCTCGGCGGCCGGTCTGGCGTTGAGCGGATGCGCGCACAGAGCGCCCGTCGTACCGCTTTCGCCTCCGCCGGATCTCATCACCGGTCCCGGCTCTCTGAAGGCTCACGCCGCCGCGCACGGCTTCTTCTACGGCTGCGCGGTGAACCTGCAATCCCTCGCAAAGGACGCTTCCTACGCCGCGCTCGTCCGCGAGCAGAGCAACATCGTCGTCGCCGAGAATGCCATGAAGTGGGGTCCGATGCGCCCCACCATCGACACCTACAACTGGACCGAAGCCGACGCGCTCGTCGCCTTTGCCGAAACCAACAGGATGAAGGTTCGCGGGCACAATCTCTGCTGGCATCGGCAGCTGCCCAAATGGTTCGCGGACGAGGCAACTACAGCCAACGCCCGCCAGCTTCTGACCGACCACATCCAGCAGGTGGCGGGACGCTACGCGGGCCGCATGCATTCATGGGATGTCGTCAACGAGGCGATCCTCGTAACCGACGGCCGCGCCGACGGCTTCCGCGACTCGCCCTGGCTGAAGCTGGTTGGCGACGACTACATCGAGCTTGCCTTCCACACCGCCCGCTCAACCGATCCGACGGCGCTGCTGACCTATAACGACTACGGCATTGAGGGCGAAGACCCTGCCTCTGAAAAGAAGCGCGCCGCGGTCCTCGCACTGGTCCGCCGCCTCAAAGCTCGCCGAGTGCCGCTCGACGCCGTCGGCATTCAGTCGCATGTCTCCGCGGGACATCACTACGGCGCAGGCATTATAGGCTTCATGGCTGCCTTGCGCGGTCTCGGCTTGCAAATCTTCCTCACCGAAATGGACGTGAACGACCGCGACTTGCCGGCCGATGAGGGCATCCGCGATACCGCCGTCGCCAATACGTACAGCAGCTTTCTGGACCTGGCGCTGCGCGAGCCCGCGGTCCGCGTCGTGCTTACCTGGGGGATCACCGACCGCCTTACCTGGCTGAACTCGGAGGATGCGCGCACCGATCATCTGCCCGAGCGATGCCTTCCGTTCGACGCGAAGGACGCTCCGAAGAAAGCCTTTTTCGCGATACGAAACTCGTTCAACATGCGCGCAGCGGTTTAGGTCCGACCCGGCATTTATGATGGACAAGAGGAATCGACGATGGGCGAGCAGGTGAAGTTGAAGGCGGAAGATGGCGCGGAGTTGAGCGCCTATGTGGCGCGGCCCCAGGGCGCGGCGAAGGGTGCTGTAGTGGTCGTGCAGGAAATCTTTGGTGTCAACTCGCAGATTCGTGGCGTCGCCGATATGTACGCGAGCCAGGGCTACGTGGGGATCGCACCGGCGACGTTCGACCGCTACGAGCCCGGCCTCGAACTGAAAGATACCGGCGACGACCTGAAGAAGGCCTACGAAATGTACGGCAAGCTGACGCCTGAGACGGCACTGCTGGATGTCGCTGCCGCGTACAAGTTCGTCGAAGCCGAAGATCACAAGGGCATCGCCGTCGTCGGCTTCTGCTACGGCGGCCTGATGGCGTGGCTGGCGGCGACGCGCGGCGAAGACCTGAAGATGCAGCCCTCGTGCACGGTCGGCTACTACGCCGGAGGCATCGGCAAGGTTGCGACGGAAGAGCCCAGCTGCCCGGTGATGCTGCACTTCGGTGCGAACGACTCGCACATCGGATCGGATCAGATCGACGCTGTTCGGAACGCGCATCCCGAGGTCGAGATCTTCCTTTACGACGGAGCCGACCACGCTTTCGCCGGAACCGAGCGCAGCGCGTACAACCCGGAGCAGGCGAAGATCGCGCTGGATCGGACGCTGGAGTTTTTGGCGACACATATTGCCTAGACCCCTTGTTTGTCATCCCGCGAGGGATCCGCTTTTGCTCTCGGTTCACTCGGCGCTGATTTCGACGAATGATGAAAACAGTGCTAAACTTTACCAGACACTTTGAAGAGTGAAATAGAAGAAGATCAGGAGCAGAAACTGCTGTGTTGGCAACCGCAAGAAAGACAGACATCATCGAGAAGTATCGCACCCACGACTCCGACACCGGAAGTCCTGAGGTACAGATTGCAATTCTGAGCGAGAGCATCGGACAGTTGACCGAACACTTCAAGACGCACAAGAAGGATCATGGATCCCGCCGCGGCTTGTTGATGAAGGTGAGCAAGCGCCGGAGCCTGCTCGACTACCTGAAGAAGGTCGACGCGGACCGCTACCGCGAGGTCATCTCCAAGCTCGGAATTCGCAAGTAGATATTCAGCGGAGCTTCCCTCCAGGGAATCCCAGGAAACGTGTTCATGGAATCACCGAAGGCCCGCACATTCAGCGTCAGCATTGCCGGGGAGTCGACATCCTCCTGCGGCGGGAGCTACTGACGATGACTGCAGCCTGTACGCGCCTTCCAGCCAGCACCCTTCAGGGAAGCATCCACTCCCAACCCATGCAGATCCCAGCGCGGCTCGACGGATTCACCGTCTGAGCTGCGCTTTCCTGCGTCTGCAAGCAGCAAGTTCCCATACGCATAAATAGTTGGCACTCAAGAGAAGAGGCGCACCATGAAGCATGACATCACTGTAGAGCTTGCCGGCGGCAAGCTGATCAAATTCGAGACCGGACGGATCGCCAAGCAAGCGTCCGGCGCCGCGTTCACCACCTCCGGCGACAACGCCGTTCTCTGCACGGCCGTGGCCTCGCCCGACCCCAAAGAGGGCATCGACTTCTTCCCGCTCACCGTTGAATATCGCGAGTTTACCTACGCAGGCGGACGCATTCCGGGCGGCTTCATCAAGCGCGAGGGACGGCCCAGCGAAAAGGAAGTCCTGACTAGTCGCCAGATCGACCGGCCCATTCGTCCGCTGTTTCCAGAGGCATTCCGCAACGAGACCCAGGTGGTCGCGTTCGTCTACTCGGCCGATAAGGAAAACGATCCCGACGTGCTCGGCATCAACGGCGCCAGCTGCGCGCTCGCCCTTTCGGACATCCCCTTCCACGGCCCCGTGGGCGCGGTTCGCGTCGGCTTCGTCGATGGCAACTTCATCGTCAACCCCACCTACTCCGAGCGCGCCGTCAGCCAGCTCAACATCATGGTCGTCGGCACTGCTGACGGCATCGTGATGGTCGAGTCGGGCGCGAAGGAAGTCTCCGAAGAGAACGTCGTCGCGGCCATCGAATTCGCTCACACAGAGATCAGGAAGATCTGCGCGGCGATCATGGAACTCGTCGGCCTGGCCGGCAAGACCAAGCGCGACGTGAAGGCAGTCGAGATCGATCAGGCTTATCTCGACCACCTGAACGGCAAGGTCTACGACCGTCTCGCCGATGCGCTGAATACGCAGAAGTACCCCAAGTTCGAGAGCTACGCCAAGGTCAAGGAGATCAAGGACGAGCTGAAGAAGGAGCTGCCGGAAGGCGATGCCGCCGCCTCGAAGAAGCTCAGCAAATACTACGAACTGATGCGCGAGAACATCTTCCGCAACCAGGTTCTGCACGACCGCATCCGTCCCGACCACCGCGCCTTCGACCAGATTCGTCACGTCGAATGCGAGATTGGCGTGCTGCCGCGCGTGCACGGCTCGGCGCTGTTCACCCGTGGCGAAACCCAGGCGCTGGTCACCGCGACGCTCGGCACCACCGACGATGCGCAGCGCATGGAGAGCTACGAAGGCGAGCAGAAGCGCAAGTTCATGCTGCATTACAACTTCCCGCCGTTCTCGGTGGGGGAGGTTGGCCGCATGACCGGCGTGGGTCGCCGCGAGATCGGCCACGGCGCACTTGCCTGGCGCGCCATTGAAGCGGTTCTGCCGAAGGAAGATGAGTCGCCTTATGTCCTGCGCGTCGTCTCGGACATCACCGAGTCGAACGGCTCGTCGTCAATGGCGACGGTCTGCGGCGCATCGCTGGCGCTGATGGCTGCCGGGATCCCGCTCAAAGGCGCGGTCGCCGGAGTTGCGATGGGCCTGGTGAAGGAAGGCGACGACTACGCCGTCCTGACCGACATCGCGGGCGCCGAAGACCACTACGGCGATATGGACTTCAAGGTCGCCGGCACGCGCAACGGCATTACAGCGCTGCAGATGGACATCAAGATCATGGGCATCACGGCGCAGATCATGCGCGAGGCGCTCGAACAGGCTCGCCGCGGCCGTCTGCAACTGCTCGACACCATGGCGGAGACTCTCTCCTCGGCCAGCGAAGAGAAGAGCGCCTTCGCGCCGCGCATCCACACCATGATGATCCCGACCGACAAGATCCGCGACCTGATCGGACCCGGCGGCAAGGTCATCCGCGGCATCATCGATGCCACCGGCGTCAAGATCGATGTCGACGATACCGGCCGGGTCAACGTGGCGTCGAGCGATCAGGACGGCCTCGCCCGCGCCATCCAAATGATTACCGACCTGACCGCGACCCCCGAGATCGGTAAGACCTATCTGGGCAAGGTCGTTCGTCTGGCGGAGTTCGGCGCGTTCGTCGAGATCTTCCCCGGCACTGACGGGCTGCTGCACGTCTCCGAGATCGCAGAGCATCGGGTCAAGGAAGTGAAGGACGAGCTGCGCGAGGGCGATCAGATCCTGGTCAAGGTGCTTGCCATCGAAGGCAATCGCATCAAGCTCTCGCGTAAGGCTGTTCTCCGCGAGCAGCGCGAGAAGCTCGGCCTGCCTGCCGCGCCCGATCCGAATGCAGGCGGCGGACGTGCTCCAATGGCCGCGCCTCCGGTCGCTCAGGATACTATCGTCGATGATGACGATGAGTTCGACGATGAGGACGGAGACGACGAGGATGGTCCAGACACGGACGGTGAGGATGACGCCGAGCCGAACTTCAACCGCGCCGATGCACAGCCGGTCGGAGTCGGGCAGCCGGGCATCGCGCCACGCAACCCCGGTCCGCCGCGCGAAGGCGGTCCCGGCGGCAATCGCCGTCCCGGCGGACGCCGCCGCCGTGGTGGACGCCGTCCCGGCCAGGGCGGCGGTGGTGGCAACGCAGGTGGCGGACGTCCGCCGCAGGCGTAGCATTTTGTTCAATGCATTTATGCGAAGGGTCGTGCTTCGGCGCGGCCCTTTTCTGTTGCTCGCCGTGCTGTTCTGCGCGGTGATCGCGTGCGCGCAGGTGGAGCGCGTGGCACCCGGCGTGTGGTTCCTGCTCGGCAAGTCCAGCAAGGGCTATAGCAACACGACAGTCATCGCGATGCGCGACTACCTGGTGTTTGTGGACGCCAACTCCCC
>CAXTMK010000212.1:2048-6712 GCA_964245315.1 uncultured Acidobacteriaceae bacterium | reverse complement strand
CCCTTACCCCGTAACGCAGAACTGGGCCGCGCCCTACCGCACCGAGCGCATCTACCACCTGCTGGCGCGCAGCAAAAACCTGACCCCGCAGGACATGCTGCACCTCCAGGACGACATCGACTCCGACTTCGACCGCGTGCTCGCGCAGCGGCTCGCCTACTCGCTCGACCACGCCCTGGCCAACCCCAAACCCGCGCACACCTTCACGCCCGCGCAGCTCAAAACCCTGCACCAGGCCGCCGATCTGCTGCGCACCTTCGACGGCCGCATGTCGACCACCTCCGCCGCGCCGTCGGTCCTCGCCGCAACCCACGCCGTCCTGTGGCCCATGTTGCTGAAGTCGAAGCTGACCGCCTCGCCAGGCGCGCCCTCGAAGACGGCGCCGTCACCCAACGCCGCGGCCACGCTCGACACCAACACTCTCTACGTCTGGGGCGAGCGCGACTATGCGCTCGAACAGATCCTGATGCACACCCCGCCGCGCTGGCTGCCGCCCACCTATGCAAACTGGGACGACTTCCTGACCTCCGCCGTGCTGACCGCGCTCACCACCGATAAGGCCCCGACGGACCTCGCCACCTGGCGCTACGGCGCGCTGCATACGGTGGACATCGAGTCGCCCATCTTCGAGCAGTCCGAGCTGCTGCGCAACCTGCTCGGCCGTCCCACCGGCACCGGCCCGCAACCCATCTCCGGCGACGGCACGACGGTCAAGCAGATCGGCCGCAACTTCGGCCCATCCGAACGCTTCACCGCCGACTTCTCCAACCTGAACAACTCCACGCTGAACCTGGTACTCGGCCAGTCCGGCAACCCCGACAGCCCCTGGTACATGGACCAGTTCCCGGCCTGGCTGCACGGAACCACCTTCCCGCTGCTCGGCGCGCCGGTTCACACCCTAACGCTCAAGCCGTGATTCGTCTTATCTGTTCTCAACTTTCTCGAACTGAACGGACCTGCCGTAAACTGTCCTAATGCTCTTCCGTCCCGACTCCCGCACCGCCGCTACTCTCCGTCCCACGCGCATCACTCCCGGATACGTCTCCACGCCCGAGGGCTCGGTCCTGATCGAGTGCGGCAATACCCGCGTCCTCTGCAACGCTACGGTCGAAACCGGCGTTCCGGGCTGGATGCGCAACTCCGGCCGCGGCTGGGTGACGGCCGAGTACGGCATGCTGCCGCGCGCCACGCTCACCCGCTCGCCGCGCGAGGCCGAGAAGGGCAAGATCGGCGGACGCACGCACGAGATTCAGCGGCTCATCGGCCGCTCGTTGCGTGCTGTAGTCGACATGAAACTTTTAGGCGAACGAACGA
The DNA here is from genome assembly GCA_964245315.1 of uncultured Acidobacteriaceae bacterium. Lineage (GTDB taxonomy): Bacteria > Acidobacteriota > Terriglobia > Terriglobales > Acidobacteriaceae > Edaphobacter. The sequence continues at coordinate 5,398 of CAXTMK010000212.1, read as the reverse complement.
TCATCCTCGACTGCGACGTCCTGCAGGCCGACGGCGGGACCCGCTGCGCCGCGATCACCGGAGCCTCGGTCGCGCTCGCGATTGCGCTCGGCAAGCTCGTCTCCGCAGGCACGCTGAAGGAGAACCCGCTGAAGCAGATGATAGCCGCCACGTCGGTCGGCATCGTCGACGGCCACACGCTGCTCGACCTCTGCTACGAAGAAGACTCGCGCGCCACGGTGGATATGAACGTGGTCATGCTCGCCGATGGCGGTCTGGTTGAGACGCAGGCGACGGCGGAGAAGGAATCGTATAGCCGCGCTGAGTTGGACGCCATGCTGGACCTTGGGGAGGCTGGCATTCGTGAGTTGCTGACGATTCAGAACCAAGCCTTGTCTTCCACTCTCTAAACTTCAACTCGCGATTGACATGCGATAACCGGCCATTGCAGGCCAGAGCCAACACCACCCATGTAAAATCTTCTCCTCAGGCTCACGCACGTCAACACGTCAGGAGACTATCCTTCCCATGCAGATCACACCCGGTAAACTCGCAGGACTCAAAGCCGTCTCGAACGCGCGCGGCGTCATCGCCGCCGCGGCCATGGATCAGCGCGGCTCGCTGCAGAAGTCGCTCGCCAAAGAGCGCGGAGGCGTTGTCAACTCCGACGACCTCGCCGAGTTCAAGTCGCTCGTCACCGAAGTCCTGACGCGCCACGCCTCCGCCATCCTGCTCGACCCCGAGTTCGGCCTGCCCGCCTCCAGGCTGCGCAACGACGCCGGACTCCTGCTCGCCTACGAGAAGACCGGCTACGACGCCGCCACGCCCGGTCGCCTGCCCGACCTGCTCGACGTCTGGAGCGTCCGCCGCCTGAAGGAAGCCGGCGCCGACTGCATCAAGATCCTGCTCTACTACACGCCGTTCGAGAAGACCGACGTGAACGACCTCAAGCACGCCTGGATCGAGCGCATCGGCGACGAATGCATGGCCCACGACATTCCATTCTTCCTCGAATTCGTCGGCTACGACGCGCAGGGCGGCGACGAAAAGTCGCTCGCCTACGCGAAGAAGAAGCCCGAGATCGTCTCCGGCGCCATGGCCGAGTTCGGTAAAGCGCGCTACAACGTGGACGTGCTCAAGGTCGAAGTGCCCATCGAGATGACCTACGTGGCCGGCACCCGCGCCTTCAAGGGCGAGGCCGCCTACACCCGCGCCGAGGCGCTGCAGCACTTTCGCGATGCCGAATCCATGACCCACAAGCCGTTCATCTATCTCTCGGCCGGCGTCTCGAACCCCGTCTTCATCGAGACCCTCGAGCTCTGCGGCGAATCCGGCACCAAATTCAACGGCGTCCTGTGCGGACGCGCCACCTGGAAGGACGGCATCCCGATCTACGCCAAAAACGGCGCCACCGCCTTCAGGGAGTGGCTCGAAACCGTCGGCACGGAGAACATCGGCAACGTCAATAAGGCGCTCGAAGCCGCCAGCCCGTGGTACCTGAAGTACGGCGCCGACAGCATGGACCACATCAACCCGCAGCCCCTGCCGCCCGGCAGACGATAGCGTACTCCATGGCCGGCGCGCATTGGGCCGGCCATGGGGTGCAGATGCAGAGTTCATGGTCATCATCCGCATTCTGGTTGCGCTCATCCAGGCCATTCTCAAGGTGTTCGCCGACGCCCTGGTCGCCGGCGGCGTGGCGCTGACCGGATTCATCATCGCGCTGGCGCTGGCAGTCGCCGTCATCTGGATCGTCACGCTGCTTGCCATCTCACTCTTTCGCCGCGTGCGGAGCCGCTGAGCGCAACAGCTGGTGTTGTCACAGACTTCAGCGCCGTCGCCGAGCCCAACAAGCTGACCATCCAGTTCCACTCGAACACAATCACGGTGCGCCAGGCTGCGCCCCATCTGAAGCCAGCATCAGACTGCGTTCATCTGAACTTCAGGTTGATGGTCTATGCTTGGCCATGGGTTATCGCCTGCTCACGGTTCTGGTCGCAATCTCCGGGCAAGCCCTTGCTCAATCTGGTTCCGTCACGCTGCCGGCCCAGACTCCGCTTCCGGTCAGCCTTCCGAATCACATGCCGATGCGTGCCGGCGAGCGGCTTCACGCGGAGCTGATGTATCCCGTCTACCAGGATAATCAGCTCATCCTGCCCGCTCGTACCGTTGTCTCCGGCAGCGTGGTCGCGCTCAAGCCGGATCGCTCGCGACGCATCGCGGCCCGGCTGCGCGCCGACTTCACGCCTTTCCATACCCCCATCGTCCACTTCGATTCGATTGTGGCGCCCGACGGAAGTTCCACGCCGATTGCGACCACGGACGCCACCGACGGTGCGCCCGTCTATCGTGTCGTGCGCTCGCCCGCAGTCAAGGGCGGGCTGGTCGGCCAATACTTCGACATCTTCCTGGGATACGTCGACAACACCATCCAGGCGATCGTCGGCCCCGGCAAAGGCGACCGCGCCTTGCAATTCATCTACAGCCAGCTTCCCTACCACCCCGAGCGCATCGGCAAGGGCACGGCATGGACGATCGAAACCTCCGCGCCTGTGGCTATCGCGCCACTGCCTGCGCCGCCGTCGATGCCTGAACCTAAACCAAGCCGTCTGCTGTTGCTGCGGCCGCACCCGCTTCCGCCCGATGCCCCTGCCACCGGCAAGGGTGAGAAACCGACGTGGATACTGCAGGCTTACCTGAACGACCCCATCAGCTCCGAGACTTCGCACAACGCCCAGGCCATCCACGCCACGGTTGCCGAGCCGGTCTTCAATCCGGACGGCTCGGTCGCTGTGCCTACAGGCGCTGTGCTTACAGGCACGGTCACTCAGGCGCGGCCCGCACGTCATTTCGACCGGGCCGGAGTGCTGCGGTTCAACTTCTCCGAGATCAAGTTGCCGGGCCAGGAGCCGCAGCGAGTCCGTACCTCGCTTGCCGGAGCCGACAGCGCGAGCGGCGCCAGGCTCGATATGAACTCCGAGGGCGACGTCCAGCCGAAGCCGCAGGACAAGATCATCATCCCGGCGCTTCTGGTCATCCTGGCCTCGCAACCATTCGACCGCGACCACCACCACGGCGGCGGCGATGGTATGGACGGCAAGGATGCCGCTGCTTCGAGCGGGCTCGGCCTTATCTCGCTGATCGTCGGGACAGCGGCGCAGCAGCCGAACTTCGCCATCGGGATCGGTTACTACTCTGCTGCCTTGTCGATCTATCCGCGCTACTTCGGCAAGGGCGCGAAGGTCGCGTTCCCCAAAGACACGCGCATTGTGCTGCAGACGACTGCGACACGCGCTGTTTCGCTCAAGCCCGCGCCAACTACTCCCACTCGATAGTCCCCGGCGGCTTGCTCGTAATGTCGTACACCACGC
>CAXTMK010000212.1:0-1948 GCA_964245315.1 uncultured Acidobacteriaceae bacterium | reverse complement strand
TACTCCCACTCGATAGTCCCCGGCGGCTTGCTCGTAATGTCGTACACCACGCGATTGATCCCGCGGATCTCGCTCACAATCCGCGACGAAATCCTGCGCAGCACCTCATATGGCAGCGGAGCCCAGTCCGCCGTCATGCCGTCCTCGCTGTGTACCGCGCGCACCACGCAGGTATTGGCATACGTCCGCTGGTCGCCCATTACGCCGACGGATTTAACCGGCAGCAGCACCGCAAAGCTCTGCCAAACCTGCCGGTACAGCCCCGCCGCTTTGATCTCCGCCACGACGATCTCGTCCGCCTCCTGCAGCAGCGCCACGCGCTCCGGCGTCACCTCGCCCAGGATGCGCACGGCCAGCCCCGGCCCGGGAAACGGCTGCCGCTCGATGATCTCGGCCGGCATGCCCAGGTCGCGGCCGATGCGCCGGACCTCATCCTTGAACAGGTCGCGCAGCGGCTCGATCAGCTTCAACTTCATATCCGCCGGCAGCCCGCCGACGTTGTGATGGCTCTTGATCGTCTGCGATGGCCCCTTGACGCTCGACGACTCGATCACATCCGGATACAGCGTGCCCTGCACCAGCCACGCAATTTCTTCGCCCGCGCTCTTTTCTGCCTCGAAGATCTTCTTCGCCTCATCGTCAAACACGGCGATAAACTCGTTGCCGATGACTTTGCGCTTGGTCTCCGGATCGGTTACGCCCGCCAGCTTATCGAGAAAGCGCGCCGAAGCGTCGACCGCCAAGACGTTCAGCCCCAACTGCTCGCGCATGGTCTTCTGGACTTTCGCAAACTCGTCCTTGCGCAGCACGCCATTGTTCACGAAGATGCACGTCAGCCGGTCGCCGATAGCCCGCGCCACCAGCACCGCCGCAACTGACGAATCGACACCGCCGCTCAGCCCGCAGATCGCGTGGCCGGTCTCTCCGACCAGCTTCTGCACCTGCGCGACTGTGGTTTGAATGAAGTGCTCCGGCGTCCAATCCGCCTTCGCGCCGCAGATGTCGAGTACAAAGTTGCGCAGTAGTTCCATGCCCTGCGGCGTATGCGCAACCTCGGGATGAAACTGCACCGCCCACATCCTGCGCGCCTCATCCGCAATGCCCGCGACTGCATTCGCCGTCTGCGCTGTAATTTCAAATCCCGGCGCTAGCTGGGCGGCATGGTCGCCATGCGACATCCACACATTCATCTGCGCCGGCAGCCCGTGGAAGAGCGCGGTCTCCCTGATGACCGAGACCTCCGCATGCCCATACTCACGGCTCGCGGCCGGCTCAACCTGTCCACCCAGATGATGCGTAATGAACTGTAGCCCATAACAGATGCCCAGCACCGGCACGCCCATCACCAGCATGGCTGGATCCGCCGCCGGCGCATCCGCGTCGTATACCGATGACGGCCCACCCGACAGAATAATGCCGAGCGGCGCCAGCGCCTGAATCTGCGCCAGCGGCACCGTACAAGGCAGAACGACGGAGAAAACATTGAACTCGCGTATGCGGCGAGCGATCAGTTGCGTGTATTGTGAGCCAAAGTCCAGAATGACAATCGTCGAAGTATCCACCTCAACAGTCTATCTTTCTCGCCTGGATTCCTTATTTGTCATTCCGGAGGAATCTGCTTTTCTCTCTTAGCTGGGATCTCTACGCCGCGTCGTCTGCACAGCGGTGGTAATCCCAATACCAAACAGTATCACCACAATCGCCACGATCCACTGCTGCGGAATGTGCATGAGGTGCGCCATATAAGCCACCCCGATAATGACAATCAAGTATCCCAGCGCGTACAAGCCAAACGACATAGTGAAACCCTCCTGCAACAATATTCGTGAGATGCAGAATTTCCACCCGGTCAGAGAAATTATTCGCGCTCGTAGGCCCGGTACAGGTTCAGATACGCGACCAGCCGCGCGACATGGAAGAAATCTGACCACAGCAGATACAGCAGCCC
>CAXTMK010000211.1:3843-6765 GCA_964245315.1 uncultured Acidobacteriaceae bacterium | reverse complement strand
GAACGTACATGGTGAAGCTGACGGTCGGCGATAAGGTGCTCACTTCGTCGGTAGACATCCTCGAAGATACCTGGATGCGCCAGCAGTAAAAAGCTCAGGTTTCCATCGCAACAGCCGTTGCGATGGGAACCTGAGCTTCGTTTAGATAGAGTGTCATGGAGCGGAGCACAGATCCAAAAGCAGATCCCTACGGGATGACAAACGAAACTTGCTTGGCATCCCGCAGGGACTGCTTCTGCCTCGTTGATGCTCTGAATCTCTCCACCTGGGATTAGCACATCAAGTCCAACCACTCGCAACGCATTGAACGTCGAACTGCTCCGTCCATCCCTCCACCACAAGGGATGGCCGGCCTCAAATCGAGGCCAGCCATCTCTTTCCCTAACAAATACACAGTCCTACTTGCCAGCGTTCACTTTGCCCCTGACGAACAACTCCGCCACAGTCTTTTCGAAATGTGCAGCCGGCGCCGGCGTCGGAACGCTGCCCGAGAGGATTTGCTGGTAAGGAATATCCTTACCATACAAGGCCGCAGTATCTTTCTGATTTTGGTTCACTTCGTCGCCCGCCAGGTCGATGCCGGCAAACAAACCCTTATTACGCGAGTAGCTCAGGAACTCCGCATTTGCCAGTTCCGTCGTACCGGCGGTAGAAGATCGTCCCACGGGACCGGCTGCGACCGAGATATCGCCGCCAAGTTTTACCTTATCCTTCAGGAGATCGTCTGCACTCTTGTGCGTGCGTCCGATCAGCACCAAGTCGGTCGACTGACCACCAATTTGAAAGCCAAAGCTCGCGCCGGCCATCTGGATCATCACAGGAGCGCTCCAGCCCTTCGGCGTTCTGCAGGTTGCCACGCCCTGGCCATACTCACCGCCAAAGATGAACGCGCCTTTCTTGAAGCTGGGAACCACAATCACGCATTGCGCGGAAGCCGCGATGTCCAGCGGAATACCCTTATCCGGCGTGGCCATAAGAGAGTGAAGAATCTCGTGGGCTTTCTCGATCCGTTCGGTTATCTTGGTGTCTGCCTGTGCGGCAGCAACGCCCGTCATGGTAAGGGCAACGATGGCGGTAGAGATGAACTTGCGCATGGAACTCCTTTATGGATGCTTCGAAATGTCTGCGGCTGAGAAATACGTTGTGGCCTCATGAAACACCGCTTCACCATATAGGAGACGTAACTGGCACACTGCGTTGTACCCGGCGTGCAAAATCAACCGTTTGTGGATTGGTTGCCCGCCGTCAGGCGTAACGAAACAATGCCTTGAAGCCGAAGTCCATATGTTGCTGGATATGACAGTGAAATAAAGTCAGTCCCGGCTGGTCCGCGGTAAAGTCGACGGAGGCACGCCCATAGAACGGCACCACCACGGTGTCCTTCATAATGCCGGACGTCTTGATCCCGTTGATCTCGCTCAGTTCCACGTTATGCCGGTGCAGATGCAGCGGGTGAGCATCGTCGGTGCGATTGCGATAGACCACCCGGTAGCGCGCGCCCTGCGTCAGGACAAACTCCTTGTCGTGCGGGTAGGGTTTGCCATTCACCAGAAAGAGGTTGAACTTGCCCAGGCCACCCGGAATCTTCTCGAACACCATCTCGATCGTATGGTCAGGATCCTTCGCGGCGGGACCGCCGGTCGCACCGAAGATGGTGTAATCCCAGCGCAGCGTCGACGGCGCCTTCCACATCGGCTGCTTATGCTGATTCTGATACTCCACGATCACACCCAGGCCGGCGCGAATTGTGTCTTCCGGCGCTCCCATAATCCACACGCCTGGATTGTTCATCTCCACGGTCGCGTCGATGCGTTCGCCCGCGCCTAAAAACAGCGTCTCCACCACCTGTGGTGTCGGCACCGGATTTCCGTCGAGCGCAATCACGTTGAACTTGTGCCCCGTCAGCGCAATGCGCCGGTTTTCGATGGCGCTGGCATTCAGGAAGTGAATCAGCACGCGCTGCCCCGGCTTCACGCGGATCGGCTCGCCTGCGCCCAGTGATTTGTCGTTGATCGAGTAGGTATTTGAGTTCACCTCGAGGCCGTTCGGATTTGTATTCATCACCGCCGGCTTCTCCGGCTGTGGATCGTTCTGCCCGGACTCGTCGTCGTCCTCCATGGCGGTGGTGAAGAACGGCTCCCAGTCGCGCAGCGCCAGAAAAAGTTCCTGATCATACTGCCCCGGATCGTTCGCGCCGTCGATCATCAGGAAGCCGAACTGCCCGGTATACGAACCCTTGTGCAGATCGCTCTCCGCCATGCCGTGCGAGTGATACCACCGCGCCCCCACCGGCCCCGGCTTGAACTGATAGCGCCGCGTGCTCTGCGCCGGAACCATCGGCGTGCCCTCTTCGTCCACCCCATCTACCTCCGCCGGAATCACCAGCCCATGCCAGTGCACCAGCTCCGGAACGTCGGTCGAATTCACCACGTCGATGGTGACCGTCCTGCCTTCCTTCATGCGCAGAATCGGCCCCGGGGACGTACCGTTGTAGCCGATGGTGGAAAGGATGCGGTCCGGCGCAAGCTCCACCGTCACCGGCGCGATCTTCAACGTGATATCCGCCGGAGTCGACGGCGCGGTCTGCGGAGCGGCCATCTGCATCTGCGCAGCCGCCAGCCGGGGAAACTTCGTCCCCGCCAGCGCCATCGTGCCGAGCTTCAATAAGTCGCGCCGCTCCACTCGAATATCCTCAACCGGCAGTCGTCTCCAGCCACCAGCTTATATCTGGCGAGCGAATATTTCAGGAACGGCGCCTTTGTTCTCTCAATATTAGACGCAGCGCAAAGCTGCCCGTTGAGGCGATACTCTCACGCCATCGCTCTCCCGTACAAGACGCCCCGCTACGCCATCAAAACTGCACCCCGCGCCCTGGTGATATATTTTCACGACTTGCAATTGAAAGGAATTCCCATGCTCCGT
>CAXTMK010000211.1:521-3833 GCA_964245315.1 uncultured Acidobacteriaceae bacterium | reverse complement strand
TTGCTCACCTCCCTGGCCGCCGCCCAGGCGCCTCCAACGGTTGCGCCGCACGCACGCCGCGTCCCGCCTGCGCGCGATCCCCATGCTCCAGGCTATGTCCCCGCCAAAGACCTTCCCGACGCCAGCAATGCTCCCGCCGACAGCGACGGCAACTTCGTCCTCGGCCCAACGCACCCAGCCGCTCCCGAGCTTTCCGTGCAGCCGGGCGTACCTCAGGGCGATGTCTTCGAGTTCACCATGAGCTCCACCGACAGCAGCATCTACCCCGGCATCGCCCGCGACGCCGGAACCTTTGGCGCCCCCGACCCAGCCGATCCCGCCAGGCTCCTGGTCACCACCAGCCACCCCGCCCCGTACACCCGCAAGGTCGCCGTCTACGTGCCTAAGCAATACGTCCCCGGCGCCATTGCCCCGTTTATCGTCGGCGCCGACGGTCCGGACCGCGCACTCTTTACCGCCCTCGATAACCTCATCGCCCAGCGCCGCGTCCCGGTCATGATCGCTATTTCGCTCGGCAACGGAAGCGGCGACGCCCAGGGCAGTGAGCGCGGCCTCGAATACGACACCATGTCGGGCCGCTACGCCGAATTCGTCGAAAAGGAAGTGATTCCGCTCGTTGAAAAGAGATACAACCTTCGGCTAACCCGTAATCCCGACGGTCGAGCGACCATGGGCGGCAGCTCCGGCGGATCCTGCGCCCTCATCATGGCCTGGTACCACCCCGAGCTCTACCATCGCGTCCTCACCTACTCCGGTACGTACGTCAACCAGCAGTGGCCGTCAAACCCGCAAACCCCCGGCGGCGCCTGGGAATTTCACCACAGCCTCATCCCTGACACCCCTGCCAAACCCCTCCGCATCTGGATGGAAGTGGGCGACAAAGACCTCCTCAACCCCAACGCCATGCGCGACGACATGCATGACTGGGTTCTCGCTAATGAAAACATGGCTCGGGTGCTGGCCGCCAAGGGCTATCACTACCAGTTCGTCTTCGCCCGCAACGCCGGCCACACCGACCGCGCCACCAGGCTGCAGACGCTGCCGGAGGCTCTGGAGTACCTGTGGCGTGGATATCCGATCGATCCGCCCAGGAACTAGAGAGATTCTGGCGTTGGTCACTGCTTGTCCGTGGACGTCGTTACTTCACATCCGCATCATTCAGCGTCTTGAGAAAGACGATCACATCGTCGATCTCCGCGTCGTTCCAAACCGGAGCCTGGCCCCGGCTGCGCGCCAGCGGCGGCGTCACCCGATCCACATTCCCGCGCATGGCCACGGGCAGATCGTCATACGCGGCGCCTTTGTACCACTTCTCCGGAGCCAAATCCCGCTGCACGTAAAACCGCAAAGCCGTCTTCAAATCGTGAAACCGGCCATTATGAAAGAAGGCCTCACGTGCCGCGACGTTGCGCAGCGTGGGCGTCTTGAACATACCGCAGTAGGTCTTCTCTGCACTTTTATCGGTTCGAACCGGCCCGCACAGCCCCAGGTCATAGAACCCCGTCTCGTGATTGGCCGGGATTTCGCGGTTGCGCGGAACTCCGATCGCCTCAAACTGAAAGTCCGTAAACAAAGGGTGCGAACCATCCGCACCCCTGGCCGAGAGATGGCACGACGCGCAGTTCCCCCGCGCCGGATCGTTGAAGAGTGCCAGTCCGTGCGCCTCGGCCGGAGTAAGCGTCCCCTTGCCATCGAGAAACGCGTCGTACCGGCTGGTGTAAGGATGAAAGCTTCTGTCCTCCAGCTCGAAACGCTCGATCGCCGTCAGCATCGCGCTGAACGCCGTGTTGGCATCCGAGAAGACGGCTTCGCCAAACGCTTGCTTCATTTGCACGGCATACGGTCCTTGCTTCAGCTTCAGCAGCAGGTCCTCTTTGCTCGACGCCATCTCCGACGCAGCCAGCAGCGGGAACGCCGCCTGCTCGTGCAGCGTGTTGAACCGCCCGTCCCAGGCGAATCCACCCCTCGGTGCGTTATCCGTCTCCAGCACCTGCTCGGCCAGGCTCGTTGGCCGCGCATGCGACCAGACAGGTGTCCGTGCCAGCGTATACCGCAGCGACGGAGCCGCCCGCAGCCCGGCCGTCCGCCCGTCTGCTCCGCCGAGTTGCACCGAGCGCCCGTTCGCCGGACCATACGCATGCGCCGCATCGTGGCAGCTCGCACAGCTCACCTTGCCGGATGCCGAAAGCGTGCGGTCGAAGAAGATGCTGCGTCCAACCGACGCAGCAACTCCGGACCCCGACGCAGCCTCAACCTTTGGCCCTTTTTTCAGCCAGACAGCGCCAAAGAATCCCAGCGCGGCAACCAGCAGCAATGTAAATCCAAGCCGTCTCATCGCAATCAAAGCCGGCCCTGCATCGCTCTCCGATGAAGGGCCGTGCTTTCCCTGGCCCTAGTGGATGTTGGTGAAGACGTCGGTGCCCATGGGAGCCAGTCCGGTTGCGCCCGCGTAACCCAGCTGCTGTAAGCCGAAGATATCTTCAAGCGTCCGCAGCATGGAGTAGTGGTTGTATGTCACCGTTGATACCGTGCCCGCCTTGATATACGGCGACAGCAGCACCGCACCCGTGTTGTCTCCACCGTAGTTCGAGTAGACCAGCGTGTAGGCGCCAGCCGCGGTGGTCTGCGGATAGTTTGCAAGGTTCGGGCCCAGCACCTCGCCGCAGCAGGGCGCGCCCGGGAAGGTAATGACGTAGCCGCCTGTCAGCCCCACCGTCAGCGTGTAGTTGCCTTCGTCGAAATTGATGATGATCAGCCCGTCTGCCTGGTATGCCGGCGACGCCATAATCATCGGGATCGCGGTCTGCAGGAAGGAGTTCGCGGAGGTCAACCCACCCGGCTGTCCGTTCACGCACGGAGCATCATGGCCGTCGTCGCACAGGTTCGGCGTGATGAAGGTGAGGTTGGCAGTCGTAGAAACGGAAGCAAGGTCAGTTGCGAGTTTGGTGTAGTTCACCACGTGGCTGGCGCAGTTGGCCGCGTTATCGACGATCGAGTGGAAGTACATGAAGGGGTTGTGGCGGGTCGCATACTGGTCGCCTAGTGGAACGGCGGTGCTCGGAGCCTCCGCGGTCTGGGTCAGGTCAGCCGTGCCGAGGGTCGGGCGCCCGCAGGCCGAAGCCTCGCGCGTCGGATCGTTGCCCATATCCTCCATATAGCCCTTCCAGGTCAGGCCTGCCGCCGTAAGCTGATCGGCGATCGTCAGCACGCTGGCCGGATACACGCAGCCTGTGCCCAGAACCTGTCCGTTTGTCGCCATTCCGCCGGCAGCCGTAAAGTCCGCGTAGGTCGTGCAGTCGGTGGTCGTCTGCG
>CAXTMK010000211.1:0-511 GCA_964245315.1 uncultured Acidobacteriaceae bacterium | reverse complement strand
GCGGCGTACCTGCCTGACCACTGATCATCGAAACATAGTTGTCCAGGCTCACGTGGCCGGTGCCGTAGTATCCCTGCAGCAGGGCGCCCTGCGCGGCCAGCGTGGTCGCCAGATAAGGAGCTTTGGTCGTCGCGCCGAAGGTCGTCGCGTAGTTCTGGTTCTCGAGCGTCAGGATGAAGACGTGCTTCACCTTGCCGGTCACTCCGACCGTCTCCGGTTGCACGACAGCCGGCAGCGGGGTGTTGCCGCAGGAAGTCTCACCCAACACCATCAGCAGCGTCATCGCCGCGGAAACCGACACACGTACAAACCCTGATCTCAGCATCGAACGGTCTCCAAAATAAGTAGGAACGGCTTCAACATAAGAGGTCTACACGCATTTGGAGATGATGGATCGGTAAAAAATGCAACAATCCTTTCGCATTGATCGGACGCTAACCCTTCCTGCATCCTGCTACCCTTATGGACGACCCATGACCGATACCTCTTCCGCACCCATCCGCTTCCGCAT
>CAXTMK010000210.1:0-6812 GCA_964245315.1 uncultured Acidobacteriaceae bacterium | reverse complement strand
GCCCACTACGGTCGCCGGCCGTCCCTGCAGGCGGCTGCCATCATCGGGATCGCCCGCCAGCTTGACGTAGATCTTGTCCGCCTTGTCGATGACGTGGTTGTTGGTGATGATGTAACCGCGCGGATCGACGATGAAGCCTGAACCCAGCGCCTGGCTTTCGCGGCCGTTATCCTGGTCCTCATCGCCTCCGCCGCCGTTCTGGCCGAAGAACTTGTTGAACAGATCCTGCATGTCGTTGGGATCGGCGCCGCCCCCGTCCGGATCGGCGCTGCGCCCGTTGCGGCGTCCCCGGGGAGCGATCGCCGACTTCTTCGGAATCGTCTCGGTATTGATGTTCACCACGGCCGGCCCATCCGCCTTCACGATCTGCGAGAAGGCGTTCGACAGCGTCTTCGGATCGGGAATGACCAGCTTGCGCGCATCCGAGGTGTCGACCTTCTGGCGTTCGCGCGCGCCGACATCGTGAGTCAGCACCGATCCGGTAAGAATGCCGACAGTGAGGGCAGTGAGCAGCGTAAACGCGGAGGCGAGACGATGGGTGCGAAGGCGGCTGAAGAGCGTTTCCATAAACGGTGAGTCCTCGTATCGTGCGGTTCTAAAGGTATGCAGGTCCGGCTGCAACAGTATAGATGCGAAGCAGGGGCAAACGGGCGCAGCGACAGCTCATCCTCAATTGGACGACACGCAAACCCAAACGTCAACTAATTAACTAAGCGCATAGACCAGGTGCGGGTCAGGCGGGAATCTCCGTCGCGTTGGCCGCCGGCAGCAGTTCGATCACGGCAATCCCGGCGAGGATCAGGCCCGCTCCAGTGAGGGCTCGCGGGCTCAGCATTTCATGCAGAAAGAGCAGCGAGGTAAGCCACGCAAACACCGGTTCCAGCGTAAGCAGGACAACGGTATGGGTGGGCGGCAGCATCTGCTGGGCGAAGGTCTGGATGGTAAACGCCGCAGCCGTCGCCAGCAGGCTGCAGATGGCCAGCGTTATGAGTAATCGCGGGGTGAACACGGCATGCGGGCGCTCGAACGGGAGCGTAAACAGCATGGTGAGTGTGGCGAAGCCGATCTGCAGCGTGGCCAGCAAACCGGCCGCCATGCCCTTCGAAAAGCGCGCCAGCGTAAGCAGATGCGCGGCAAACGCCACCGCGCACAGCAGCGTCAGCAGATCGCCCGGGCCGATACTGGTGGCGAGATTGGTGAACCGCGTCCCGGCCGGAGTTGTAACCAGAAACAGCCCCGCAAAGGCCAGCACGGCGCCCAATCCGGCGGCGACTCCGGGCCGCGCACTGCCCGCCGGACGAAACGCCGGCACCAGCGTGAATGCCGGGACAAACACCACCACCAGCCCGGTAATGAAGGCTGACTTCGACGGCGACGTATGCGTCAAACCCAGCGTCTGGAATTGATAGCCGATTGCAAGGAACGCTCCAGCCAGCACCCCGGCTTTCACCTGCTCGCGGCTTATGTAACGCAGATGGCGATGGTTGACGGCAGCCAGCGCCACGGTCGCAAGGGCCATTCGCATCAGGTTGAAGAGCAGCGGGGAAGCATCCGCCAATGCGGATTTGACCAGCGTGAAGGTCGCTCCCCAGACGAGGACGGTGGAGAGCAGCAGGAGGTAGGCGAGCCGGCGCTTGGGCATAGATTGCTCACGGAGCGGTGTACATCGTCTTATTCCCCACAACCGTGCGCATCACCCTGGTCCCGAGAATCTCCTCGGGCGTGGCCTTCATCAGATCGCGGTCTAGCACTACGAAGTCCGCGAGAAAGCCAGGCTCCAGCCGTCCCTTGCGGGTCTCGCGAAACTCGGCGAAGGCGCTGGCCTGGGTGTACGCGTAGATGGCCTCGGCAATGCTGAGCCGCTGCTCGGGATGAAAGGTCTGCGTGCCGGCCTCGTTCCTGCGGGTCACGGCGGCATACAGCCCGCGAAACGGAGATATCGACTCCACCGGATAGTCCGTCCCGAACGCCAGCGTGATGCCGTGGGCGAGCATTGAGAGCCAGGCATAGGCGTACTTCGAGCGTTCCGGGCCGAGGCGATCGCCGGCCCACAGCATATCGTCGAGCAGGTGCGACGGCTGCATGGAGGCGATCACATGAAGATCTCTGAAGCGGGCGAAATCCCCCGGCAGCAACACCTGCGCGTGCTCGATGCGTAGGCGAAGCGAGAACGCGACGCTGTCCGCTGCCTTGCCCGGAGATGTGTTTAAAGGAGCTGTAATAATCGAGCCGTCGGGATCACAGTTATTCTGGCTGCAGACGCGGGGAAATTGAACCGGCACGGCAACCTGTTCAGCCGCCGAGAACGCATTCAGCGCGATGGTATTCGCCTCGTCTCCAATCGCATGAAACCCAAGCTGAAACCCGGCCGCCGCCCGCGCGCTCGCCAGGTCGTTCAACTTGTCCTGCTGGTAGCGTGGAATGCCGTAGTTGTTCGGATCGTCCGAATACGGCTGAGCGAGCGCCGCGGTGCGCGAGCCCAACGAGCCATCCATAAATCCCTTCAACTGCCCCAGATGCAGCAGTGGATCGCCGGGATCGTGGGAGGCCCGGCGCTGCTTCAACGTTGCCAGCGGCAGGTTGAAGTCCATCCACTCGGATATGCGCAGCGGCAGGCGGCCATCCCGCTCCATCGCCTCGAGCGCCAGCCAGTCGTCCCAGTCGGAGAAGTCCTGCACACTGGTTACGCCGTGCGTCAGTGCGTCGGCCATGGCGAGATTCAGCGCCTTGCGCCGCGTCTCCGGGTCGATCGGCGGGACCACCTTATAGATCAGCGCGACGGCCGGCGCCTCGCGCACGATGCCGGTCGGTATGCCGGTCGCGTCACGGTCGATCTTGCCGCCCTGCGGGTCTGGGGTGAGCGTCGAGATATTCGCCGCGGTCAGGGCAGCCGTATTCGCGACAACAATGTGGCCGTCCGTTCGGTAAAACACCGCCGGATGCTTCCCCGTGACGCTGTCGAGATCCACGCGCGTCGGCAGCTTCTTGCCCGGCCACTTGGTGTGATCCCAGCCGGAACCGAGCAGCCATTGACCCGGCTTGGCCGAATCGGCGTAAGCCTTGATCCGAACCAGCATCTCGTCGAGGGACTGCACGCCATCCAGATCGACCGATAATTTCTGCTGTCCGGCCGACGCGATGTGCGTGTGCGCATCGTTGAAGCCCGGCATGACGAACGCGCCGCCGAGATCGACCACCTGCGTATGCTCTCCGCGCAGCGAGAGCATCTCCTCATCCGAACCCACTCCGACGATGGTCGAGTTGGTTACGGCCATCGCCGTCACGCGAGCCGGCGTCGCCGAACGCTCGTCCACCTTCAGGTGCGCACCGGTGAGAATGTCGCCGTGGACGTAAATGGTATTGGGGCTGGTGTCCTGCGCCTGGGCGGCAGCGCAGAAGACGAGTAGCAGCAGAAGGCGGGTCATGTGGGGTAGGATACCCGAGTTGGGCGCTCCACGGCGGCGCTCTACCTTTTGAATGAACGCACAATCTCCGGGTGGTACACCAGATAAATATAGACGGCCAGATCCAGCAGGATCAGCACATAGAGCGCCTCGCGCTGGAAGGAGTTGGTGACCGTGGCCTCGCCAAACAGGCCCAGCCGATCGAGCGAAACCGCAATCGTAATGGCCGAGGAAACCGCCAGCGTGCGGCGAATGTACGGATTCAGCTGTAGCAGCCCGAACCCGACATACGCCACGTAGCACCCGAAGATCGGCACCAGGATGCCGGAAAGGTCTTTGCCGTGCGCCGCGATAAACAGCAGCTGCGCAAACGCCGCGGAGTGCGGAAGTGAACCAGGCGACAGCAACAGGAGTGCCGTCACGATCAGCAAAAATGCCGCCTTGGCAAATTGAAACATGGCGATCAGTATGACTTGGAAAGGCCGATAGACCCGGTGACGCCCCATTGCGAGATCCATTCGCTCGAGATTTGCTGCTTACGGTATCAGACTCCGGGCCAGGTCGAGAATCACCAGAAAGATACGGCGGAGGGCGGTCTCACGGCCGGTCGGGTCATACCACTCGGCCAGCGTGTGGATGCCTCCGCCGCTGCCTCCCGATGCCATCGCCAGGGCCGGAATCCCCAATGCCAGCGGGATGTTGGCGTCGGTCGAGCCGAGGCGAAGGTCCGTCCGGATGCCGAGATGACGGTCGACCGCGCGCAGCGTGTGCAGCAGCGGGGAGTCGTCGGGCAGCGCCGCGGCCGGACGCTCGCCGATGGAGTCAATCAGGACGGCTGCGGGCGGTTCAACCATAGCTGCAAACACGCGCCGGACTTCCTGCGCGACCGCCTCAAGCTGTGCCGGATCGGTCGAACGCAGCTCGAGCAGCGCCGTCGCCGATTCCGGAATGGAGTTGATCGACGTTCCTCCGAAGATGATGCCGGGGCTGAAAGTCGTCCGCAGGCTGTCCGCGCCCGGAATGAATGCGGGAAGGTCGGCCAGCGCGGCGATCCCGCGGCTCAGCAGCTTGATTGGGTTGGGCATATCGGCGTCGGACCACGAGTGGCCGCCCGGACCGCTCACCGTGACGCGAAAGCGCCGGCTGCCCAGCGCGCGGGTTACCGCCGCCGGGGTTCCGGAGCCGTCGAGCGCGACTGCCGCGCCGATGCGGCCGGCGTACTCGCCGCGGGTGAAGAGCTGGCGCATGCCGCGCAGATCGCCCTCACCCTCCTCGCCTACGTTGGCGGCGAAAAGGATAGGGACGGGCGGGACGATGGAGGCAAAACGCAGGGCCGCGATCAGGCCCAGCAGCGCGCTCAGGCCGGCGGCGTTGTCGCAGGCGCCGGGGCCGAGAATGCGGGTGCCGTCCTCCTTTGGCGCGGTGTCGGTGCCGGCGGGAAAGACCGTGTCGAGATGCGCGGAGACCAGCAGGAACGGTGCGTTCAAAGTTCCGGGAAGGACCCCGAGAGCATTGCTTTCTTCGTCCAGATGGATGTCGGTCAGGCCCAGAGCCTTAAATCGCTCGACAAACCATGCCGCCCGGGCCTGTTCCCCGAAGGGAGGCGCGGGAATGGCCAGCATCTCCAACTGCCACAGCCGGAGTTGCGACTGGTGCAGATGCAGCCAGTGGAAGGCGCGATGTACCGGCAACATAGACGCCAGCGATGTGATACGGAGTTGAGCCGAGGAAGTCTGGGCTGTGGTCATGGCTCGCCTCCGTCTGTATCGGCGCTCGGCCCACTCATCGCGAAGGACAAAGGAGCGATGAACGGGGCACAGTCCTGATACTCGACCGAAACCAGAAACAACCCCCGCGCCGGCGCTGTGGGCCCGGCCGCCCTGCGATCTCGCGCCGCCAGAATCTCCACAACTGATTTCGGTGAAATCCGACCCGCCGCCGCGTCTACAAACGTGCCGACCAGATTACGCACCATGTGGTGAAGAAATCCCGAGCCGGTTACCTGGTAGACCATCAGCCCGTCCGCTTCCTGCCAGGCCGATGCAAAAATCGTTCGGATCATCGATTTCTCAAGGGTGCCCGCCTCGCGCTGCGTCAGGTCCGGATCGGACGCGGCAAAGCTCGTGAAGTCGTGCTCGCCGAGCACCTGCGCCGCCGCCTGGTTCGCCAGATCCAGCGACATGGGCCACGGGCAATCCCAGACGTAGGGCGCAAGAAACGGGGGGCAGATGTGCGCTCCGGGGAAGATTCGGTATTCGTAGGTCTTGCGCAGCGCGCTGTGCCGGGCGTGGAAATCCCGCGGCGCAACCTCCGCCTTCAGCACCCGGATCGACGCGGGCAGCGCTCGATTCAGCGCGCGCAGCAGATTCTGCTCGGGAATCGGCGCCTGCAGCGCGAAGCTCGCCACCTGGCCCAGCGCATGCACGCCGGTATCGGTCCGGCCGGAGCCTTGCGGCAGCACGTCCTCGCCGACAACATGCCGGATCGCCCCGGCCAGCGTGCCCTGCACGGTTGCAAGACCGGGCTGGACCTGCCAGCCGCGATACGGCGTTCCGTCATAGGCCAGGGTGAGTTTCCAAAGCTGCATCGGTTAGATAGCAAAGTACCACGGCGGGTCTCCAGCACGGGTGCCGGACCGGAGAGCCGCGCCGAACGCTCGCCATTGTTATAGTAAAGCTCTGTAGAAAAAGGATTGCGGTGTGTCCGGCGTTCCGCGGAACCGGAACTGCCTCAGGTGCGTAGTCACGGTCACGGCGGCGTGTATACGGTCTGATTTTTAGAGTCGGGCGAAGGTCCGGAAGCGTCTATTGCTTGTCCCCGCGAATGGTTTTCGGATCCGAACGGTAAGGCTGGAGAGATACGTGAGATTGAATGACTTGAAGGCAGGAGTATGTGTTGCGCTCGTACTCCTCAGTTCGACCGGCCCGGCACTCGGGCAGCAGGCTGCGCAGCAGCCAACCCCGCAGCAGGCGGCCGGCCAGCAGCAACAACAGCAGGGCACGCCCAGCGCCACCGCGCCCGCGGCTCCGCAGCCGATTCAGAACGACACTACCGGCACGCCCGGTCTGCCGCAGGCGCCGCAGCCCATGCTGACGCAGCCGCTCTTCCTGCGCGACACGGCCAGGGATTACACCAGGCTGAAGAACTACAAGTTCCTCGATCCCTTCGCTGTCTACACTCCGACGGGCGTACCGCTGCCGCGCCTCACCAACACGCCCAAGCTGGATGACCTGCTGCGCGACGGCAAGCTCTATCTCAGCCTGTCCGATGCCGTCACGCTGGCGCTCGAGAACAACTACGACATCGCCATCGCGCGCATCAACCTCGACATCGCCGACACCGATGTCCTGCGCACCCGCGCCGGTTCCACCTTTCGCGTCGGCACGAACCGGCTGGTGCCGGATACGC
>CAXTMK010000209.1:6358-6820 GCA_964245315.1 uncultured Acidobacteriaceae bacterium | reverse complement strand
ATGGTGGGCGCGCTGATGTACTCGAACCCGATCTCGAAGGGAACGCTCCAGTGCCGGCCGGGCTGGCGCGGGATCATGTTGCCCCAGCCGATGGTAATGCTGGGCGCCACCTTGTTGCCGAACGCAACGTCGAACGTGCCGTTCACCGGGTTGGCCTGGCTGCTGTAGTAGGTTGTGCCGTTCAGGTCGAGCGTCCGTCCGCCAGGCACTGCCGCATTCGCGGTAAGGTGATTTCCGTTGTACAATGTCGCTCCGGGGCTGATGCGGAACGAACCGCCCATGGGGTAAAAGTCCAGGCTGGCGTTCACGGTCTTGAAATTGAGCGAGCCGGTGACGTTCAGGCCGTCTTGGTTGATGTTGGGGCTATAACTGAAGAAGCTGGCGTTGCCGCGCAGGTTCAGTCTGCGGTTCAGCGGCGTCGCCACGTCGAAGCCGACGCCGGCAGCGCCGATCCTGACGCCG
>CAXTMK010000209.1:0-6348 GCA_964245315.1 uncultured Acidobacteriaceae bacterium | reverse complement strand
GGCCTCCGCCGTCATTGTCTCTCTGACGGCGGAGGCCTCAGGCAGCGTGCTGCTCGCGGGCTGCGGCTTCTCGGGATCGGTGGCGAGTCCGTGAGCGGCATGACAGAGCGGCGTGGCGAGGACAGCAGCGATCGCAAGTGCGAGCGAGCGGATGACATTCATTGCAATCTCCTGGTTGAAGCGACGTTCTGGGTTCAATCTACTTCAGGCATGCGCGTCCCGGAGCGAACTTGTGTCGTTTGGCTCCGCAACTATTGTGTTACTCAGGGCGTTGCCGTTACACATCTGCATGCCTTCGCCGCGCCCGATACAATAGACCCATGATCCGCAAAACCCGCCTCTTCACTCCCGGCCCGACCCCGCTGCTTCCCGCCGCGCAGTTCGCCATGGCCGCCGCCGACATCCACCACCGCACCGCCGAATTCCGCGCCCTTTATACCCGCGTCCTCACGCAGCTGAAGCAGTTCGTCGGAACCGAAACCGGCGACATCATCATCCTCTCGTCGTCCGGAACGGGCGCGATGGAAGCCGCCGTCTCCAACCTGACTTCACCCGGCGATCGTGTGCTGGTGCTTACCGCCGGCAAGTTCGGCGAGCGCTGGAGCGCGCTCTCGAAGGCCTTCGGCTGCGAGGTCGATGTCGTCTCCGCGCCCTACGGCCAGACCTTCTCGATCGACGAAGTGAAGGCCGCGCTGAAGCTCGAAACCCGCTGCGTGTTCATGCAGGCCACCGAGACCTCGACCGGTGTGCGCCACTGCGTGCCCGCGGTCGCGAAGCTGCTGAAGGAACTGAACTCCGAGGCACTGCTGGTGGTCGACGCGATTACCGGGCTGGGCACCTCGCACCTGGATATGGACGCGCTCGGCATCGATGTCATGATCGGCGGCTCGCAGAAGGCCGTCATGATTCCGCCAGGCTTATCGTACCTTGCAGTCGGCCCGCGCGCCTGGGATCGCATGGAGGCCAGCTACAACCCCCGCTACTACTTCGACCTGCGCAAGGAGCGCAAGAACGCTCGCGCTGGCGAGTCGGCCTACACGCCGGCGGTCGCGTTGATCGCCGCGTTGGGCGCGGCTCTGGAGTGGATCGCCGCGCAGGCCGGCACGCCGGAGAACCCCGCTGGAGACATCGCCGCCGGACGCCGCAAGCTGGTCGAAAACGCCGAGACTATCGCCGCCATGACCCGCGCCGCCGTGCTCGGCATGGGCTGCACGTTGTTCGCGCCCGACGCTCCGTCGGCCGCCGCGACCGCAGTGCTGCCGCCTGCGGGCGTCGACTCCGGCCTGTTCGTGAAGGAGCTGAAATCGCGCTTCGGGGCGATCATCACCAACGGTCAGGGCGAGATGAAGGGGCAGATCTTCCGCATCGCGCACCTCGGCTTCTTCGACTATATGGATACCATCGCGCTGATCGGCGCGCTCGAACAGGTGATCGTGAAGTCGATCCCGCAGGCCGCCGTTTCTGGGATTTCAGTCAAGTTCGGCGACGGCCTGATCGCCGCGCAGAAGCTGTACGCGGAACGCAGCCCGACAGCAGCCGCCGACTCGAAGTGCATCTGCGGCCGCGTGGACGCCTGCTGTTCCCTGCAGCATAGCGACGCAAAGTGACGGGTGCCCCATGTTCGGCGGTACTTACGCCAAACATGGGGCTACTCCCTATGAAGGATCACAATGCGCCTGCTGAAGCGAATCGCCTCCACCCTGCTCGTGCTGCTTCTGGTCGTGGGCGTGGCCGCTTTCGCGTTCGTCAAACTTCTTGAGCGGCGCATCGCGGCCCACGCTTACGCTCCGAAGCTCGTCTTCCATCCGCAGTCCGCGCCGGACTTCACGTTCCGAACGCTGGATGGTGAGCCGCAGCGTCTTACGGGTTCAAAAGGGAAGGTTCTGATTGTGAAGCTGTGGGGAACATGGTGCCTGCCCTGCCGCGCCGAGATACCTACCTTCCAGCTTCTCTACAACCGTTTTCGCAACGACCCGCAGGTCAGGTTCCTGATGATCTCGCGACTCGACACCCCTGTTCAGGTGCGGGCGTACGCTCGCATGAACCACCTCGACCTGCCGTTCTACCTGATGGACGATTCTGAAATTCCACTGTCGATGCAATTCCAGCAGTTCCCCAGCACCTTCCTCTACGCGCCGGACGGCACCCTCGTCGCTACGCACATCGGTCCCGCGGACTGGTCCGATTCTTCGGTGGTTGCGTTCGTAGAGGAACTGAAGAGTCGCTAAAGTGGACTTCCTGAAGCTGTGCGGCGGCCGCCGAACGCTGCAACCTATCTCTGCTGGCCGCCGGCCGGCTTCCTGGGGCCTGCCTTCGCGACGGGCGCGGGCGAATCGGCCAGAGCGCGGTCAATGACCGAGTAAAGCTGCGAAACGTCGGTGACCTCGGTCCAGCCGTGTGGTCCGAGCACGACGATGGTCGGGGTGTGGATGAGGCCAAGACGCTGCGCCATAGTACAGTCCGCCTGCACTTCGGCTGCGAAACGGCCGGAGGGATCGACGACGAAGGGCATCTGCTGGTTGTGTTTCTGGAACCAGCCGCGGGTAAAGTCGTGCAGGTCGTCCGCGGCCGGGATAGAGGCCTGGTTGGCGAAGACATCGCGGCGATACTGCTCGCCCAGTTCGGGCGAGACCTTGTCCTGCAGGTAGCGCGCCATGATGGAGGCTTCGCGGGACCAGCCATTATGGACCACGAAGTCGTGGCGCGAGAAGGGAATCTTGTACTTATCGAGCGCCATGTGCACGATGGGCGCGGCGTGCGCGCAGGCCGGGCACTCCATGTCCTCGAACTCCAGGATCGTGACGGGATGACCGGAAACCGCCTGAGCCCTGAGCAGAGTCGGGTCGCGGAACGGCGTGAAGGGAGGCTGGCCGACGGTCGCCTGGGCGTGAGCCAGGGAAGAGCCGAGGAGGGCGGCGAAAGACGCGAGGCGGAGTGTCGTTATCAGGCGCATGGCTGGTTTTATATTGGGACGCACTGCTTGCTTTATTTTAGACGGATTCCCCGCGAAAAGCGCGTTCGAAGTTTTTCGCGGGATTTCGCAACCGGCGGCAGTCCGTGTCACTCTAATGAAGGTGATTCAAGCAAGACATACAGCCACATTGGCGGCGCTTACCTTTGCCTGCGCCGGATTGAGCGCGCAACAGGTTGCAGTGGCCGATCTGCCACAGGCTCCGAGCGCGGTTTTGCGTCCGCTGCAGCTGGCGGTCGCGCAGACTGTCGTGCCCGCGAAGCCGGGTGCGGTTGCGTTGACGCTGGACGACGCGATCGCAACTGCGCTGAAAAGCAACAGCGGCGTTATTCTGCGCGAGCAGCAGGAGCGCTTCGTGCAGGGCGAACAGGTGAGCGCGTTTCAGGCGCTGGTGCCGGACCTGAAAGTCTCGGCCAACGCCAGGGCGCAGGAGATCGACCTGGTGGCGCTGGGGTTCAAGCCGGGCGCGATAAAAATTCCCGGACTCGCCAGCAACGCCATTCCCTCCATCGTGAAGGTGAATACCAATTCGGCGCAGATCAGCCTGAACCAGACTGCGGATACGACTGCGCTGTTTCTCTATCGTGCGACGGTGAAGGCGCGCGAAGCGACCAACTGGGCCACGCTGAATGTGCGCGGCGGAGCGGTGCTGCAGGTCGGTGGTCTCTATCTGCGGGCGCTGGCTGACGAAGCCGCGGTGCGCAACGCGGAGGCGCTGGTAAAGCAGGACGAGGTCGTCTTCGAGCATGCGAAGGCCTCGCGCGACGCGGGCGTGGGGATCAACCTGGACGTGCTGCGCGCGCAGGTGACGCTGCAGAACGAGCAGCAGCAGCTCGAAAATGCGCGCAACGCCGCGGCCAAGGACAAGATCATGCTGAACCGCGTGATGGGACAGCCGGCCGGGCAGGAGTTGCAGCTGGTCGACGCGGTCCCGTACTCGGACTTCAACGCGGATTCGAGCGACCACGCGATTCAGGACGCGCTTGCGGTCGCGTACGTAAAGCGTAAGGATCTGCGGCAGCTGCAGGCTCAGCTTGAAGTCGCGGAGCAGACCAGCAAGGCGCTCCGATACGAGCGCATTCCGACGCTGTCGGTCGGCGGATATTACGGAATCCTGGGCGTCATCGGCGGCACGTATCACGGAGTCTTCACGGCGCAGGGCGCGCTCAGCATTCCGGTCTTTCAGGAGGCGCAGCTGCGCGGCCAGAAGGAAGTTTCGGCGGCCCAGGAGATCGGGCTGCGGCAACAGATCGACGCCAACAAGGCGCAGATCGAGGCGGATATTCGCTCCAGCCTGCTGGATGTTCAATCGGCCGCCGAGGTGGTGAAAGTTGCCCGCAGCAACGTTGTGCTGGCGCAGTCCGCGCTCGACGACGCGACGATGCGCTTTACCGCGGGAGTCGATGACAATCTGCCTGTTGTGCAGGCGCAGACCACGCTGGTAGGAGCGGAGGCGCGGGTGATCCAGGCGGAGTACGACTACAACTACTCCAAACTGGTGCTGGCGCGAAACACGGGTGTGGTGGAGACGCAGTACCGGACGTACCTGGGTAAGTAGGTGCGGCAGGCAGGTTCGGTGGCCTCCGCGAATATCTCGCTGAGGGCGTCGGTTATCCCTAAACGGGGGAGTATAGTCCATGAACACTGTCATAGAGATTGAACGTGCGACTAGTGCGCTGCCGCCGACGGAGTTGGACGAGTTGTATTCGTGGATGGATCGAAAATGTCCTATCGACGTGCAGCTTAAAACCGATCTCGACGCTGGACGAATCGACGAACGCACTGCCCGTACTGGAGAGTAACCTGCAGCCTTTTGAAGCAGGCGCAGGTGTCCTCACACACAAATGCCAAACACCCTCAGCCGCGAAATGTGAAAGCATAGTCAGGCATGGCTATCGCAAAGACAGAGCCTCGACAAGAAACGGAATCGGTCGGCAGCGCCTTTCAGTCGCGAGACTTCCGGCTGTATCAGACGGCGCGGCTGTTTGTGATCCTGGGGGCCGAGGCGCAATCGATCGCGGTCGCCTGGCAGGTGTATCAACTCACGCACTCGGCGCTCAGCCTGGGCAATACCGGCCTTGCGCTGTTTCTGCCCGGACTGTTCTTCATGCTGCCCGCCGGGCATGTGGCGGATCGCTACGACAAGCGCTACGTCATCCTATGCTGCTACGGACTGCAGGCGATCTGTACCGCTGGGCTGCTTTGGATTTCAATGCACGCGATCCGCGGCATCTGGCCGATTTACGGCGTTCTGTTTCTCATTGGGACGGGCCGCTGCTTCTCCGGACCCGCAGCCAGCGCGATGGTGCCGACGCTGGTGCCGAAGGAGAGCTTCGTCAACGCCATCACCTGGGGCGCGACCATCTACCAGACCGCCAACGCGACCGGACCCATGGTGGGCGCGCTGCTGTTTACCGCCGCGCTGCCCCAACTTGGACGCTGGCGCGGTGCTCCGATTGTCTACATCTTCACGCTGGCGATGCTGTGCGGCTTCATGCTGCTGGTGGGGATGATCCGCGTCCGGGCTGTCGGCGGCGAGAAAAAGGCCTTCAACGCGATCACCGTGCTGGCCGGGTTGAAGTACGTCGCGCAGACCAAACTGCTGCTGGGGTCGATCTCCCTCGATCTGTTCGCCGTGCTGCTGGGCGGCGCGGTGGCGCTGATGCCAATCTTTGCCGAGACGGTGCTGCACGCGGGGCCCAAAGGACTCGGCCTGCTGCGCGCGATGCCGAGCCTGGGCGCGCTGGCGGTCAGCCTGACGCTGGTGCTGAAGCCCATCAAGCGGCGCGCTGGCAAGCTGATGCTGATCTGCGTGGGAATCTTCGGCGTTGCGACGGTGGTCTTCGGGCTGAGCCGCTCAATGTGGGTGAGCATGATTGCGCTGCTGCTGGTGGGGGCAAGCGACATGGTCAGCGTGGTGATCCGGTCGAGCGTGCTGCAGTTGGCCACGCCGCCCGAGATGCGCGGACGCGTGAGCGCGGTGAACTGGCTGTTTATCGGGGCTTCGAACGAGTTTGGCGAATTCGAGAGCGGCGTGACCGCGCATTGGTGGGGCGCCGTGCCCGCCGTGGTGATCGGCGGCGTGGCTTCGGTCGTGGTTACCTGCGCTGCCGCGTTCCTGTTTCCGGCGCTGCGCCGGAACTGAACTGGCGGAGTCGGAGCCGGTGGATTGAGGATGCACGCATTAGACTTTGGCCGTAGTTACATTTTGGGGGAGTGAATCGACACTATGGATAACCGGAAATTGGCGATGTTGGGATCGGCGTTGGTGTCGATCCTGGTGCTGGTGGGCTACATTTTTTATCGCCAGCACAACATGAACGTGGAAAAGCAGGCGGCGGCGCGGCAGGAGGCGGCGGCGAGCCACGGCGACATCC
>CAXTMK010000208.1:0-6980 GCA_964245315.1 uncultured Acidobacteriaceae bacterium | reverse complement strand
GCCCAATCCGTGGTGGTCCGTTGTTGCCCGGACTAAAGTCCGGGCCTATCTCAGAAGCAAAGGCAAGAGAGTTAGTAGCTGATGAACTCGGTGCTGCCGCGGCGCAGGCCGATGCCGGCGACGAGGAAGAACATTGCCAGCGCGAAGGTGACGAGATCCCAGTAGACCATGGGCATGATCCAGCCGGGGGAGTAGGTTGCGTCCTGGCCGCTCCAGAGGAGGAGCAGGGTGGAGACGATGAGGCACTGGAAGCCGATGACCAGGAAGAGCTGTCCGCGGCGGCGGCGGCGGTCGAGCAGCTCCACCTGCTCGGGGGTCAGGCTGCGTTCTTCAATGGGAAGAAGGGTATTGGCCAAGGTCATCTCTCCTGCGTGCGTTGCACCTATAGTACCAAAGCTGTTAGAGGAAGGCGACGGACTGAATTCCGGCTACGTCGAAGCGCTTGCGGCAGCGGACGTTCTTGCAGCCGACGAGGTCGTCGCGGCGGACCATGTAGCTCTGGGCCTTGGCGAAGCGGGCGCGGTCGCGTTCGTCGGCGTTGCGGCCGAGCTGGGGTTTCTTGCGGCGGACGAGCCATGAGAGTTCGTATTCGCCCTGCTGGCCGCAGTGCGGGCAGGTCATGGTGTGGGTTCTGGACTCGGGCCGCTCGTCGAAAAAGTCACGTTCTTCCATCTGGAACCTCCACGGAGCCGGCACCGTAACGGCGAGCCTGGCTATGGAGTCAGATTGCTCGCCGGACGAGATGCGATGCCCCTCCCCCAGGAAGTATTGCATACTGAAGGGGATCAATAAAAGCGGGCGGTGCGGGGATGAAGAAGGCGAAAAAGCGCGTGTTCTCGATCGTGAAGGCGGTCAAGCAGAATGCGCGGGATCGCGTGGGGATTGTTCCGGCGGAGAAGATACTGCCCGATCCGAAGCAGAAGGCGGCGGCGAAGCCGAAACATAAGGAGACGCTGGCGGATCTGCTGGGGAAGACGGGGGAGGATTAGACCATATCCCGGAGGCTAAAGCCCGGTTCCGTGATGGTCCGGAGTTGCCCGGGCCAAAGTCCGGGCCTATCTCAGAAGCAAGAGCAACGGCAAGAGCAAACGCGTCCATCCGCGGGCGCGGATTCGGTAAGCTGGATAGATGGATTTAGCGGCGATGCTGGTGGTGTTTCAGGTAGTGGTGCTGGTGGCGGCGTTTACGGTGCATGAATGCGCCCATGCGTATGCGGCGTACCGGCTGGGCGATGCGACGGCGTTCCTGATGGGGCGGGTGACGCTGAACCCGGTGAAGCACATCGATCCGTGGGGGTCGATCGTGATGCCGGCGGTTGCGCTGATCTACGGATGGCCGCTGCTGGGCTGGGCCAAGCCGTGCCCGGTGACGCTGCGGAACTTCCGCAAGATGAAGAAGTACGACATCATCACGACGTTCGCGGGGCCGGCGAGCAACCTGGCGATGGCGCTGATTGCGCTGGCGGGGCTGCTGGTGCTGAAGCATCTGCCGGGGTTTGGGCACGACGCGGTGTATACGGCGATGGACCTCACGAACCCGTATCTTCGCAACCAGATCGATACGACGCAGCTTCCGAAGCTGTTTCCGCTGGCGGTGCTGCTGTATTACGGGATCCTGACGAATGCGCTGCTGTTTGTGTTCAACCTGATCCCGATTCCGCCGCTCGACGGCAGCCGGATTATTCGCTACTACCTGCCGTACAAGGTGGAACAGATGTACGACAAGATCGGGAATTTCGGGATACTGATCGTGTTTTTCTTTGCCGGGAGGTTCATTCTGCCGATCTTTTTGACGCCGCTGCTGGGGGCGTTCGACGCGGTGCTGGAGAGGATGTAGGGCGGGGAATCCTGTAGGAGTCAGTATCCCGGGGCTAAAGCCCGGTTCTGTGGTCGTCCAGAGTTGCCCGGACTAAAGTCCGGGCCTATCTCAGAAGCAAGAGCAACGGCGAGACCCAGATGAGAAAGAGCAACGGCGAGATGGGTTCTCGCATTCCCTCCCAGGCCCAGGGTTGTGGCGGGCCGGAGCGGCAGGGATGGATACCCTCCCTTTTAAAGCGGGCGGCTTGATTCGAGTCAGCCACCGGTTCGCCGACCGCGTATGGATGAAACGACTCCCTTATACTTTGTTCAGACGACAGGTGGAAGACGTTCTCTGTACAGTTGAGAGTCTTGAGCTGAGAGTTCAGAGTAAAAGCAGGGATTTTTGTTTGCCTTGAGGAGAAGCGCTTCGACGACATGACCGATGCAACTGAACAAACCGAGCGCCGCCGCGTGCTGAGCGGCATGCGGCCCACAGGGAAGCTGCACCTGGGCAACTACATGGGCGCGCTGTACAACTGGGTGAAGCTGCAGCACGAGTATGAGTGTTACTTCTTTATCGCGGACCTGCACGCCCTGACGACCAACTATGAAAATCTCAGTCCACTGCAGGGCGATATCCGCGATGTGGCGTTGGATTTTCTCGCCGGCGGCCTCGATCCCGAGGTCTGCACTATCTTCGTCCAGAGCGACGTTTTGCTGCACGATCGGCTGAATACTCTGCTGGGAATGTTCACTCCGCTGAGCTGGCTGGAGCGGGTGCCGACCTATAAGGATCAACAGGAGCAGCTGCGGGAAAAGGATCTGGCGACGTATGGGTTCCTCGGGTATCCCCTGCTGCAGTCGGCCGATATCCTGCTGTATCAGCCGCATTTCGTGCCGGTCGGGCTGGATCAGGCTTCGCACGTCGAACTGACCCGCGAGGTGGCGCGCAAGTTCAACCTGCTGTATCCGGGCGAGTTCTACATGGCTGAAGGTGCCGCGCCCTGGGAGCTGGAGGCGGTGAAGACGAAGGCGAAGAAGCTTTCGGGCAATGCCGATAAGAGCTTCTTTACGCCGCATGAGTTGATAGCGGCGGCGCCGCAGACGAAGCTGAAGTCGGCGTATGGGACGCGCACGATTCTGCCTGAGCCGGAGGTGTTGCTTACGCCTTCGCCGAAGCTTCCGGGAACCGACGGCCGCAAGATGTCGAAGAGCTATGGCAACACCATCCTGATGTCGGAGGCGGAGCCGCAGGTGCGGGCGAAGCTTAAGACCATGGTGACCGATCCCGCTCGCGTGCACCGGACCGACCCGGGCAATCCGGATGTTTGCCCGGTGTTCGATCTGCACCGGGTTTTTTCGAGCGAAGAGACGCAGCAGGCGGCGGCTGACGGTTGCCGGACTGCCGGCGTAGGCTGCATCGAGTGCAAGCAATGGCTTGCGGATGGAGTAGTGGCTGCTTTGGCGCCAACTCAGGAGCGGCGCCGGAAGTTCGAATCCGACCCGAAGCTGGTGGATGAGATTCTGGATGCGGGCGGACGCCGTGCGTTGACGCGCGCCGATGAAACGATGCGTCAGGTCAGCGATGTGATGGGCCTGCGATACAGGAGCACAGCGCGGTGATGGCCGACGAACTTGAACAGCCAGTTGACCAGCAAGCGCCAGACGCCGAGCAGGCGCACGCGGAACCGTTTGTGCTGAAGCCGCAGCCTCCACCGCCGCCGGCGCCCGAGCCGAAGAAGCAGCCCACGGCGAAGGACGACGCGTCGGGATCGCCGTTTTCGGTGACGGTGGGGCTGGTGTACGACGGACCGATGGACCTGCTGCTCGACCTCATCCGGCGGCAGAATATCGATATCTACGACATCCCGATGAGCATCATCACGGCACAGTTTCTGGAGTATTGCCACCACCTGAAGAACACCGATGTGGATGCGGCGGGCGAGTTCGTTTATACGGCGTCGCTGCTGATTCACATCAAGAGCAAGATGCTGCTGCCGCGCGATCCCTCGGACATAACGGGCACGGACGCGGACGACCCGCGGCGCGAACTGGTGGAGCGGCTGCTCGAACACGAGCGCTTCAAGGCGGCGGCGCAGATGCTGGCCCAGAAGCAGCAGGTGGAGGAGGCGACGTGGACCAATCCCGGCATTCGCGAGTTTCGCGAGACGGCTGAGGGCGACCGTGAGATTGCCGCCGATACGGTTGACCTGCTGCGGGTGTTTCAGGATATTCTGGCGCGGCTGCGGGCGCGGCCGGTGCTGAATGTGGATGAGGAGTCGGTCACGGTGGGGACGATGATCGACTATGTGAAGCGGCGGCTGCTGATGGAGGATAAGCCGGTTTCGCTGCGGCGCCTGCTGCACAATACGCACACGGAGCGGGCGCTGATCTGCATGTTCCTGGCGATGCTGGAGTTGGTGCGGCTGCAGGCGGTGCTGCTGCATCAGCCGGTGCTGATGGGGGATATTCTGATCAAGAAGGCGGAAGGGTTCGATCAGATCTTTGAGGATGCGCAGGCGGCGCGGGATGATTACCGGTAGCTAAGCGGCTTCGCTTCTGTCAGCTTCCGGCGAGACGCACATCTGTTCTTCGCGCACATGGGCTGCGCGCCAGGCTTCCTCCCACCGGTCATTACCGAAGCGACCGCCGACCAGGTGCGGCACCCAAAGATCGGCGTCGATTTCCGGGAAGTAGATGCCCCACACGCCGGCGACTTCGACATGCGACAGCTGTTCGTCCGTGGCGTTTGCGAGATCCTGCGACCGCTCCGGAGGAAATTGGATGGAGTAGCCCCAGTTCAGATCGACCTCAACGACGCGAGCGGCAGAGTTGTAGCGAACCGCGATGGGATGCGGAAGAGTGCGATACATCTCTTCTCCACGTTGTACTGCTGCATCATGCTCTTGCTCGCTGATCATGTATCTCCTTCCAAGCCTGACATAGCTCTTCCAAATTATCGGTTAGAAATTGGATAAGCGCACGTTCGTCTGCGGGGCTGACGTCTCTGTTTGCTCGAAGTTGAATTGGTCCCGTAGGGCAGTTTAGCCAGAAGGTGGCCCGATTTCCCGGCCCGATCGCGTGTACGTGCGGCGGAGCGTGATCGGCTGTGTGTATTGCGATGCGAAAGTTGCGGAAGCGGAGAATCGTAGGCACTGTCGCAAGTCTACGCGAACCGATGCTGCTGTCGAAGCAAGATTTACGAGGGATTAACCTTCCATTCACACACGTTGCCGGGTCAGGGGTAGAGTCTGGTTGCATCGCTCAACACTGAAAGGCTTTTCTCCTATGGCAACCCCAGCAATCGCCCCCACCGGCTCGCTGCTCGATGAGAAACTTAAGAAATCCAGCCCCGGCGCTATCGGCACGGGCGTGTTCGCAGTGATGCTCGTGGGCGGTCTGATCTATATCGGAACGCAGCTTTCGAAGGATCTCTCTTACGTCCACAACGCGAGCGTGTTTCCCTACATTCTGCTGGGCGTGGCGCTGCTGATCGCGCTGGCCTTCGAGTTTGTGAACGGATTCCACGATACGGCGAACGCGGTTGCGACGTGCATTTATACGCACTCGCTGGAGCCGCATATCGCGGTGGTCTACTCCGGCATTATGAACTTCTTCGGCGTGCTTACGAGCTCGGGCGCGGTCGCGTTCTCGATCGTGGCGCTGCTGCCGGTCGAGCTGATCCTGAAGGTGAGCTCGGGGTCGGGCTTCGCGATGGTGTTCGCGCTGCTGATCGCGGCGATTCTCTGGAATCTGGCGACCTGGCTGAGGGGTTTGCCGGCTTCGAGCTCGCACACGATGATCGGTTCGGTGATTGGCGTGGGCATCGCGAACCAGCTGATGCGCGGACGCTCGGGCGTAAGCGGCATCGACATGGAGCAGGTCACCAAGGTGTTCAAGGCTTTGCTGATCTCGCCGGTGATCGGATTTTTCGGGGCGTTTCTCCTGTTCCTGCTGGCAAAGGCGCTGTTGCGAGATCCGCGGCTCTACAAGGCGCCTGAAGGCGATGCGCCGCCGCCGTTCTACATTCGCTGCCTGCTGATTCTTACCTGCGGCGGCGTCAGCTTCGCGCATGGATCGAACGACGGCCAGAAGGGCATGGGGCTGATCATGCTGATTCTGGTTGGGACCGTGCCTACGGCGTACGCGCTGAATCACACGGTGGATCGCGGCTCGGTGACCACCTTTGCGGCGGTTTCGACGCAGGTAGCCGGTGCGCTGCACAACTACGAAGATCCGAATGCCTCGCTGGGCGACGCGCAGCCCGAGCTGGAGAAGTTTGTCGCGGACAAGAAGTTCGAGCCCCAGGTTGTCGGCGCGCTCGAAGCGATGGTGACCGACATCCGCAACGAGGCGGTCGGGTATGGCTCGCTCGGCAACGTTCCGCCGCAGATGCAGGCTAACGTCCGTAACCAGATGTACCTGGTCAGCGAGTCGTTCCGCATTCTGCCCAAGGCGGCCGGCGCGCCGAAGATTAACGCCGCCGATACGCAGACGATCGCCAACTACAAGGGCTTTCTGGATAAATCGACCAAGTTCATCCCCACGTGGGTAAAGGTGGCGGTGGCGCTGGCGCTCGGCCTGGGGACGATGGTGGGCTGGAAGCGCATCGTGGTCACGGTGGGAGAGAAGATCGGCAAAACCCACATGACCTATGCGCAGGGCGCGAGCGCGGAACTGATTGCGATGTGCACGATCTATGGCTTCGACAAGATCGGGCTGCCGGTGAGTACGACGCATGTGCTGAGTTCGGGCGTGGCGGGAACGATGGCGGCGAACAAGAGCGGGTTGCAGATGTCGACGATTCGGGATATCGCGCTGGCATGGGTGTTTACGCTGCCGGCGGCGGCTATTTTGTCGGGGTGTTTGTTCTTTTTGTTCAATAAGATCGCGGGTTAAAAACGGAGGAGTTGGGTGCCCCATGTTCGACGCGTCTTTTGCGTCGACCATGGGTTTTTTCACGTGTATTCCTCGAATTAGACTAGGCGGCCCCTGACCAGAGACCATATCCCGGGGGCTAAAGCCCGAGTTCGTGGTGGTCCGGTAGTGCCCGGACTAAAGTCCGGGCCTATCTCAGAAGCAAATGCAGCGACATTCGGGCCTATCTCAGAAGCAAATGCAGCGAGGTCCGGGCCTATCTTAGAAGCAAATGTAGCGAGGTCCGGGCCTATCTCAGAAGCA
>CAXTMK010000207.1:0-7021 GCA_964245315.1 uncultured Acidobacteriaceae bacterium | reverse complement strand
TTGATTTTCCACGGCCCGTAAACCCCCTTATTCCTTTGCACCTCGGCGGCAGCTATCGGGTGCCCCATCCTCGCCGCGCAGTTTCACCGCGCGGCAGGCCGGGCCCCCGGCGAGCCGAACTTGCTCGCTGGGGTGGAGCGTGGAGTTTCGTTCCGGAAGCAAACGACCTTTCCAGAGGGCCGAGGCGCCAAGCTCTTCATGACGAGCTGAAACGCGCCTTCCAATCACCCTTCCGGCATCCGCCCCCAACACCTTAGAGTTATTGGTGGACCGTTTCGCATGTCGTACCTTGGGGATGCCGAGCGGTAGAGGCAGCAAGGACAATCTCCATGAACCGCGTAAAGCACACCCTGCACACCCTCCTGCGTGACGAATCCGGAGAGGACCTGATCGAATACGCCGTGGCTGCCGCATTCGCGGGCGCAGTCGCGGTCGTCGCCCTGAGAGGCACCTCCAGCGACACCGGCAGCGCCTTCAACATGGCCGCGAACTCGCTTGCGAGCCGGTTCTAGATCGAGCTGCGTTCGCTTGATCTTTGTTTGTCATCCCGACAGGGAATCTGCTTCTCAGAAGCTTCCCGCAAAGATCGACCGCAGCTTCGCCTTCAATCCCCGTTCTTCCCCGGCCCGCCGAATCTGCGTGCGGTGCGTGTAGAGCAGCATCCCGATGGCGGCCGCATACTCCGGCTTCGCCAACTCCGCGGGCATCTTCGACAGCGACAGCGGCGAGCCGACGCGCGCCGGCACCCGCAACAGCGACTCCGCATTGTCCAGCAGCCCGACCAGGTTCGCACCGCCGCCAGTCAGCACGCAGCCCGCGCCCAGCGCCTCCAGCACTCCGCCCTGGCGCAGGTTGTCGCGCATCATGGTGAAGAGTTCCCGCGCCCGAGGCTCCAGAATCTCCGCGAGAAAGCGCTGCCGAACCAACCGCGGAGCCTCGCCAGAACCGGCGATTCCCTGCAGATCGCCGCCGACTTCAATCTCCGCAAGCTGCGGGACGCTGGTCACGACGCAGTTTCCGTACTCCCGCTTCAGATGTTCGGCCTCTTCCACCGACACATGCAGCCCTACCGCAAGATCGTTGGTAAAGTGGTCGCCGCCGATCGGCAGTACCGACGTGTGCGCGATCGAACCCTCGAAGTAGACCGCAATCTCCGTCGTCGCCGCGCCGATATCCGCGATGCAGACTCCCAGCTCGCGCTCATCGGCAAACAACACCGACTCCGCCGCCGCAATGCCCTCGAAGACCGTGTCCTCAACCTCCAGACCGGCCCGGTTGGCGCAGGTAATCACGCTCTGGGCTATTCCTCCGGAGCACGTCGAGAGGTGCAGGTTCACCTCCAGCCGATTGCCCACCATCCCGATCGGGTCGTGGATGCCGGCCTGATCGTCGAGGATGAACTCCTGCGGCAGCAGGTGCATCACCTCGCGGTCGGGCGGCAGCGGCACCGAGCGCGCACGGTCCACCGCGGCACGAATCTCGTCGCGCGTAATCTCCCGCATGCGCGAGCCCATCGAAATGCCGCCGCGCGAGTTGATGCCCCGCACATGCATGCCGCCGATACCAACGACAGCCGTCTCGATGGTCGCGCGGGCGGTCTTTTCCGCCGTCAGCGCCGCGCGGTTGATCGCCTCGGCCGCCGGGCCAAGCTCCGCGATCAGGCCCTTGCGCATGCCGCGCGACGGCTCGATCCCATGGCCGCGATAGCGCAGCACGCCATCAGCCACCTCGGCCACCAGCACGCAGCTCTTCTGGCTGCCCGCGTCCAGCACTGTAATCAAATTTTCCAGCTTGGCATTCATGGCGGGCCCACCTGCGTTGTTTTAACAGCAGCCTTTCCCTTCACGTCGAACGCCGTCTGCAGATGCTTGCCCGGGTGCCCAGGCGGCTTCTTCGTTTGAGGTGGGGTCTTTCCCTTAGCCGGAACCTTCACCGGCAGGGGCGAATCCTTCTTCGCGGCTTCATCCCCTGCAGGCACCGTCGTTCCCGGCTGCATCTCCAGCACTACCTGCCGCTCGTAGCGCATGTCGGCCGACGCCAGCTTCGGATAGTCCTTCTTCCAGCCCGGCAGGTTCTTCTCATACAGCTCGTAACGATGCAGATAGTCCTTGTCGCCGAAGTGCACCAGGATATCCGATGACCCATCCGGGATGAGCGCCTTGATATCCTCCGGGCTCGAAAGATCGACTTCGCTGACGTTCTTCGCCTGCTCGCCCAGGTCGTTGATGAAGCGAGCGTAGAGCTTCATCCGCGCGGCCCGCACGCTCAGCGGGTCGTCGCCGGAGATACCCGTCACCACTGGAAATGAGTAGTGACTCTCGCTGGGCGCGTCGCCGTCCGAAGCCATGTCCAGAATCACGCCGTGCGCATCCACCAGCGCGACATGCGTTCCCTGGCGCACGAACGCGACAGGCTTGCGCTCGACGATGGCCACGCGAAAACGGTTCGGCAGCAGCCGCATCACGGTCGCATGCTCGACCCACGGCAGCTGTTCCAGCTCCGCGCGCCGGACCGCCAGCGGAACAGTCAGGACGTTGCGCTCCACATCCTCGCCGAAGACCGTCAGCAGTTGCGCCCGCGTCAGGTGGCTGTTGCCCACGATCTGAATGTCGGAACTGGACTCCAGCACCAGCCGCGGATTCGCCATCAACTGCTGCCGCATCTCCCACAAGCCGAAGCCCGTGCCGGCAATCGCCACCAGCACCAGTCCGCCGGCCAGTACGCGTCCGACGATGCTGCGAGGAATGCCCCCGCGCAGCCGGAAGCGCAGCCCGCCGAGGCTGCGGCGCGGCTGAAAATCTTCATCTTCCTGAATACGCGCGCCCACCGGCCCCGATGAACGCCGCCGGGGAGCGAAGTCTTCGCCCAGGTCGCGGCGCAGCAACGGTGTCGGCGCCGTGCGTGCCGCATCCTTTGCCGCTTTGGGCACGCGTTTGTTTATAGCCGTGTCCAGCACTGCTGTTCCTTCTTCATCGAGAGTTCCATGGAGCCGCATACCCGAGCAAGGTCGCGAGAATCGCCATTCCTCACTATAGCCGCCGCACGCGCCGCGTCAGCCACCAACTTCGGGGGAGTATCCATTCAGGAACTCGTGACAGAATCACGGTGACCCACATCCGGACTCTGAGATATGGCCGCTATAACACTCATCGCTGATGATTGGAATTTGAACTGAGTTGCGTCGCCGCACTCTCCACCGATAGAGCGCCCGGACGCACATAGGGCAGAACCAGCTTGTCCATCGCAGCTCCCGGACACAATAACTCGTCGGTAAGAGCGCGAAGAAATTCGCCCTTATCGATTGCTTCCCACTCGATGTAAAAGCCTGCCCTGCTACAGAGTTCCGCGAAGATGGTCAGGATCGTTCGCCCGTTTCCTTCAAGAAATGGATGTGCGTGCGCCAGGTAACCGAACACTTCTCCGGGGTGCGCGCGCAGATATTTCGCATCTCTTGCAAGCCCAAGCGCATATTCCGCTGCCCTCCGAACGTCGGCCGGATGGGCGAAGAGAGTCTTATGGCCCCCCTTCGCGATGGCGATGTCCGGCGCGTTTTGCGAACGGTCCTCACCGGCCCACGGGTATACGGAATCGAAGAGTTGCCGATGCGTCTCAGTGACGTGCTCATAGGTGATGCCGGCTAACTTTCGCAGATATCGAACGGTGTCTTGAACCTGATCACGGAATGCCGTCGTTTCCAAGTGCCCGACGCGCTTGAGATCCTTCTCGTTGAAAAAATTTCGAAGGTATCCCCGCGTCTCATAGTCCCCAAACGGGTCGAGAACTGAAAGTTCCATCTACCGAAGGTAGTGAATCTGAAGCAGGCCACGCTGGAAAGGAGAAATCACCTGAGCTCTTCGCAGCGCAATCAGAAGCTCTTCAACGTAATCCAAATCGGTTTCCGCGTCTGAAAGGCGGGATACGGCTTTTGCAAAGTCAACTATGGGGCCGCGCTCAACGGAAATTCCACGTTCTGCGGCGGTCTCGCATACCCACTTTGCGATGCTATTCGGAGTGCCATTCGCGATCTGCTCGATTTGCTGGTCTGAGAACATTCCCACAGCAGGAGGATTGTCCGAGATACTGTTTGCCACCGCTAAGCCCATACCTCCTCCCGGCCCAGTATACCGCTCAACAATCTGCCTACCGCTCCATTCCTAGTCAAAAGCGGGCTACCTTCACTGAACATGGAATTTTTTGCCGCATGTTCGCCGGTAATTCCAAAAAATCCTTCGGCCGTATACCATTCCCTACTCCCTGCCTTCAAGCGTCTTCAACACCATCGGCGCAATCGAGCTCACACTCCCCGCCCCCTGGGTAATCACCACATCCCCATCCTGAGCCCGCGCGACCACCGAACTCACCGCATCCGCCACCGAAACCGCATACTCCGCCTTGGCACCCATAATCTCACCCGCCAAAGCCTTGCCCGTCACGCCCGGAATCGGCTCTTCGCTGGCCGCGTAGATATCCAGCACCTCAACCGAATCCGCGTCGCCAAAGGCCATGCCGAACTCGGTCATCAGATCGCGGGTACGCGTATAGCGATGCGGCTGAAAGATCATATGCACCGCGCCGAATCCACACTCGCGCGCCGCCTTCAGCGTAGCCACAATCTCGGTGGGATGGTGCCCGTAATCGTCGACGACTGTCACCCCGCGCACCTTGCCCTTGATCTGGAAGCGCCGGTCGACGCCGCGAAACGTCGCCAATCCTCTGGCGATCTCCTCCGGCGCAACCCCCAACTGCACACCGATCGCCACCGCCGCGGTCGCGTTCAAGACGTTATGCCGCCCC
Organism: uncultured Acidobacteriaceae bacterium; assembly: GCA_964245315.1. Taxonomy (GTDB): domain Bacteria; phylum Acidobacteriota; class Terriglobia; order Terriglobales; family Acidobacteriaceae; genus Edaphobacter. The sequence continues at coordinate 2,227 of CAXTMK010000207.1, read as the reverse complement.
GGAACATGCAGCGCGAACGGCCCCAGCAGCAGGCCCTTGGTGTTCACCTCGAACGTCGCGTGGCAGTCCTGCTGCCGCGGCAGCATCTGCAGGCGAAAGTCCGCGTCCGCGCTCTCGCCGTAGGTGTAGACCTTGCGCCGCACGCGCGGCAGAATCCCCCGCAGGCGCTCGTTGTCGACGCATGCCGTCGCCGCGCCATAGAACGGCAGCTTATCCATAAACTCGATAAACGCCCCGTCAACATCCTCCATGCTGCTGTAGCAGTCCATATGTTCGCGGTCGAGATTCGTCACCACCGCCAGAATCGGCGACAGCTTCAGGAACGAGCGATCGCTCTCGTCCGCCTCCGCCACCAGGTATTGGCTCGTCCCCAGCCGTGCATTCGAGCCCAGCGCATCCACGCGCCCGCCAACCACCACCGTCGGGTCGAGGCTGCCCAGAACCGCCGCAATCATGCTCGTAGTCGTCGTCTTGCCGTGCATGCCGGCAACCGCAATGCCATACTTCAGCCGCATCAACTCGGCCAGCATCTCCGCCCGCTGGATCACCGGGATCTTGCGCGCCCGCGCCTCGACGACCTCCGGGTTAGCCGCATTCACCGCCGAACTCGCGACCACCACATCGGTCGCCGCCGCGTTCATCGCCGCATGGCCCTCATATATAGTTGCGCCCATCCCGGCGAGCCGGTCCGTCGCCGCCGACCTCCGCAGGTCCGAGCCCGAAACGCTATAGCCCATGGTCAGCAGAATCTCCGCGATCCCGCTCATGCCGATGCCGCCAATGCCGATAAAATGCACCCGCTGCGATGGCGCAAGCAGGATATGACCCGGAACGAACATTCCTACAGTATAGGCATTTCCCCGAATGGCCTACTTCTTGCCGTAGGTCGCATCGTGATCGGGCGGAATACTCAGCAGCTTGATCACATTGCCGTCTCTGTAAGCAAGCGCTCTACGAGACTGCGAAATCCGCAAAGAATAAATCGCGGAACTCCCATCCGGAGCTACCCTTCCCGCAATCTTCTCCCATTTCAGCCCATTGTCGCAATAGACCTGCTCCCATGTCATGCTTAGGAGCTTTCGCAACGTGTCCATGGCGGAATGACGATCCGCTTTTTCCAGACTAAGCAAATTCTCCTGGAACTTCGCGATGTTTAAATCGAGTTGCACACGGCCACTAGGATCAGTCCCACGCATCGAACTTTGCCAAAAGCTCCTCGGCGTTGTCGGATCTCGTCGGATGTTCAGCCGCCCACGCCAACGCATCCTCTAAATCTGCACGCGCCTCAGCATTTTCAAGCCAGCGCTCGTTATCTGGAATCACCGTAGCCGTCCGAACCAGCCAGACTCCGGGCTCGCGTACCTCAATAAGCACCTGCCGTCCGGCGAATTCCTCGCCGATGCAAATCTCGCCGTGCGCTCCAACCACCTCCAGCACTCCCAAGGCCAACGAAGTCGCAGCCATCATCCCCTCCGCGCGAATGCACTCGCACCAACAGTGTACCCTCCCGTTCCGCTAACACTTCTCATACTTCCAGTTCCGCGACTTTCCCTCCGCGATCCACTCCACCGCCGTCGCCACCCGCTTCTCCCGCGTCTCCTCCCGCTTGGCCTCGCCGATCCACTCGCAATACTCCCGCTGGCAACTCGAGCTCAACTCCGCAAAAGCCTGCCCCGCCGCCTTGTTCTTCTTCAACGCCGCCGCCAGAGCCTCCGGAACCTCCGCCTCCGGCTTCGCCTTCTTCACCGGACGCTCCCAGTTCTTCGTCCGCTCGCCCTGCTCGATCTTCCTTGCCGCCTCCACCAGCACGGCCTTCAACTCGGCCTCCGAAGGCATATCCTCGACCGACTTCAGCTTACCGAAGCTGCCCATCCCGCCGCCGCGCTCCTCGACACCTTCCTTCACCAGCGGCTGCACGTTCTCCTTCCAGATGCCGAAGCTGGCATGCTCCTTGAACGCCGCCACATTGGCCAGAATGATGCCGCGATACACAAAGAACGGCATCGACCACTTGATCTGCTCCTCAACCTCCGGCACCGCGGCATGGATCACCGCACGCAGCTGCGCTAAAATCGGCTGCGCAAACGGCTTTGCCTTAGCTATATATGCATCAACCGCCGGATTTCCCTGGATTACCGCCCCACGTGCCATACATCTCCTTTCGCACACGAAACAGTTGTAACGGAAGCTGCCCGGATCCGCCACCCGTTTGTGGCCCCATTCATTG
>CAXTMK010000206.1:5248-7064 GCA_964245315.1 uncultured Acidobacteriaceae bacterium | reverse complement strand
CATCCTCAACATCCACGGCGGACCGCACTCGGCCTACGGCTGGGTCTTCGACCACGAGATGCTGCTGATGGCCGCCAAAGGCTATGTCGTAGATTACCCAAACCCGCGCGGATCAACTACTTACGGCCAAAACTTCGCCAATATCATCGAGAACAACTATCCCGGCGACGACTTCCACGATCTGATGGATACCGTCGACGCCATCATCGCGAAGGGCTGGGCCGACCCCAACAAGCTGGGCGTCACCGGCGGCTCCGGAGGCGGCCTGCTGACGGACTGGGTGGTCACCCAGACCAACCGCTTTAAGGCTGCGGTCGCTCAGCGCGACATCACCGACTGGGCCGGCTGGTGGTACACGGCGGATGCGGCCAGCTTCCGCCAGAGCTTCTCGCCCAAATCGCCGCCGTTCGACAATGTCGAACTATACCGTGCGCACTCGCCCATCACCTTCGTCAACAACATCAGGACGCCGATGATGTTCATCCTTGGCGACGCCGACTATCGTACCCCGCCCAGCAGCGGCGGCGAAGATTTCTTCCGCGCCCTCAAGTACAAGCACATTCCCACCGTCATGGTGCGGTTCCCGCGCGAGAGCCACGAACTCTCCCGCTCCGGCGAACCGTGGCACCGCGTGGAGCGTCTGGAGAATATTATTGACTGGTTCGACGAGTTTCTGCTCGGCAGATGCGAGCCCCAGTACGATCTCCAACCAGTTTGCACCGGAAGGTGACCCGGCTGCGCATTGGCGGTTACCTGTTCCGCTATTGGCTTCTTCAGGCGTTACCGCCGTTACTCGGCAGGTACCACTTTTGGGCTATTTTGCAGATTTTTACTTTACTTTCAGTTTTGCAGGTGATCCCATAGGCCTGTCGAGCATCATACAAGTCGATTGCAACTACTTTCACTTTCAGGAGCCTCTCCCTCATGCGCAAACTCTCTACCTGCCTGTTCGCCCTCGCCACCTCCCTTGCTGTTCCGTGCTTAGCTCATGCCAGCGACCTCTTCACGGTCACAGATACCACCACGAACAAAACAGTTTCGTTCACCTTGCCATCTTCGCCTACGCCCACCACCTATGACAATGGCGCGTACTTCGACTTTACCGCCCAGGTTCTCGAGAACGGCACCCTGACAAATGACGTCTTCTACTTCTACGCAACCGGCCTGCCTGGAGCAGTAAGCAACGGTGGCACCTTCAGCGACCAGTACTTTGTCGGCGAGAACCTCGATCACGGTGATCAGCTCTATGCCGCTCCCGAAGCTTCGCCTACCTTCCTCCTCGGCAACTTTACCGCAGTCGGCACCAACAACGACAACTACACCATCAAGATCGCATCCACATCGGCCACCCCTGAGCCTTCCAGCATCGCTCTTCTCGGCACCGGTCTGCTTGGCATCGTCGGTGTAGCTCGCCGCCGTTTCAAGAGCTAACCTGCATCCTCGACACACCATGCACTCCGAAGGCTCCGATCCGCTTCATTGAGATCGGAGCTTTCGTTTTGTAAACCATTCAATGGATCTTTACAAGCGCACCTGCCATGTAAGATCCGGGGATGCGCATGGTGCGGGGCATACCCGCGACTGTTCCCTCAACATGACATGATCACAGCATCAACTGAACGATAAAGTCCCCGTCCGGCTCTGCCGATAGTCCATGCATGGATGGTTTGGCTTCAGCAAAGGGTATCGGCGCAGGGTTGCTGCTTGCCATGGCTGCCATCTCATCCGGCACAGCTTGCGCCCAGACATTTCGCGATTCCTTTCAGGTCAGTGGCTTCGCCACGCAGAGCTTCATCTACAGCAGCGGTAACAACTC
>CAXTMK010000206.1:2598-5238 GCA_964245315.1 uncultured Acidobacteriaceae bacterium | reverse complement strand
TCGGCATGGACACCACCTCCGGCAGCCCGGCCTGGACCGAAGCCGCAGTCAATATCAACGACCAGGTTCTCAGCCGGTTGCGCGTGGGCGCGCAGTTTCACATGACCAGGCTCGGGGAGTTCGGCAGCTACGTCCCGACGGTTGACTGGGCGCTGGCCGATTACTCCGCGAAGAAGTGGTTCGGCCTCCGGGCCGGCAAGGTCAAGATTCGCTGGGGCCTGTTCAACGACACGCAGGACTACGATCCCGGATATCTCTGGTCGCTGCTGCCCGAATCCGTCTACGGCATCGACATTCGCGCCACCAATCTGTCGCAGGGGCTGAGGCCTACGGCCGCGTGCCGCTGGGCAAAGCACTCGGCAGCCTCGAATACAGCGGCTACTACGGCTACTACTACTACGCCGGAAACGATGGCTACAACGCAACCTTTCAGCAGCAGGGTATCTTCTTTACTCACCCCGGTTTCGGCAGGACACCGGGATTCGACCTGCGCTGGAACACGCCCATCAGAGGACTGAAAGCAGCCGGATCGCTGATGATGTACGACGCCAAAGGCGACACTACCGGCGGCGGGGCGTTCGTGCAGCCGCTCGCATTCTGGCCCACCGTCTACACCGAATATAGTCGTGGCCGCGTTTACGCGTCCGCGCAATACGTCAAGCTGGTGCAATACCAGACGGTCACCGTTCCCGGCTCCGACTCCGCGACCAGCGGTCAGGATACCCGCGCGTGGTTCGCCATGGGAGCGTATCGGCTGACCGGCAAACTCCAGGCCGGCGCCTACTACACGCACTACCTGCTGGCCGGGACCGGAGACAACAACGATCCCGCGAACTACTTCAACGACACGGTGCTTTCCGCACGCTACGACATCGACTCGCACCTCTATGCAAAGTTCGAAGGACATCTGGTCAAAGGCAATGCAGTCGGCTTTTACGCTCAGGACAACGCCTTGAACCTGCAGCCCGCCAGCAATGTACTCGTGGCCAAAGTCGGCTACAGCTTCTAGGTCGCGAACAGGAGGATGAATTGATGCGATCGACGATGAAGCTTGTATTTTTTATCCTGCTGTCGCCCATTCTGCGCGCGCAGATGATCATCATCGCGAACCCTGAGCTGAAGATCGAACATATCTCCCGCGCCGACGTTCGCGACATCTTCACCGGAACTGCAATCGAACTTACGTCGGGCATGCGCGTGAAGCCCGTGCTGCTGAAGCCCGGAGCAGCGCATGACGAGTTTTTGTCGGCCTTTATCGGTGAAAAAGCCGCGCAATTCCGACAGGACTGGATGAGTCTGCTCTTTGCCGGGAAGATGCTGCTGCCGCCCAGCCTCGGCAGCGAAGCCGAGGTTGTCGACTATGTCGCGCATCATGCGTCCTCGATCGGCTACATCCACAAGACATCCGCGCACGCAGGCGTCATCGTGCTCGCGGTTCCCTGACGCCCGCGACTTTCCTGCGCACCCCGTGCGATAGTCATGCGGCGAACCCGTGCAAAGCTGCTAAACTAGCCTCTCCGGCCGAAAATCCATCGCTCGTCCCGATGCGGCCCCGCAAGGAGATACGCGCCATGCCCACGCAGCCCGACCATTCCGCCAACGGACACAAGAGTTTCACCAGCCCCGGCCTTCGCCTCAAGACCGGCCTCGCCGAGATGCTTAAGGGCGGCGTCATCATGGACGTCATGGACGTCGATCAGGCGATCATCGCCGAGCAGGCGGGCGCCGTCGCCGTCATGGCGCTCGAACGCGTGCCCGCCATGATCCGCGCCCAGGGCGGAGTCGCGCGCATGTCGCACCCCGGCATGATCAAGGCAATTCAGAAGGCCGTGTCGATCCCGGTCATGGCGAAGGTTCGCATCGGGCACTTCGTCGAGGCGCAGGTGCTCGAGGTGCTGGCGGTCGACTTCATCGACGAGTCGGAGGTTCTGACCCCCGCGGATGAGCTTCACCACATCGACAAGCACGCGTTCCAGACGCCTTTCGTTTGTGGCGCGAAGGATCTCGGCGAGGCGCTGCGCCGCATCGCCGAAGGTGCGGCCATGATCCGGACCAAGGGCGAGCCCGGCACCGGCGACGTCATCCACGCGGTCAGGCACATGCGCAAGATCACCAGCGAGATCAAGGCGCTCACGGTCCTCTCGGACCAGGAACTCTACGCCGCCGCCAAGAATCTGCAGGCACCCTACGAGCTGGTGGCGATGGTCGCCAAAACCGGCGAGCTGCCCGTGCCCAACTTCTCCGCCGGCGGCATCGCCACGCCGGCCGATGCCGCGCTGATGATGCAGCTCGGTGCGCAGACGGTATTCGTCGGCTCCGGCATCTTCATGAAGGAAGGCAACATTCGGCTGGACGTTCGGCTGCACGACGAAGAATCGGCTGCTCTGTTCGGTGGCGTAAAGCCCGGCGAAGCGTTCAATCCCGAAGAGCGTGCAGAGGCCGAGTCCCGCGCCAAAGCGATCGTCCGCGCCGCTACGCATTTCGACAATCCGGCGATCATCGCCGAGGCCAGCGAGGAATGCCTGGGAGCGATGAAGGGACTTGCGGTGGCGGGGATCGAAGAAGCCGACATGATGCAGAACCGCGGCTGGTAGTCATTGCTGTTCCTCAGCCGCTGCCATCCATGAAAGGCCAGCCTGA
>CAXTMK010000206.1:0-2588 GCA_964245315.1 uncultured Acidobacteriaceae bacterium | reverse complement strand
CTTTCATGCGCCTTTCGTCAGCTACTTTTGAGCAAGCCTCCGGCGCAAAGCGCCCGCCATGGCCAGCACGCCCGTTCCGAGCAATATGAAGCTCGAAGGCTCCGGCGTGGACGTGTTGGTCAGCGTGGTCGTTGTCAACGATGAGTTATCCAGCGTCTCCTGCGACAAGCCATCGTCGCGGTTGAAGACATACTCACCCAGGCCGGTGCTATACAGGAGCTCACGGTAGGATGGGTCGGGAAATCCCGAATTAGTGCCATCGAACGCGTAGAGGACGCCATACTGGTCGAAAAGCGGGCCCGAGGTGTATAGCAGGTTGTCATATTTCAGAGCCGTGCCTCCATTCGGGCTGGTCGCTGTACCGGGTGACGTGGCGGAGGTAGCGGAACCGATCTCGTACAGGATCGGGTTGGGCGTCCCCCCGGTCGCCGTCTCATCGCCTGTTATCGCCGTGATGGCGAAGACATTTGGGTTCGAAGTAGCGTTTGCCGTGATGTCGAGAGTAAGAGTAAGGCCGAGGCCGCTATCGCTGATAACGGCGGTGAAGGTGTCGGCATGAGCCGGCACGATGGAGGCGGCAAGAAGCAAAGGAATAACAGCAAGGGAAACGCGCATGTGGTGTCTCCCCAAAACTACAACTTTTGTGTAATGAGCAAATATTCCACGCAGCATTTCTCAGCGTCAGGAGAAAAGATCGTAAAAGGTGAAATTGAATGCCGAGCGCTCACCCAGAGACTTTGCGCGCGACCTGCCGATAAGGATGAGCGGTGGCGAGCTCATCCCGGCGTTATGAGTATGCATTTATTGAGAACGTTAGAGTTTACAAAGTAAAAGGTGCGTCCTATGGGAAACATAGTACCTTTACAACCCCGCAGTTCCAGGCGCTACTCCCGGCCCCAATTGACTACGGTATCAACAGCGTCGTAGAGCATGAAACCGATGAAGTTCTCGGTACGTCATCGTGCGGAGCGAATACAAATCCGGTTTCAGATGGTTGCGGCGGCATGAGTCCTTCTGCAATCGACCTGTTCCGCTACAACAGCTCAGGCCCGGTCCTGCTCGATCAGGGCGGCCTGGACTACTTCTCTGCGAGCGGCGGTTCAAGCATAGACAGCCCCTACTACAACACAGCCGGGCAAGGCGGTGATTACGGCGACTTCTCGGCTGACTGCGTCGCAGTCAAGGATGCAGGTGGATGCACCGGCTCCGCAGGCGTTCTGAACATCAACGACGACCCTGGCACCCCGGAGATTAAGATGTTGAATGCGGTTGGTTACAACCTGATCCCTGCTGTCAGCCCCTCACCGACACCCGAACCTGGCTCGCTCGCCCTGCTCGGCACCGGCATCGCCGGCGTCGCCGGACTGGTGCGTCGCCGTCGCCGCGCAGCATAACTCAGATGCAGCGCTTGACGCCCCGGCTATAATTCAGCCAGGGGTACTGAAGAGTCCCGGCCTAATCGCCGGGACTTTCCATTTCCACCGCCGCTCAACCGAGGAGGCCAGCCATCTCGACCCACCCCCCACCGATCGTCGGCGTGCTCGCCCTGCAGGGCGCGTACGACGCCCACGCCCGCACGCTCTCCGCGCTGGGCGCCTTTCCCATGCTGATCCGCCGGCCGGACCAGCTCGCCGGCCCCGACGGCAAGCCGCGGGTCGACGGCCTGATCATCCCCGGCGGCGAATCGTCGACCTTCCTGAAGCATCTGGAGCGCGACGGCTTCTTCGAGATCCTGAACAGCTTCGTCCGCACCACGCCCACCTTCGGCACCTGCGCGGGCGTTATCCTGCTGGCGAAGGAGGTCTCGAATCCCGCGCAGGCCTCGCTCGCCGCGTTGGACATCGCCGTCGAGCGCAATGCCTACGGCCGCCAGATCGACTCCACCATCCGCACCACGCCGACTTCCCTGCCCGGTGGCCCTATCGAGATGGTCTTTATCCGCGCCCCGCGCATCACGCGGACCGGCCCGGAGGTTGAGGTGCTCGCCTCGCGCGACGACTTTCCCGTGTTGATCCGCCAGGGCCACATCCTGGCCGCGACCTTCCACCCCGAGCTCGGCTGTGACCCGCGCATCCACCAACTTTTCCTCGATATGATCGTCCGACCGGAATGATCTTCCTCCTTGCAGCCGTGCTGGCCACGAATCTGGCCACCAGTTTGGGTGCCCCATGTCTCGCACCTGAGACATGGGAAGGACCAGCAACAACTTTGTGCCCCATCGATCGCGCCTCTGCGATGAGTGCGACCGAGCCGCGTCAGTCTGCCCCTGACTCCGCTCCGAAGACTCCCTTCGCCGGCCTCATCTTCGAGTACCTTCGCCGGGACGCCGCCGGCCACTCCCCCACGCCCGAGGAGATTGCCGCCATGGGGTCTCTACAGCCCGCGCCCGACGCAGCCTCCATTCGCGAGGCCATGCCGCTGCTCCTGAAAGCGCTCGACAACCCCGACATCCCGGTCCAGAAGGCCGCCTTCGTGGCCCAGATGCAGATCGCCGCTGCGGCCCGCAAGCCCATCCTCATCCACTGCCGCACCAGCGAGCTGGCCAAGCCCGAAGCCAAGGCCCGCTACGAGCCCGCCGACGCCTGGGA
>CAXTMK010000205.1:0-7086 GCA_964245315.1 uncultured Acidobacteriaceae bacterium | reverse complement strand
GCAGACTTCAAGCGGATGGATGATGTAAGGCTCGCCCGAGGCGCGCTTCTGGCCCGAGTGCTGCTGGATGCAGAAGTCCCAGGCGCGGCGGATGAGGTCGAGATCGTCGTGCGGGCGGTTGCGATGGACGGTCTCGAGCAGCTTGTCGAAGCGGGCATCGATGGATTGTGAATCGTCGGTCGGCCTGAGCGGTGCGACGGGCGTCGCGTCGACGATGGCGGGCTCCGGCGGCGGAACCTGCAGGGCGGATTCGAGATTAATCCCAGTCTCGCTTGGCGGCGCGGCTGCGGGGGCCTTCTGCGGTTTTGAGGGGTTACGGCTGACCCGAGGAGTCGCCGGCGTAACGCTCGCCATAGGACATTATAGGCCGCGAAGAATGCTTTTCACGCCTGAGTGCACCGGCAACGGGGCAAGCGTACCGTGTTGAACATGACTTCGATTCGCGCGATCACTGTGGGAGCGCCCGGATTTGCCGAATTGCGCCGCGAGGGGGACGCTGATGGATCCGAATTCCTGGAGCGCACCGCGCGCGAGCGGGAGAGCGGAGAGAATCGCTTCGACGGTGCGGGCGAAGGCTTCTATGGAGTCTTCGAAGGCGACGAACTGGTGGCTGTCGCGGGCTGAATCCTGATCCGTTTGCCGGCGATCCGGCTGTTGGCCGCATTCGGCGCGTGTATGTGCGGGAGAAGTGGCGCGGCGGCGGAATCGCAACGGAACTGGTGACATCCCTGATCGCGCAGGCATGCGGACATTTTCAGGGGCTGCGATTGCACGCCATCAGTCCCGACGCAGCGCGGATATACGGGCGCTTGGGCTTCATTGTCTGTAACGAACCAGGCGTGCAGCACGATCTTTCGCTTTGAATCCAACCATTTAGCCTGGCCACGCCTCTGATGAATGGCGAGGTTGCTCCACTCGCGAGACTTTCCCCGGAGAATGGTTGCGATGAGCTTACGCGAAGTGTTGATCGATGAACTGAAAGACCTGTACAGCGCCGAGAATCAGCTGGTAAAAGCTCTGCCGAAGACCGCCAAAGGTGCGCAGAGTCCCGACCTGAAGCAGATCTTCCTGACCCATCTGGACGAGACCAAGGGCCACGTCGAACGGCTGAAGCAGGCGTTCGAGATCCTGGGTAAGAAGCCCACCGGGAAGCACTGCTCGGGTATGGAAGGCGCGATCGACGAGATGAAGGAAGCGCTCGAAGAAGACGCCGAAGGCGCGGTGATGGACTCCGGAATCATCGGCGCGGCAGCGCGTGTGGAGCACTATGAGATCGCCGGCTACTCGGTCGCGATCCTGATGGCGACGGCGCTGGGCGAAGGCGAAGTTGTCAGCCTCTTGAAGGCCACGCTGACCGAAGAGCAGAACGCCGGCAAGCTGGTGATGTCCGCTGCCAAAACGATTCTGAAGCAGGCGATCGCCGAAGAAGGCGATGACAAGAGCGAGCCCGAGAAGAAGGCAAAGACCGGCAAGGAGAAGAAGTCGGAAAGCGACTCGAAGAAGGACGAGAAAGGGGCTTCCGCCGAGATGGGCAAGAGCGCGGAAGAGGCGATGGAATCCGCGCCCGCAAAGAAGTCCGCGTCGAAGAAGTAAGCGGTGATTGGAACTACGACGATTCTGGCTGCGCCAGACCGACCGCAGGAATGTGACAAGAACGGTCCCTGGCGGCGGAGTTGAATTCGCTGGCGTAGCGCATAGACTGAAAAGCAGATTCCTTCAATGACAAGCGTAAGTCAATTGTCATCCTGTCGGAATCTGCTTTGTCTTGCTGGTCTCCCTCTCCGACCCGCTGTTCAGGCATATCGGGTGCTGCGCCTCACTGTAACGGTATAGCTCGAGACAACCTCCGGCTCAGGACGAATGGCCCCATACAGTGGATCGATCGCTACCTGCGCCTCGCTCTCCCTGCCCGGAGCTATGGGCAGATCGTTAGTCTGCCGCACGGTGTGCCCATTCACCTCGATGGGCCAGCGTGTCGCCCCTGAACGCATCCTTTATGCCACCGAATTCAAAAGTGCTGGAAGCGACGGGCGCCATGTCTTCTCCCGCACCGTTATGCCGACAAAGCCTGGTCTGATGGCGTACTTCATCCCCGCCTTGCCCACCATGCCATCCACCGTCTGAATGCGTGGCGAATCCCTTGTTGAGTAGTTGCGCACGGCGTCTGTCCCGTGAAGTTCTGCTGTCTTGTTTGGAGACTTGTTAGTCGTCACAGCGACCGATACAGGCGTCGGGGCGCCGCAGCGCCGAAGAGAAAGCCTGGCCGGCAACGCCAAACAACCCTGCAAAGAGCTGCAAGCCAGGGATGGGTTCCGACATCCCTACCGAATTCCGGATATTACTCGATCAAACCATATCAGCACCTTTCGTTGTCCAACGAAACGTTAACAAATCAATTAGTTGGTCTTTGGCCCGGAGATTGCATAACCTCCCTGTAAGTTTCCTGGAGGCCTCCCCCTTGAAGAACCTTAGTACGCTACTGGCCCGTATGATCTTCCGCAGCTTCTCCTCCGTCGTCTGCGTGTTCGCCTGCCTCCTTCTTTTGGCAAGTCCCGCTGTACGCGCCCAGGACACCGCCGCGCTTACAGGCGTTGTTACCGACGCAACCGGCGCTGTAATCTCCGGAGCGACCATTACCCTGACCAATCCCTCCAACGGCGCGAAGTTCGTTGTGACCAGCGACAATAAGGGATCGTACCGCTTCGCGGATGTGCCGCCGGGCGCGGGATACAAGTTGACCATCAGCCGCGACGGCTTCTCGAACGTATCCTTCACAAACATCCCGCTCGGCGTCGCGATTACCCGCACGCAGAACGCGAAGCTGGTCGCCGGCAGCACGGAAACGGTCGAGGTTTCCGCCGGCAACTCGCAGGTAACGCTGAACACGACCGACGCTACTATCGGCAACAATATCGACGTAGAGCAGCTCAACAGCCTGCCGATTCAGGATCGCACCAACGGTATCTCCACCCTGTTCACCCAGCAACCTGGTGTCGACATCAACCAGGGTGCCGTCGCCGGCGCCCGCATCGACCAGAGTTCCGTCACCATCGACGGAATGGACGTGAACGACATCGCTGCCGGAGGCGCCTTCGCCATCATCGCCAAGGCCCCGGTCGATTCGGTCGACCAATTCACGGGCACGGTCGCCGGGTTGGTTTCCTCCGAGGGCACGGGCAGCGGAGCCCAGTTCCAGCTTGTCACCAGGAGCGGCACCAACCGCTTCCACGGCAACATCAACGAGTACCATCGCGACACGTCCACCGCGGCAAACACCTGGTTCAACAACCTCACTGGTCTGGGTCGCACACCGCTCATCCGCAACCAGTTCGGCGGCTCCATCGGCGGCCCCATCAGGCGCGACAAGCTCTTCTTCTTCTTCGACCTCGCGGACTCCCGCATCATTCAATCCTCGACCGCCGAACCCACCGTCCCGCTGGCGAGCTACCGCGCGGGAACTCTCAATTACATCAATACGAGCAGCTCGTCGTGCGGCGACAGTACCCGCATCACCAGCCTCACTGGCCCGCTGCCCTCCTGCATCACCAACCTGTCGTCTGCGCAGGTGAAGGCGCTCGACCCTCTCGGAATCGGCTTCAATCCCTCCGTGCTGTCCTTTATCAACTCACGCTATCCCCTGCCCAACGACATCAGCCACGGCGATGGGGTCAACACCGCCGGCTTCCGCTTCACCTACCCCACCCCTAACTTTGATACCACCTACGTCGGCCGCATCGACTACCAGCTCACCCACACCCAGAAGATCTTCGGCCGCTTCACCATCAATCGCCAGAACGAAACAAACTCCGCTCCTGAGTTCCCGACCGACCCCCTTACGCATCCGTTTATCGACCGCAGCTACAGCTATGTTGTCAGCCACATCTGGACCATCGGCGCCAACAAGGTGAACCAGTTCTACTACGGCGACACCATTACCAAGTACTCCTTCCCCGACCTCTACAATCCCACCGGCGCCAACCAGTACAGCTTCACCGGACTTGGGGGTCCCTACACCAACTTCGACGGGCAGCAGCGCCGCGTTCCCATCCCGGTGGTCCGCGACGACTTCAACTGGAAGCTCGGTTCGCACAACCTCACCATGGGCGGCCAGTTCAAGTTCATCAAGACCCACAGCAATCTCATCAGCAACTTTAACAACCCGGAAGTGGGGCTGACCGGCACCTTGGCCAACGGCCTCGATTCCCCATCCACCTGCGCTGGCTACACGTACTGCGCCAACCGCCCAGCCGATATCTCCCAGACCACCTCCGGCGCGGCAACTACCGACTTCGACAACCTGTTTACCACCGGTCTCGGCGTCATAGGAGATATTTCGACCAACTACGTCTATAACAACAAGGGTGTGGCTCTGCCCGCGGGCAGCGGCGAATCCAGAGCCTACCGCTTCTACGAGACGGAAGCCTATGTGGGCGATACCTGGAAGGTGACCAGCAATCTCACCCTAAGCTATGGTGTCCGCTATCAGCTCTACTCGGTGCCTTACGAGGCGAACGGCAACGAATCGGTCTCCTCGCCCATCGACTTCAACACCTACATCAAAGACCGCATCGCCCAGCAGAGCGCCGGCAACATCACCAACACGGGGCTTCCAATCTACAGCTACGTTCTTGGAGGCAAGGCCAACAACGGTCCGAACCTGTACGCGCCCTCCTACAAGGACTTCGCCCCCCGTTTCGCTTTTTCCTACAACCCGTCCTGGTTCCCCAAACTCGTCGTCAACGGCGGCGCCGGCATCGTCTACGACCGCACGGTCATCAACGCCATCAACTTCCTCCAGGACCAGATCTCGTATCTCTTCTTCAACACCCAGAACAACCCATATGGCGCAGGAGCGACCAAAAACGCGACCGGAGCCTACAACTCACTGTTGACAGATGCCCGCCTCGGCCCCAATCTCAGCTACTCCGCCAGCCTCAATCCGGCGCCCTCGCCCATCACCACCCCCTATACTCCGTATTACGATCCAGTGGATGGCCCCTACGGCCTGGCCGAGGGCGCGACCAGCTTCGTCATCTCTCCCAAACTCAAGGACCCCTATTCCATCGCGCTCAACTTCGGCGTGCAGCAGGAACTGCCCTGGCACATGGTGATGAAGGTCAACTATGCCGGCCGCCTGGGCCGCCGTCTGCTGGCGGATGCCGACGCCTCGCAGGTTCTCGACGTCCCCGATTACACTGGAAAATCCACCCAGACGATGGCTCAGGCCTTTGCCGCGATGACAGTGCAGAAGCGGGCGGGCGCCACAATCACAAAGCAGCCGTGGTTTGAGGATGTCCTCGGACCAAACGCGCTAAGTAATTACGGCTTCCCGACCGGCTCGTCCTTTGTGAATGCCGCCGCCGGAACCTATGTCAGGAGAGGCGACATCTCGGACGCCCTGTACGAACTTGCCTTATACGGTGTCCTGCCCACCAACATCGGCATCCCGGCGCAGTTCGGTACCAACGCCTACCTCACCAATATGGGCAGTTCCAACTACCACGGCCTGCTGATCACTCTCGACAAAAACGTCTCGCAGGGTCTTCGCTTCGAGTTCAACTATACCTGGTCACACTCCATAGATAACAGCTCCCTGAGCGCGAACAACAACTCCCTCTTCAGCAACTCCGGCTTCATCTGCGACGTCACCCAGCCCCGAGCCTGCCGCGCCACCTCGGACTTCGACGTGAACCAGGAGATATCGTCCAACTTCTCCTGGGCTCTGCCCTTCGGACGCGGAAAAGCCTTCGCCGGCACCGCGCCGCTCTGGCTTGACGAAGCCATCGGAGGCTGGACCGTCTCCGGTCTTCCCAGCTACCGCACCGGCCTTGCCGTCAGTCCCACGGCCGATGCCTTCCTCGCCTCGTACGACAACCTCGACTACGCGATCTTCACCGGCAACAAGGCCGACCTGAAGTCCGCGCACAACACGGACCACAGCAAGAATGTCCTCTACAACTTCGCTGGAGGCGCCGCCGGCGCTGCCAAGGTGTTCAACGAATTCAGAGGTCCGATCGGCATCGAGTACGGCCAGCGCAACCTGGTGCGCGGCCCCCACGCCTTCTACTTCGACGCCGGCCTCGGCAAGACCTTCCCAGTCATCAAGGATAAGGTCAATCTCCAGTTTCGCGCCGACGCCTTCAACCTCTCCAATCACCCCGTCTTCGGTAATCCCGCGCTCGATATCGTCAACAACGCCTCCCAGTTCGGGCAGATCACAGCCACCACGGGCGGTCTCAACGGATCGACCTACCGCGTAGCCCAGTTCTCCCTCCGCGCGGAGTTCTAAACCACCTGACCCGCAGATCACCGCACGGCGCTTCCTCCAGTTCGCCGGCAAAATCAACTCCTATCCGGAACGAACCTCAGCCGGAAACGGGCGCTCTCGCCAGAGCGCCCGTTTTCATTTGCGCGGGCGCAGCTTCTCAACTCCCATCTGTCGTCCTCCCCCATATCCGTGCTGTCTTTCGTCCTGTTTCATGGCCAAAACCGCTATAATAGAGGGTGCCCATGCCAGACGATCTCTTCCCGGAAAACCCTGAAAACAACGCCGATTCCGGCGCCCCGAACCCGCAGGATGCCAATAGCAACGACCCTCCGCCGGCCGGCTCTCCGCCCGACGGCTCCGGCACTGTCCGCGGACGCGGCGCGCTCAACATGCTCTCCATCAATATCGAAGAGGAGATGCGCCGCTCCTACCTCGACTACTCCATGTCGGTCATCATCGGCCGCGCCCTGCCCGACGTCCGCGACGGCCTCAAGCCCGTCCATCGCCGCATCCTCTACGGCATGCAGGAGATGGGCCTCCAGTTCAACAAGAAGTACACCAAGTCCGCCAAGGTCGTCGGCCACGTCATGGGCAACTACCATCCCCACGGCGACTCCGCCATCTACGACACCATGGTCCGGCTCGCGCAGCCCTTCTCGCTGCGCTACATGATGGTCGACGGCCAGGGTAACTTCGGCTCCGTCGACGGCGACCCGCCGGCCGCCATGCGGTACACCGAATGCCGCATGATGAAGATTGCCGGCGAAATGCTGGCCGACATCGACATGGTCACGGTTGACTTCGTTCCAAACTACGAC
>CAXTMK010000204.1:0-7371 GCA_964245315.1 uncultured Acidobacteriaceae bacterium | reverse complement strand
TGGTGCCGGGAGGGGGGGTCGAACCCCCACGAGGTTGCCCTCGGCGGATTTTGAGTCCGCTGCGTCTGCCAGTTCCGCCATCCCGGCCAATCTCTGAATTCTAACAAACCTTATCTTCGCTGACTTCGAGCTACTGCTGCCTTGGCCTCGTTATCCGCCTCGCGCTTGCGTTCGGTCGCTCGCTTGTCGTATTCCTGCTTGCCCCTGGCCAGCGCAATCTCGCACTTAACCCGGCCGTTGCGGAAGTATAGCCGCACCGGGATCAGCGTGAAGCCCTTTTGCCGCGTCGCAGCCTCCAGCTTCCTGATCTCCAGCTTGTGCAGCAGCAGCTTCCGGGTTCGCAGAGCTTCGTGGTTCATCGCGTTGCCATGCGAAAACGGCCCAATGTGCGCGTTCAGAAGAAAGCATTCGCCGTCCTTCAGCAGCCCGTAGGCGTCCTTCAGGTTCGCCTTGCCCTCGCGGATCGACTTTACCTCCGTTCCGCGCAGCGCGACGCCCGCTTCGTAGGTATCGGTAAGAAAATAGTTGAAGCTCGCCGACCGGTTGAACGCGGCGTCGCGTTTGCCCGCCGCCACGGGGTCGCGATCCTTCTCCTTCACCACCGGTTTGACCGCGTGGGCAGGCGACGTAACTGTCATTGTGCGAGGCATCGAACTTCCTATCTTAACATGCGCGAAACAATGGCTAAAATTCTCTCACTCACCCAAACAAACCCTCCGCGTCTAAACCTCAACACGCCGGAACGCCCGGCCTGAACCCACAACCCGCCGCGAGGCAGCACCCAGAAAGCCCGTGGACCAACCGCCGTACCCGCTGCATCTTCGAGAGGCTTCACGTGACCCGGATGGTATACTCGCCAGAGCCAAGGGCTCTCGCACGCACCTATGCAATCGGCAGAATCCAGCGTACTTCCGCAGGCTGCGCCGGGTATGCGCCTGCCCAGAGCTTTGCCGGGGCTCGAGTCCGTCACCGCGCACAGAAAGCGAACACATTCAGCATGAGCCGTGGGTTCTTCCGTTTCCTCTGCACACCAGCCGTACTTCTGGCTCTGGCATTCCTTTGCGCAGGCGGCTTTTTCGCACCCGCGGCCCACGCCCAATCCGCCGGAACATGGAGCAAACGCGGAGCCGATGCCGAGGTTCGCGAAGACTACGACACGGCCTTCGAGGACTATAAGCACGCCCACGAAAAAAGTCCGAAGGATCTCCGCTATCTCGCGCACTTTCAGCGGATGCGCTTCCTCGCCGCGACGCAGCACATCGATCGCGGCCGCATCCTGCGCCAGAGCGGCGACTACACCGGCGCCATCCAGCAGTTTATGCGCGCCGCCCAGATCGATCCGTCGAACCAGGCCGCCCAGCAGGAGATCGAGCGCAGCCAGCGCGAGCAGCCGCCACCGGGACTGACCGGAGCCGCCGCCGCAGCCGCCATGGAGCAGATGTCGCAGCAGAAAGCGGTGCTGGACAGCATCAACTCCATCGCCGGGCCCATCGAACTGAAAAGCGTCTCCACCGATAAGTACACGCTGCACATGGTGGAGGACGTCAAGGTTATCTACCAGGCCATCGGCAAACAGGCTGGCCTGAACGTCATCTTCGACCCCGACTATACCTCTAAGCGCATTCCGTTCGACGTGACCGCGGTCTCGCTCGATGAGGCGCTGCGCATCCTGGGAACCATCTCCGGAACGTTCTACAAGCCGGTTACGGCCAACACCATCTTCATCGCGCAGAACACCCGCACCAAGCGCACCGACCTCGAAGACCTCGCGGTCCAGACCTTCTATCTTTCGAATTCCTCGCAGCCCAACGATGGCAACGAAATCCTCACCGGCCTGCGTTTGTTGCTCGACCCGTCGGTCAAGCTCTATCTGGTTCCTTCGCAGAACGCCATTGTAATGCGCGCCACCACCGACCAGCTTCTGCTGGCGCAAAAGCTGATCTACGACTTCGACCGCGCCCGGCCTGAGGTCGTCGTCGACGTAGCTGTCCTCGAAGTCAATCGCGACAAGATCCGGAATCTCGGCATCACGCTGCCCACCTCCATCGGCCTTACGCCGACGCTGCCTACCACCACCAGTTCCACCACCGCCACCTCCACCTCCACGACCAACATCACGGGCACCAGCCTCACCCTCAACAGTCTCGCGCACCTCAACGCCACCGATTTTGGCGTTACCGTCTCCGGCGGCACGGTGAACGCGCTGCTTTCGGACACCGACACCCGCGTTCTGCAGAACCCGCGCATTCGAGCCACCGACGGCCAGCGGGCCACGCTGAAGATCGGCCAGAAGATCCCGGTCGCCACCGGGAGTTACAACGCCGGCGTCTCCACCGGCGTGGCCAACATCGGCGTGCAGACGCAGTTCACCTATCTCGACGTGGGCGTCAACATCGACATCACGCCCAGCGTCCACTACGACCGCGAAGTCTCGCTCAAGTGCAAGGTCGAAGTCTCGCAGCAGAACGGCAATGTCACCATCAGTGGGGTCACCGAGCCCATCATCGCGCAGCGCGTGCTCGAACAGGTCATTCAGCTCAAGGACGGCGAGCCGTCCATCCTCGCCGGGATCGTCACCAAGCAGGACAACAAGAGCGTCTCCGGCACGCCCGGCCTGGGGGAGCTGCCGTTCTTCAAGTTCTTCTTCAGCTCGCAGAACAAGGAAGTCCAGCAGGATGAGATCGTCTTCCTGCTCATTCCGCACATCGTCCGCGAGTCCGTCCTGCGGTCCGAGAATCTGCGTGCCATCGACACCGGCACCAGCGGCACGGTTGAACTGCGCAAGATGGATGCCGCCCTCGCCGCCGCGGCAGCCGCGACCGACCCCGGCATCAAGCTCCCGCCCGTGCAGCCGCAGATCTCCGCCGCCGCTGCCGCCTCCGCCGCCGTTCAGCAGATGGCGCAGCAGGTCGCGCCCGCCATGCCGCCGTCGGTAACTACGGCCACGCTGCCCGCCGCCGCCAACATGGGCAGCGCCTTTGCGACGCCCGTCGCTATCTCGGTCGTTCCCGGCAATTCCAACCAGACTGTCGGCAGCACCTTCCAGGTAGCCGTCATGCTCTCCGGCGGCAAGGATGTCTACTCCGTGCCCATGCAGATCCAGTTCGATCCGCATCTGCTGCAACTGGTCAACGTTGACGCCGGCGACTTCCTCTCGAAGGACGGCCAGCCTGCGACCGTCGCCCATCGTCTGGACGACAACGGCACTGTCACCATCTCCACCACGCGTCCGCCCAACGCCAGGGGAATTACCGGCCAAGGCAACGTCTGTACGCTGACGTTCAAAGCCGCCGCAGCCGGCGACGCCAGCATCACCTTTATGAAGGTAGGCGCGAAAGACAGCGCGCAGACCGCCATCCCGGCCAACGGAACACCCGCAATCGTCCACGTCAAATGACCCAATCGCCGCCAATCCGGGTGCCCCACGTCTCGCCTCTGAGACGTGGGCGAGCGCTGCCCGATGTCGAAACTTCCACACCCTACACCCTGAACCCTAAACCTTGCCGTCGCGACTCCGGCCTGACGCTCGTCGAACTCATCATCACCGTCGCCATCATCAGCATCCTGGCCTCGGCCGCTATTCCGCTGGCGAAATTCCAGGTCAAGCGCCAGAAAGAGCGCGAACTCCATCGCGACCTGTGGGAGATGCGCGACGCCATCGACCGTTACTACGACGCCGCCATCAAGGGCGCCTTCCAGACCAAGGCCGACTCGCTCAACTATCCGCCCGACCTGCAGACGCTGGTCGATGGTGTAGACGTGCAGACGAAGAAAGTCCGGTTCCTCCGCGCCATCCCACTGGATCCCATGACCGGCACCGCCGACTGGGATCTGCGCTCCAACCAGGACGACGCCGACTCCAGCTCCTGGGGCGGGCAGAACGTCTTCGATGTCCACAGTAAAAGCAACGGCACCGCACTCGACGGAACGAAGTACAACACATGGTAAAGAGACTCAGATCCCGGGTGCCCCATCTCAACGACGGCTTTATCGTCGTTGAGGTGGAGTGTACGACCTCCCATGCCGGCTTCACCCTCATCGAGCTCATGATCGTCATGGCGATCATCGCAATCCTGGCCACTATCGCCGTCCCCGCCTACGTCGCCAACGTCAAACACGCCCGCGAGGCCGTCCTGCGCGAGGATCTGCACACGATGCGCGGGGCGATCGACGGTTACACCTACGACAAGCAGAAGGCCCCGCAGTCGCTGGACGACCTGGTGCAGTCCGGCTACCTGCACGAGATCCCCAAAGACCCGTTTACCCAGAGCAAAGAAACCTGGATGCCCGCAGAAGGCAGCATGCTCACCACGCTCGACGAGACCGCCGGCGGCATCGACGACGTCCACTCCGGCTCGCAGCAGGTCTCGACGGAAGGAACCACCTACAACACCTGGTAGGCACGTCGAGGTCGCCAATCCGTGCGCCCGACCGTCGCGTAGTACAAAGTGGACCGTTCGATTTGCCTGGACGCCTGCGCACAAGGTGCGCCCATTCCTGGAAATATGCGTCTAAGATAGTGTGTAGGGCTGCGTCCCGGGCAGGGAAGCCGCCAACAGGAGTCTCCCCATGTATCTTCGTCATCTCGGCCTCGCCGCCCTCCTAACGCTTCCCGCTGCTGCATGGTCGCAGGCGCCTACCACGCCGCCTGTAACGCTTCCGCCCGCGACGACCGACCCCACGCAGACTCCCACTACGCCGCCACCCACCAGTCAGATTCCCGCGACGCCCGACCCAGCACCTCAAAATCCTGATCCCAGCGTCGCCCGCACCCCGTTGCCGCTGCCGGATGCCAAGCAGACACCACCGCTCAGCCCCAAGGAGCAGGCGAAAGCCGATAAGGCAGCCGCTGACGCCAAGGCCAAGACCGACTCCATGCCCTCGCCCGGCGAAGCCCTGAACCCGCACATCAAACCGGGCAGCGAGGATGACGTCAACTCCATCGGGACCCGCAACATCGGCGGACGCGGCATGGGCAACTGGTTCTCCACCGACTGGGAGATTCGCGTGGGCAAGCAGTATTCCATGGAGATCGAGAAGTCGGCCCACCTGGTCACCGACCCGGTCATCGTCGAGTACGTCAACCGCGTCGGCCAGAATCTCGTCAAGAATTCGGACGCCAAGGTGCCCTTTACCATCAAGGTCATCGACTCGGACGAGATCAACGCCATGGCGCTGCCCGGCGGCTTCTTCTACGTCAACTCGGGCCTGATTATGAACTGCGACGAAGAGGCTGAGCTCGCCGGAGTCATGGCGCACGAGATCTCGCACGTCGTCGCCCACCACGCCGCGCGTCAGCAGACGAAGGCCATTTACGCGCAGATGCTGGAAATTCCGATCATGATCGCGACCTCCGGCACCTACGCCGGCTACGGCATCTACGAGGCCTCGCAACTCGCCATTCCGCTCAGCTTCCTTAAGTTCTCCCGCGCCGACGAGGCTGAGGCCGACTATCTCGGCGTGCAGTACATGTACAAGGCCGGCTACGATCCGCAGAGCTTCGTCACGTTGTTCGAGAAGCTCGACGCGCTGGAGAAACACAAGCCCGGCACGTTGGCGAAGGCCTTCTCCGACCATCCGCAGACGCCGGATCGTATCGCCAACTCCGAAGACGAGATTGCCACGATCCTCCCGGCCAAACCGGAGTACATCGTCACCACCAGCGAGTTCGACGACGTGAAAGCGCGGCTCGCCCGCATCGAAAACAAGCGCAAGGTCAACGACAAGTCGAATGGCAACAAGCCTACGCTGCGTCGCGCCGGAGCCGCCGACCCTAACGATCCCAACAAGACCGGCGACGACCGCCCCACGCTTGGCCGCCGCAACTGATTTTGGTTGTGATCCCGCAGGGATCTGCTTTCGCCTTTCGCCTAACCACAAGCCCCTCCGCTTCGTCATAGAAAGGCCCGGAACTTTCCGGGCCTTTCCTGTTTTCGTTCACCCTATCCGCGATAAACTAAGGCATACATGATTCGTACACTGCGCTTCTCGCTCGCCGCCCTTGTTCTTGCACTGCCTGCACTTTCCGTTTCGGCTCATGCGCAGTTCGGCGTTTACGGCATGTTTACGGCCACCCGCATGACGGGTGTCGGATCGTCGCCCGTACTCAATACTCTTTCGCCCGCGCCCTGCTCAGGCAGCGTGACCACGAACTGCACCGCTTACAACGATGCCGTCAACCCGCTCGGCTTCACCGGCGGAGCATTTTATGAGTTCAAAACCTTCGGCCCAGCGACTCTCGCGCTTGATCTGCGCGGCTCGACAGTCCGCAGCAAGCACGGCGCGCAGGCCTACGCGGAAGGCGCGGGCGCGCACATCTACTCCGGCCTGGCCGGAATTCGCGCCAGCTTCAATACTCCATACCATCCCCTGAAGGCCTACGTGCAGGGCTCCGCCGGAGCCGGCCGCTCCAACTACGGCGTGCTGACCAACGACATATTCAATGGAACGTCTTATCCTGCGACCACCACTTACCCCGGCATCCCCACCCAGACCGGCTTTGAATACCACGTCTACGCGGGCGCCGACCTGCGCTTTCTGCCCTGGGCCGACTGGCGCGTCTTCGAGATCGGCTACGGCGGCCTGCACACCTCCGGCACCTACGCCCACGATTATCCGCTCTACTCCATCAGCACCGGCGTCGTCCTGCGCTTCCCGGCGCGCCCCTAGGCTTTGGGTGCCCCATGTCTTGATTCTGAGACATGGGACGGACCAGCGACTAAACCCCACCCAACGCATCCAAACTCTATGCGCACTCAAAACACCGGCTACACCGATACCCACGCCGCCTCCGGCCTCGACCACGTCTTCCCGCCGATCGACGTCTGGGAGAACCAGTTTCCCGGTTACGAGATCCTTGTCGACGATCCCGAATTCACGTCCATCTGCCCCAAGACCAGCCTGCCGGACTTCGGCATCCTGACCATCCGCTACATGCCACGCAGGGAGTGCATGGAGCTGAAATCGCTGAAGGAATATCTCTTCCACTACCGTAACCTCGGCATCTTTCAGGAGAACATCGTCAACCAGGTGCTGAACGATGTCGTCAAGGCGACGGACCCGGTCTGGGCGATCGTCAAGGGCGACTTCCGGCCGCGTGGAGGCATCTCGACTACCGTGACCGCGACCTATCCGCGCTCCGAAAATCCGACCCCACCGACAAGTTAGAGAGAGCAATGTCGGGAGCTCTACGCTTAAAGCTGTTCAGCTTTAAGCTCCCGAACTGAGTCTCTTTTCCGATAGGCTTATCTGCATGAATGTGAACTTCGCGGAGCGAGCCCACAATCACAACTGGAAGCTCGACCCCATCGTGCGTTCGCTGCTCGATACCGACTTCTACAAGCTGCTGATGCTGCAGTTCATCTGGAAGAA